>CALVQX010000047.1 GCA_944358405.1 uncultured Bacilli bacterium | reverse complement strand
ATGTGGCGAATGGTACTTTGTATCAGATTGATATGAATAAAAGTTATTGTCTTCGTGCAGTAAATAAAGTCGGAGCTGTTAGCCCATGGTCTAGTGCCTCTACCTTTAGAATTGACAAGACTGCTCCTTCTGTACCAAGTTCTGTCATTCGAATTGGTAGTTCTTCTGGTACGGTGCGTTCGAATACTGCTGCTTGGACGAATCAAAAGCTATGGTGGGGAAGCTTTTATGCTGAAGATAGTCAATCTGGCGTTGATCATTATGAATATTCTAGTGGTTGTACTGGAGAAAAATCTGACAATTTGAGTTCTTCTTATCTTTATCCATTAAATAATGCAGCCAATGCAAATCATACTTTCTGTATTCGTGCAGTCGATAAAGTAGGAAATGCAAGTGCATGGAGTAGTAAGTATTATTTTAGAATTGATACGGAAAAACCATCTTGTGGAAATATTAGTGGTGCTAGTACTACTTGGACAGGAAATGATCGTACTATTAAGGTTGCTTGTAGTGATACTGGAGGAAGCGGTTGTAAAGCAAATCCTACTAGTAAGACGTTTACGACAACAACTAAGAAGGGAAATGTTACACTTACCGATAATGCGGGTAATTCTACTACTTGTAAGGCTAATGTTTATGTAGATAAGACGCCACCTACGGTTAAATTCTCTCCACAGACGAATAAAGTTTGTACGGGTCCTCATGTTTATAAATTTAGGGCAGCTTTAGAGATTTCGGATGCTCAATCTGGATATGGACATTTTAAAGCAGAAGTTAAAATTAATGGTGTTACAAATAAGTATAATTATGATAATAATTGTGGTGCCAATAAAACATGTCGTGAAGGATTCTGTAGTGATGCTTCACCTAAGGGTAAATATGTTGATATTGTCATTAGTGATAAGGTTGGTAATAAAACATATATTAAGGGTGTTGGATTTGCTAAATCCGGAACTGCTGTAGGAAATACGATAACATATGATTAATCATTAATTTTATAGAAGGATGATTTATCCTTCTTTTTTTTGGGGTTTTTATGTTATTCTGGTATAATTTAAGTAGAGGAGGTGATTTTTTGATTATCGGAGTGTTAGTAGAGGTTGCTAGTAAGAGTGTGGATCGTATCTTTGATTATCTGGTTCCAAGTGCACTTTGTGGTTTTATAAAAAAAGGGATTCGTGTTGAGGTCCCATTTGGTAGACAAACTTTAGAAGGTTTTGTTTTGGAAATTAAAGATAGTTCTACTAGTGCTAAAGATTTAAAAGAAATTATTCGTATTGTTGATCAGGATATTGTCCTGAATGAAGAATTATTAGAACTTGGTAAAAAAATTCAAAAAATCACTTTGGCTCCTTTGATTAGTTGCTATCAAGTGATGCTTCCAAAGGCATTGAAGGCAAAAAATGGTAGTGTGGTGAATAAAAAAGTCGTTTCTTATTATCGGTTGAATTCTATCGATCTTTCTTCTTTTTCTTTTTTACCAAAGCAGTTAGAAATTATTCAATTGTGTCAAAAAGAAAAAGAAGTTTCTAAGAAGAGATTAACTCAGATTTCTGCTAGTAGTCTTCATACTTTGGTCAAGAAAAATATTTTATTAGAGGTAAAAAAAGAAGAGTATCGTAGAAATTATCAGGAGCCTATTCGAGAGTGTAAGCAGTTGACCTTGGAGCAACAAAAGGTGGTAGATCAGGTTCGCTCATTTCCTTCTTTTTCGGTTTCTTTGTTATATGGGGTTACTGGTAGTGGGAAAACAGAAGTCTATATGGAGTTGATTGATGGTGCTTTAAAGCAAGGTAAAAATAGTATTATGCTAGTTCCAGAAATTAGTTTGACTCCGCAAATGGTGGAGAGATTTCAAAGGAGATTTGGAGATCAGATTGCAGCAATTCATTCTGCACTTTCGGAGGGGGAAAAGTATGATGAGTGGCGAAGGATTGCAAGGGGAGAGGCAAAAATTGTTATTGGTGCGCGTAGTGCGATTTTTGCTCCGTTTGATCAAATTGGGATGATTATTATTGATGAAGAACATAGTGATTCATATAAACAAAGTGATCCTTCTCCTAGATATCAAGCAAAAGATGTTGCTATTATGAGAGCTAAACGTCATCAGTGCCCTGTTGTCTTGGGAAGCGCTACTCCTTCTTTGGAATCTATGGCTCGTGCTTTGAAGGGCGTTTATCATTTTTTATCTTTGCCACATCGTGTCAATGGAAGAGAGCTTCCTAATGTTCAAATTATCGATATGAATCAGGAAGTGAAAAAAACTCCATATCATATTACCACTACTTTGTTAAATGAAATTCAATATTGTATTGAGCAAGGAGAGCAAGTTATTTTATTTTTAAATCGTCGAGGTTTTTCTACGTTTGTTACCTGTAAAAATTGTTCGAATACGATTAAGTGCCCTAATCGTGATATTACGTTAACTTATCATAAGAGTAATCATATGCTTCGTTGTCATTATTGTGGATATGCTACTCCTTTACCAAAAGTTTGCCCTAATTGTAAAGAGGAGAGTCTTTCTGATTTGGGCGTTGGTACGGAGAAGATTGAAGAGGAACTTTCTGTTTTACTTCCTTATGCTAAAGTTCTTCGAATGGATGTTGACACTACTAGCCGGAAGGGTGCTCATAAAAAAATGATCGATGCTTTTCGGAGTCATGAATATGATATTTTACTTGGTACCCAGATTGTTGCCAAAGGACTTGATTTTGAAAATGTTACCTTAGTTGGGGTTATTAATGCTGATACTAGTTTGAATATTCCTGATTTTCGAAGCAGTGAAAATACTTTTTCTCTTCTTTCTCAAGTAGCAGGAAGAAGTGGTAGAAGCAAAAAAGAGGGAAAAGTAATGATTCAGACTTTTAATCCGGATCATTATGCTATTCAATATACTAAAACTCATAATTATCTTGGCTTTTATCAAAAAGAAATGGAGATTCGTAAGCAACTAAAATATCCCCCTTATTATTATTTATGTTCTCTTCGGATTAGTGGAAGGGATTCTTCTTATGTGGAAAAAGAAGCATCTAAGATTTATCGTTCTTTAGAGAGAAATTTACCCCATATGATTTTATTAGGACCTTCTCCTAATATCATCTTTAAAATGAATCGCATTTATCGATATGGGATTATTATAAAGTATAAACAACTAGAAAATTTACCAGAAATTTTAGAAAAAATATTACAACATTATAAAAGTGATCATCGAATTAAAGTAGATGTTGATTTTAATCCTAGTCATTTTTAAAAAATTATGATATTCTATTATTGAGAATAGAGGTGACTTTTATGAATGATAGACAACCTGATGATCTTGAGAAAAGTATGATTCCTAATGAGAGAAATCAGCAGGAATTTGATCGAGTTATGAAAAATGCCGCTAAGAAGAATGATAGTTATTGGGATAGAAATAATCCGTTTTTGCGTGCTCTTTTGATTGTTTTGGCAATCATCGCAATTGTTGGTTGTGCTTATTATATTATTTCGTGGATTTTAATGAATTAAAGGGAGAATTGAAGTTGGGTGGTGATGCTCTTGTTAGATAAAATTTTACGTCGAAAAGATGTTTGTGATTTAATTGAGTCGATTATTAATCATCCTTGTTATAATAAAAAGAAAGTTCAAGCTTCTGTCAATTATGAATGTTTTACAGATGTAGAACAGCCTTTTTTCTTATTTTTAGATGCTTTGTATAAATATCAGATTGTTATTGGTGATGATTTATATTTAGATGATTATATAGAACAACTGGATAAGTTAATCAAAAAAATTGATAATTTTCATGATATTCAGTTTGGTATTTATAAAATTTTGGGAAAAACTTGTGCTTTAAAGTTAGGAATTTTTGATCGAGAGAAAACGGAGAATAAGCAGAGAATTTTACGATATATTTATGAAACTTATGTTGTGGAAGGATATCTTTTTCATGGATTTTCTGGAGCATATCGTTCAGAAATTGATCGGGATGGTTTTTTTCCTGAACATTATTCTAATTTATATGCGAAATTTATCGAAGTAGATCGAATTTTTGAAAAACATGGGATTTCGCAAATTATGAATAAGACGTTTCATGAAAATGGTGTTTCCTTTACGGATAGTTTTTTAATGGGTTGTTATTATGCTGTAAATTCTCCTATGTATTTTTATCATTTATTATGTGATAATGAATGTATGAGAACTTCTGGCTATAGTAGGGATGCTTATTTTAGAAATGATTATTATGGATGTTTTAATAATTTAACTAAGATGATGAAAAAATTGAAATTTTCTGATATAGAGCGTAGAATTGTAACTAAGACTTGTTTTGATGAATGGAAACTACTAAGAAAGAATACTACTCATATTCATTTGTTAGCGATTAAAAGAGAAGTTTTGGGATTAAACTCTTTAAAAGATATCAATGAGATTATTGCAAGTTGTGATTCTGTTAATTTGGGTGAAGCTATCGAGAAGGTTATGGCTTCTAGAGAATCGCAGGTTTTGGTTTCTCAGAAGTTAGAGCGGGATTCTTTTTTCTTAATCCAGATTCCTAATTATAAGGTTTTATTCCAACGTGCTTTACAGTCTCAAAAAGAGTATGATTATCCTACTTTAAAGTTTGAGAAAGAAAATTTAGCTAATTCTTATGGGAAAGTTTCTCTTTTGTTTTTACTTGGTTCTTTATTGATTACGTTAGGTGTTATTTTAACGATAATTATGACGAGTGGGGGAATATAATATGGAAAAATTACGCGTTGTTTTTATGGGAACTCCAGATTTTGCTGTTCCGGTATTAGAAGGATTGATTGAGCATTATGATGTTGTAGCCGTTGTTAGTCAACCGGATAAAAAAGTGGGAAGACATCAGAGAGTCGTTGCTACTCCTGTGAAAGAAGTTGCATTGCGCTCTGGGATTGTTGTTTTGCAACCACACAAAATCAAAGAAGAATACGAGGATATTTTGTCTTTTTCTCCAGATATTATTGTTACTTGTGCTTATGGGCAAATTTTACCTCGAACTATTTTAGAGTATCCTAAGTATGGTTGCATTAATGTTCATGCTTCTTTACTTCCTAAACTTAGGGGAGGAGCTCCTATTCATAAGGCGATTATTGATGGATATCATGAAACTGGTATTACTATAATGTATATGGATGTTGGTATGGATGAGGGGGATATTATCTCTCAGAAGAAAACTGAAATTTTGGATAGTGATAATTTAGAAACCCTTCATGATCGCTTAAGTTTATTGGGAAAGGAACTTTTATTAGAAACTTTACCAGATATTATTCAAGGAAAAAATAAGCGGATTGCTCAAGATTCTAAGGAAGCAACTTATGCTTATAATATTCAACGGGCGGAAGAACATATTGATTTTTCTAAAACGCCACGAGAAATTTTTAATCAGATACGAGGGTTATCTCCAGTTCCAGGGGCATATTTATTATTTGATGGTCAAGAGATGAAAGTTTATGCTTCTTTGATATCTACTCGTCCTACTTCTAATACTAGATTCGGATTTATTACTCGTTTATGTAAAGAGGGAATTGGTGTTGCAACAGGGGATGGAGAAATTATTCTAACAGAGATCAAACCATTTGGGAAAAAGAGAATGAGTGCTAGTAGTTATATTTGTGGGTTACAAAACAGAGACATTGTAGGTAAGGAGCTTCAGTGATGGAAAAAGAAAAAGGAAAGATTGGAAAATTTGCCGATCTTATTAAAGAATTGTATAAGACACCTAGAGGAAAAGGGATTTTATTTTTTGTAGGATATTTTCTTTTCTTTTTGATTTTTATTCTAATTGTTCGACTTTCTCCTAGAGGAGAGGTTTTTGGTACCGGTTATGATCAGGGAACTAATAATGCTTTTTCTATTGAAGCGATTACGCAAGGAAATTACCAATTTCAATATCAAATCTTAATTGATGAGAAGACTTCTACTTATCAAGGAAGCCAGAATGGAAGTAAGAGTTTATTTACATTAACAGATTTTTACGGAGAACGTAGTTATTATCGGGAGAATAATTCTTTCTTTTTGCAAAATAATCTTTTATGGGTAAAAACAGAAAATCCATATTTGTATGAGGAGTTTTTGACAATTGAACAAATTGAAGTGATTCTTAGTAAATCTACTTATCTTTCTATGACAAGTTATTCTTCAGGAGAGCAGATGTATCAATTCCAAATTGCTACTGCTACATTGATTGAAATGATGCAGCAGGAACAAATAGATATTTCCGATGTTCCTAATACTATTACTTTAAATACGGATACGGATGGTAATTTAGATCATATATTATTTGATCTTAGTAGTTATGGTAAATTCTTAGGAATTTGTCAGAATCAATTTCAGATTATTTTAGATTATACTAATTTTGGTCAAGTAGAGGAGATAGAAAGCCCTGTTTAGTGCTTTTTTTCTTTTGAATATGTTATAATATAGAGGAGATTTTGGAGTGATGTTATGAAGCATATCTACGGGTTAACCTTAGAAGAAATGGAAGAGTATTTTTTATCTATTGGATCTAGGAAATTTCATGCTCAGCAATTGTTTTCTTGGCTTTATGAAAAAAGGATTCATTCTTATTCTGATGTTACAAATATAAAAAAGGAAATACTTGCACAGTTGGAGAAAGATTATTGTTTGGAGTCATTAAAGATTGTTCGAGTAGAACGTGATGTGGATGTTTGTAAATATTTGTTTGAACTTTTTGACGGAGAACATGTGGAAGCAGTCTTAATGAAACATGATTATGGAAATAGTGTCTGTGTTTCTAGTCAAGTTGGTTGCAATATGGGGTGCGCTTTTTGTGAGTCTGGGCGACGTAGAAGGGTTCGTAATTTGGAGATTTATGAGATGGTTTTACAGATATTGATGATTGAAGAAGATTTTGGGCAGCGAGTAAGTCATGTTGTGGTTATGGGAATTGGAGAACCATTTGATAATTATGATCATTTGATTTCTTTTCTAAAGATTATCAATCATCCTAAAGGACTTGCTATCGGTGCTAGACATATTACCGTTTCTACTTGTGGAATTATTCCAAAGATTGAAGAGTTTAGTAAGTTAGAATTTCAATTTAATTTAGCTATTAGTTTGCATGCTCCTAATGATTCGATTCGTGATCAGATTATGCCAATTAATAAAGTCTATCCTTTAAAGAAATTAATTCCTGTGTTGAGGCAGTATATTGAAAAGACTAATCGTAGGATTACTTTTGAATATATTTTATTAGCGGGAATCAATGATTCTTCGGATTGTGCCTTAGAACTTAGTAAATTAATTCAAGGAATGAATTGTTATGTTAACTTAATTCCATATAATGAAACAAATAATTTTGAATTTAAGAGAAGTAGTACTATTCAAATTATGAGATTTTATGATATACTTAAAAAGAATAAGATAAATGTCACAATTAGAAAAGAATTTGGTGGTAATATTAGTGCTGCTTGTGGTCAACTTAGAAGCAAGAAGGAGGACGTATGAAATCTTTTTATTTGACAGATGCTGGTAAAGTAAGAGATCATAATGAAGATAGCGTTATCATTGTTAAAAATAATGGGAATGATTATCTTATGGCGATTGCTGATGGAATGGGAGGTCATTCTGCTGGAGAGATTGCTAGTTCTATTGCTATTAGTTATTTAGGAAAACATTTTAAAGAGTCTTTTTTTAATATGAGTAAGGTGGATGCTGTTAATTGGATTCGTAATGCGGTAGATGAAATTAATACTCTTATTTTTCAGTATGAAAAGACTCATCCAGAAAGTAAAGGGATGGGAACTACTTTGGTTTTGGCGGTATTATCCAAAGATTATTTATTGTTTGGTAATGTAGGCGATTCTAGTGGTTTTGTTATGAAGGATGATCATCTTCATAAAGTAACCTATGATCATACTTTGGTTAATTTATTAGTTAGTGCTGGAGAGTTAACTAAAGAAGAGGCTAGTGTTCACCCTAAAAAAAATGTTTTGATGAAAGCTTTGGGAGCTTCTTTGGAAATTGATGTTGATATTTTTGATTGTGATATGGATATTACAGAAATATTACTTTCTAGTGATGGACTTACGAATATGCTAGATCGAGAGCAGATTGAAAAGATATTATTAGGAGAAGGCGCAGTAGAAGATAAAGTGATTAAATTGATACAAAAAGCAAATAATCGGGGTGGAACAGATAATATTTCGGTTGCGTACTTAGTTCGTGAAGAAGAAGGTGACAATGAGTGATAACAAAGGGGCAAAGAATTAATGATCGTTATGAAATAATTCGTTCTATTGGCGAAGGTGGAATGGCAAATGTTTATCTTGGATATGATACGATTTTAGATCGGAATGTAGCAATTAAGATATTAAGAGGCGATTTATCTAATGACGAAAAGTTTGTTCGCCGTTTTCAAAGAGAAGCTTTGTCTGCTTCTTCTTTGGCACATCCTAATATTGTTGAAATGTATGATGTTGGAGAAGATGATGGTCTTTATTACATTGTTATGGAGTATGTGGAAGGGAAGACTTTAAAACAATTGTTGAAAAAGCGTGGAAGTCTGACTTTATCTGAAGCAATTGATATTATGTTACAACTTACGGATGGAATGGCACATGCACATGACTCTTATATTATTCATCGTGATTTGAAACCACAAAACATTATGATTAAAGATGATGGACAAATCAAAATTACTGATTTTGGTATTGCTATGGCTTTGAATTCTACCCAACTTACGCAGACGAATTCTGTTATGGGCTCTGTTCACTATTTACCTCCAGAACAAGCTAGTGGAAAAGGTTCTACGATTAAAAGCGATATTTATTCTATGGGAATTATTTTCTATGAATTATTGACTGGTAGTCTTCCATTCCGTGGGGATAATGCTGTGGAGATTGCATTGAAACACATGAGAGATCCTCTACCGAGTTTGAGAGAAGAAAATCCAGCAATTCCGCAAAGCATTGAAAATATTATTTTGAAGGCAACGGCTAAGAATCCAAAGAATCGTTATGATGATGCGAGAAGTATGCATGAGGATTTACTTACCGCTTTAGATGATGATCGGATGGATGAAGAACCATATCAGTATAAATATCCTGAACATGAATCTGAAAATACGAAGAAATTGAAAAAACTAGAAAATTTAGAGCAAGAGACAGAAGATTCTGAAGAGGAAGAGATCGCTACGAAGATTGAAGATAAAGGGGATCGAAAAAAGAAGAAAATTATTATTATTTTAGCGATTGTTTTTGGTTTACTCCTATTGGGATTGATCATCACTTTCTTTGTAGTACCATTATTTACTAGTGCAAAACCAGTAACGGTTCCGAGTTGTTCGGGATTACAAGTTAGTTCTTGTGAGAAAAAGTTGCAAGAATTAGGATTAGAAGTTCGTACGAAGATTCAGTTAGAACCTTCTTCGGAAATTAAAAAGAACCGTGTTACTAGAACGGATCCAGAGGCTGGTAGAAGTGTTAAAAAGGGTACCAAAGTAACGATTTATAAATCATCTGGAGAAGAGACTTATGAGATCGAAAATTATGTGGGAATGAATTATATTGAAGTTCAAACTATTTTAGAGACAAAATATGGGTTAAATGTTACTGTAGAGAAGAAAGATCCAACAGATACTTCTAAAGAGTATGATGAGCAGGAAATTATTGGACAGTCTTTGGCTGCTGGTAGTGAGGTAAAAGAGGGAGATTCTATTATTTTATATATTCCTAATATTGTTGATACTTTTCCTGATATGAATGCTGAAGGTTGGAGTATTGATGATGCAGAGGCATTTTGCAGTAAGTATGGATTGATTATTAGCACAAGTTATCAGGAGACGACTCAATATGAGGAAGGGAAGATTATTAGTCAGTCTAGGGCTGCTGGTAGTCCAATTGTTAGAGGAACTACTTTGAAGGTTGTTGTTGCTAAAAAACCAGAAGAAGATTCAACACCAACTCCTTCGTCTACTCCTAGTGAGGAACCATCTGTAGATGATGAAGAAGACACTACTACTGAATAGTATTTTAGGAGAGATTTATGCAGGGACAAATTATAAAAATTATTAGTGACTTACATGTGGTTAGTTGTGATGGTGAATTATATCTTTGTAAGTGTAGGGGGATTTTTCGAAAAGATCATATCGTCCCTTTGGTTGGTGATTATGTTATTTTTCATCCTGAGAAAAAGGTTATTGAGAAAATTCTTCCTAGAAAAAATGAATTCTGTCGACCAAGAGTTAGTAATATTGATCAAGCTTTTTTGATTACTAGTCTAATTCATCCTGATTTTTCTCTATCTTTACTTGATAGGCTTATTGTTTTGATGGAGATACATCATGTTTCTGTCGTCATTTGTATTACAAAAGAGGATTTATTAACGCAAGAGCAGTTAGCGGATGTTTATCAACAATTAAATTATTATCGTCAACTTGGTTATTCTGTTGTCTCTAATCAAGATTTGGAGAAAATTAAAGAATTAATTCGTGGGAAAACAAGTGTTTTTACAGGGCAAACAGGAGCAGGAAAAAGTACTTTGTTAAACCGGTTAAATCCTGATTGGAATTTAGAAACAGGAGAGGTTTCCTTGGCTTTGGGAAGAGGAAAACATACTACGCGAGTTGTTTCGTTATTTGAATTATATGATGGTAAAGTGATGGATACACCTGGTTTTTCCGCTTTAGATTTTTATGGATATTCTAAGGATGATATTCGAGAGGCTTTTATTGAATTTCAGCAATTTCCTTGTCCGTTCAAAAATTGTACTCATACTAAGGAGGAAGAATGTTCAGTAAAAAGGGCAGTTTTTGAGAATCATATTATGAGTAGTCGTTATCAAAATTATTTGAAGTTTATTGGGGAGGAAGAAAAATGAAGATCAGTGCTTCTTTTTTGAGTAGTAAGGATGTAGTTCGTGATTTGAAAAAATTAAATGAAACAAATGTCGATTTTATTCATGTGGATATTATGGATGGAAAGTTTGTAAAAAAGAAGACTATGCCTTTTCGAGAAATGAAACATATTTATAAGTATACTTCTAAACGTTTGGATGTTCATTTGATGGTAGAAGATCCTATAAAATATATTCCTTTGTATGCTGGACTAAATACGGAATATATTACGTTCCATGTAGAAGTCGGTCATGATATTTTAGATTGTTTGGAGTTAATTCATGCCTATTCTATTAAAGCAGGATTGGCACTTAGTCCAAATACAAAGGTTTCTTCTTTAGTTCCTTATTTACCGTATGTGGATATGATTTTGATTATGAGTGTGGAACCTGGTCAAGGGGGACAAGCTTTTTTACCGGAGACAAAAAATAAGATAGAAGAAGTTCGGACGTTATTGAATGAATATCATTCTTCGGTTATAATTAATATAGATGGGGGCATTACAGAAGTTACAAAGAGCGAATGTCGGATGGCTGATATCTTAACTGCAGGCAGTTATATTGTTGAAGCTGATGACTTTCAGGAGCAAATTAATCGATTAAGATAAAAGGGTGTGGTTATGTGGATCCAACAAATAATACTACAAATCAAGTAAATGAACAGGCTTCTGGTGAAAAAAAGGTTTCTAATTTGATTTCTTCTGAAGATGTATCGGCCGTTGTTCATGGAGATCAGCAGGCTTTAATCGAGCAGATGCAACGGGTAAAAGAAGCGGCATTACAACGACTTCGTGAAAGTCAAAATCCTGCGAATAATGTGAGTAAAGAAGTTCAACAGGCATTAGAAGCAGATTATCGTCAGAAGGAATCAGAGTTATTATTAGCTTTACAAAATTCTGGTATGGTAGATCAAAATTTATTGGAGGAGATGAAGAAGGAAAGTGCTAATTTAATTTTTACTCCATCTTCGTCTGTTGAAGCGAAAAAGGGACCTACAGAGAAAGAATTAAAAGAGGCAGAAAAACAAAAGAAATTGATGGAAAAGCAGCAATTTGAAGAACAACGTCGATTGGCTAAGATAGAGGCAGATAAGCAGAAGCAATTACAAAAGGTTGCTGAGATGCAAGCAAGACAAAAGGCTAAGGATGATGCACAAAAGGCCAAACAGTTGGCTAGGGAACAGCAAGAACAAGCTAGACAATTGGCGAAAGAAGAGGCATTGCGTTCCAAAGAAGAGATGTTGCGGGCTAAACAAAAAGCCAAGGAAGAAGTTCTTAGAGCAAAACAATTAGCAAAAGAAGAAAGACAGAGACAGAAACAATTAGAAAAGCAACAGAAGATTCAAGCAAAAAATCAAGCAATCGCTCAGCGTTTGGAAGAAGAAAATAGAAAAAAACAAGAAGCCATACAGCTTGCAGAGCAAAAGAAGGTGGCAAAAATGAATGAACAAAAAAATCGTGAAAAAGCTGCAGAAGAAGCAAGAAAAGCAAAGGAGTTTGCTAAGAGTCAGGAATTGGCTCGTAAGCAGTTAGATAAACAGAAGAGAAAAGAAGAAAGTAATTTTCGGTATATTATGACTTTTCTTTTGTTTGTTGGCTTAGGCCTTTTGGTTTATTTTTTGCCGAATATTAGTGAGTATATGGCTGTTTTACGAGCTGAATGGCAGCAATCTAAGGAACCAATTATTACTACAGGAGATTTGGTTTGCGAGATGGAATCTACTACTAGTAAGTTTGATATTACTTATGAAAGTCGTTTTGGTTTCTCTGAGAGTCGTTTGAATTCTTTGACTTATTCGGTTAGTACTAGAGGGGATATTACTGCGGATGAAGATGAATTAACTTCTTTATTAAATGAATGCGAAACGTTAGAACAAGCTACTAAAAATTTAGAAGGAGTTTACGTTAGTTGCGACTTGTCTAATAGTACGGTGTTTTCTCAACAGGAATTTAGTTATGCTTCTCTTAATAGGGAAAATGTTACTACGGCTTATATCGAAGCGGGGGGAACTTATCCGGAATTTGAAAACTTGCAAAATATTGACGAGATCGAAAGAATTATGAAAGCTTCTGGCTATACTTGTCAAAGATATCGTTAGTTGACACTTTGTTTTGCTAATTTTTGTCAAATGTTGTAAATTTACATTAGTTGTGTTACACTATTAGGTGTAAGGAGATTGATATGAAGTATTTTGTTTACGGTGTAAATTGTCTACTTATACTTCTTTTATCTGTGGTTTTATTTATTGGAGTTGTTCCTAAAAAGAGTAAAACCATTGCTACTGATGTTGCTGTTAGACAATTACAAAGTGGAATTTTAAAGAATATAAAAGAGGTTGTAGCTGAGGAGGAGTCTACTTCTGCTGAAGTGGAGGATGCTTTATCAACTGTAGAGGTGGAGGAGAGCGCTACTACTTCTTCTATAGTTACAGAAGAGGAGTCTTTTCTTTCCCAGGAAGAAGAACCGGTTTCCGTTGTCAGTGATGTTTTAGAAACTCAAATTGGGAAGATGAGTGGATATGGTCCTGATTGTATTGGTTGTTCAGGGTATTTAGCGAGTGGGAAGTACGTAGGGGATGGAACGATTTTTTATTCTGATCCTACTTATGGAAGCGTACGAATTCTTGCGGGAGATTCTCAATATCCATTTGGAACGATTGTTAGAGTGAAAAATTCTAGATTGAGTGAATTTTTAGGAATTGTTTTAGATCGTGGCGGCTCTATTGGCCATGGGAAAACATTTTTATTTGATTTGCTCTATGCTAGTGAAGCTTTGGCTTATCAAGATGAAGTTTCTTATAATGTGACATTTGAGATATTAAGATATGGTTATTAAAGAGAGTATTTTGAAAGAGGAGATGCTTTCTTTTTCTTTGATTTCATGATAAAATTAGTATGCTAAATGGAGGTATCATAGATGAATGAATTTATAATAAAAGAAATAGCAAATAATTTAAATATTACAGATAAACAAGTGGAAGTTGTTTTATCTTTACTTGGGGAAGGAAATACGGTTCCTTTCATTGCACGATATCGTAAAGAAGCAACAGGTGCTTTGGATGAAGAGACGATTCGCTCTATTAATGAGGTATATCTATATCAAGTCAATTTGTTAAAGAGAAAAGAAGATGTGATTCGGTTGATTGATGAGAAAGGTATGCTTACAGATGAATTAAAGAATTCTATTATGAATTGTACGAAATTAGTAGATGTGGAAGATTTATATCGTCCTTATAAAGAAAAGAAAAAAACAAAAGCAACAGAAGCAATCGCTTTAGGACTTGAACCTTTGGCTAAAATGATGATGAGTTTTCCTACTACTGGTAGTTTAGAAGAGATGGCTTTTAAGTTTGTGAAAGATAAAGTTCAAAGTGTGGATGATGCAATTACTGGTGCGAAATATATTATTGCTGAATGGATTAGTGATAATGCCAGTTATCGTAAGTGGATTCGTAGTTATTTTTATAAGAATGGAATCATTACTTCTAAAATAAAGAAGAATGCAGAAGATGAGGGGAAAGTATATGAAATGTATTATGATTATAGTGAACCAGTAAAATGGATTAAACCTCATCGGGTGTTAGCACTTAATCGTGGGGAGAAAGAGAAAGTATTAACTGTTTCTATTGAAGTCGATAAAGATGGTATTCTTACATTTTTAGAGAAGAAGATTATTAAGAATGAAAAATCTTTTGTAGTAGATAGTATTAAAGAAGCAATAGAAGATGCTTATAAAAGATTAATTGCTCCTTCGATCGAACGTGAAGTTCGAGCAGAATTATCAGAGAAAGGTGAGGAAGCAGCAATTGATAACTTTGGAAAGAATTTAGAGGCACTATTACTTACTCCTCCTATGAAAGAACAAGTAGTTCTTGCCTTTGATCCGGGATTTGTTAATGGATGTAAGTTAGCTGTTATTGACAAGAACGGAAAGTATTTGGATTCTACGGTGATTAAACCTTTTTTAAATAGTAATAGTGAAGATAGAATTCGCTTGTCTATGGAAGTTGTCGTACAGTTAATTCAAAGGTATCATGTTGATATAATTGCGATAGGTAATGGTACAGCATCAAGAGAGTCTGAAAAGTTTTGTGCTGATATGATTCATAAGTATCACCTAGATTGTAAGTATGCAATTGTCTCTGAAGCAGGTGCTTCTATTTACAGTGCTTCACCAATTGCCGCAGAGGAGTTTCCTGATTTGGAAATTGAGAAACGTAGTGCTGTTAGTATTGGTAGACGTATTCAAGATCCTTTGGCAGAGCTTGTAAAGATTCCACCAGAAGGAATTGGTGTTGGACTTTATCAGCATGATGTTAGCCAGAAAAAGCTTTCTAGTTCTTTGGATTTTGTTGTTGAGAAGTGTGTTAATAGTGTTGGTGTCAATGTAAATACAGCTTCTAGCTCACTACTTAGTTATGTATCAGGACTTACTAAGAAAACTTGTCAAAAGTTGATTGAATATCGTGAAAAAGTAGGAAAGATTGTATCTCGTGATGAGATTCGTAAGAAGAAATTACTTACGGATAAAACCTACGAACAAGCAATTGGTTTTTTACGTATCTTAGATGGAGATAATACTTTGGATAAGACAGCAATTCATCCTGAGAGTTATGATGTAGCAGAGAATTTATTAAAAGATTTAGGATTTACTGTTAGTGATATAGGCACTTTAGAATTGATTGATAAGTTAAATAAGATAGATGTTCATCGTTATCAAGAAAAGTTAGGTACGGATCAATATACTTTAGAAGATGTCATTTTATCTTTAAAGAAACCTAATTTAGATCCTAGAGATAAGATGCCTCAACCATTACTTCGCAGTGATATTTTAGATATTAAAGATTTAACGGTTGGTATGAAATTGCAAGGTACGGTTCGTAATGTGGTTGATTTTGGAGCATTTATCGATATTGGTCTTCATAATGATGGTCTTGCTCATATTTCAAAACTTACGGATAAATATATTAAACATCCTAGTGAAGTTGTTAGT
Organism: uncultured Bacilli bacterium; assembly: GCA_944358405.1. Classification (GTDB taxonomy): domain Bacteria; phylum Bacillota_I; class Bacilli_A; order RF39; family UBA660; genus CALVQX01. Next base: position 9,276 of record CALVQX010000047.1, on the reverse strand, counting down.
GTTGGTGATATTGTGGATTGTTATGTGGATGATATTTCTTTAGAAAAAGGAAAGGTTAGCTTGAGTTTACTTCCTCGCTAATCTTTTTATTTGCATTTTTCTTTTTCTATGCTATAATAGGACTGCTTTATATCTTTATTCGGTTGTGAATTTAAGGGGGGAACGTAGAATGAGTAAAGAAGAAATTGTTCGGAAATTAAAGAATTCTTTTCTCCAACGTAGAATTAATTCTCAGTTTTTTGTAGATTTATATAATCAAGGGGGAGATAGTTCTTTAGTTACGGAGGTTGTACAGGAGCATTTTGAATCTATTTTATTAGGTTGTATTAGTATCGATTTGCCTTTTATGTTAGAGAAATTATGTAGACATAATGATATGTATTCATTTCTTATTCACAATACTCCGATGTTACTCAAAACTTTGAAAGTTAATTTTTTTAAAATTCCGGAAAAATTTCAAAGAAAGCAATTTATTAATCAACATTTTTTAGAATTGACTCAAGAACTTTCTGCGGATTGTTTTTTTTCTATGGCTTCTCAAGAAGGTTTTATTGAAGAGGAAAATAGAGATTTGTTAAATTCTTATTTGGAAGAGCATAAAGAAGAATATATTTCTTTTTTATTAGGTACTCAGCTTGGATATATTTATACTCCAGAGGAATTATCTGATTTAATGTCTCTTTTAACTATGCTTGTAGATGAAATTTTACAGACAGAAAATTTACGGTATATTGATATAAAAAAACTATCCTCAGGTTCTTTTTCTGATTTGATAGAAATTGGTAGTAAAGTTTTAAAGTTAGGTGATGAGCGTCTTTGTTATCATATTCCAAATGATCCACATATTTTAAAGTCATTAATTCGTGTTAATTTAAAAGATGTTAGTCCTATTAGTGGTACGTTAGAAGTGGTAGAAAAAGTGGACACTAATTTTATTCCTTCTACTTTTGAATTATATTCTTTATATGATTCTCTTCGTTCCCAAGGAATTATTTGGATAGATATCTCTATAGATAATGTAGGTATTCTTTTAAAAGATAATACGTACCATTATGCCAAGGTTCTTTCTTTTGATCCTGCTACCAGAGGATTGATTGGGGAGGATAGTTCTACTATTTTACCAGAAGGAGAATTGGTGGTTTTAGATTCTGATCATTTGTTTTTTGCAGAGGATCTTTTTAAGGATTCGGAAATGTATGAAGTTTTTAGGAAGTCTGATGCCTATTATTATGAAATGCTCTATCAAGATAAATTAAAATATCAATCTTTTCACCAAAAAATACTTACAAGAATAGAAAAACAATTAGGATAAAATTTTAATTGTTTTTCCTTTTTTTTCTATCAATCTTTTTTTTTCCATTTTTTTTAATTCTCTCATTAGATTGGATCTGTCTACAAATAAGTATTCTGCGATTGCTTTATAGGAGGTGGTTACTTTAAAGATGTGTTGTTCATTCATCCTTTTTTTTAAGAAAAATAATACTTTTTCTTCTACGCTACGTTTTGATAATAGTTCTATCTTTTCATTTTGCTCCTTGTTATCTAGTATTAATAAGTCGAATAATGTTACTATTAAATTATTATGAAAAGGACAGTTTTTATTACAATTTTTTAAAATATTATAATAGTCGATAAAGAATACTTCTGTCTCTCCATTACTAGTAATATATATTTCATCTTCTGAATCTTGAAAAAATAGATTGGAGAAAATATCATTTTCTTTTAAATCTCTCATAATTGTTGTGTTTCCATCTTTGTCTGTTTTTATGATTTCAGCCTTTCCATAATTAATTAAGCCTATTTTTTTTTGGATTGGTGAATAGCTTACTATGAGTTCTTTGTTATGAAATGTTTTTCTTTTGATATTTGTGCAGCCTTTTAATTCTTTTTTAAAATTTATGAAATTTTCTTTTTCGATGATCGCAATCATAATTACACCTCTTTTTTGATTGTAGCAAATTTTCTTTATTGTTGCAAATGCAACTGTTTTTTTTTCTTATTTTATTATAAAATAGAAAATATATAAGATAGGAGTAAGCGTATGGATAGGAAAATTATGGTTATAAAAAAGAATGGTAATTTAGAAAAGTTTGATCCGATGAGAGTTAAGAGGGCTGTATGTGCTAGTGCAGAGAGAGTCATGGTGAAATTGACGGAAGATGCTTTGGAGCGTATCGTTTGCATTGTTGTTGATTTATTGAATACACAAACGACTCATCCTACCGTAGAACAAGTGCATAGCTGTTGCGAAATTGCTTTAGAACAAGTAAATCCATTGGTAGCTAAGAGTTATAGAGAATATCGTGATTATAAAAAAGATATTGTTCATATGTTAGATAAGGTTTATAAGAAAGCACAAGTGATTACTTATATTGGGGATAAGGAATGTGCTAATATGGATAGTGCTTTGGTTACGACGCAGAGATGTTTAATTTATAATAGTTTAAACAAAGAGCTTTATAAGAAATTCTTTTTGACTGCATCTGAGATTGAAGCTTGTAAAGATGGATATATTTATATTCATGATATGAGTGCTAGACGTGATACGATGAATTGTTGTCTATTTGATATGGCTCATGTTTTGGAAAATGGCTTTGAGATGAGTAATCTTTGGTATACAGAACCTAAAACATTGCAAACGGCCTTTCATGTGATGGGAGATGTTATCATTAATACAACTGCCATGCAATATGGAGGATTTACGGTTCCAGAGGTAGATACTATTTTATCAAAGTATGCAAAAAAAAGTTATGAGTTTTACTATCAAGAATATTTCAATATTAAGGGAAAAGAATATGAGGAAGAAGCAAAAGAATATGCTTGGAAGAAGACGGTTAGGGAGTGTGAACAAGGATATCAAGGGATCGAATATAAATTAAATACGGTTAGTTCTAGTCGTGGAGATTATCCTTTTGTTACGTTTACCTTTGGAGTAGATACGGATAAATTTGCGGTGATGATTACCAAAACTATGTTAGATGTTCATAGGAAGGGACAAGGTAAAAAAGGATTTCGTAGACCTACTTTGTTTCCTAAATTGGTATTTTTATATGATAAGAAGGTTCATGGTGATGGCAAAATTCTTAGAGATAGTTTTTTAGCAGCAATTCAATGTAGTCAGAAAACGATGTATCCTGATTATTTATCTTTAAGTGGAGAAGGTTATGTGCCAGAGATGTATCAGAACTATGGAAGAATTGTCTCTCCTATGGGATGCCGGGCTTTTTTATCTCCTTGGTACGAACGTGGTGGGATGGAACCTTTGGATTCTTCTGATAAGCCAGTGTTTATTGGGCGGTTTAATATTGGTGTTGTTTCTTTACATTTACCAATGATTTTAGCTAAGGCTCGGGAAGAGCAAAAAGATTTTTATGAAGTTTTAGATTATTATTTGGAAATGATTCGACATATTCATCTTCGTACTTATCGTTATTTGGCTAAACGAAAAGCTTCTACGAATCCACTTGCTTATTGTCAGGGTGGTTTTTATGGTGGACATTTGAAACCAGAGGAGTCTATTGAACCAGTTTTGAGGTCTTCAACAGCTTCTTTTGGAATTACGGCTTTGAATGAGTTACAAGTTTTGTATAATGGTAAAAGTATTGTAGAAGATGGGCAGTTTGCTTTGAACGTTATGAAGTATATTAATGAGAAGACAACAAAATTTAAAAAGGAAGATCATATTTTGTATGCCATTTATGGAACACCTGCAGAAAATTTGTGTGGATTGCAAATTCAACAATTTCGGAAAAAGTATGGAATTATCGAGGGAGTTAGCTCTCGTGAGTATGTTTCTAATAGTTTTCATTGTGGAGTCTGGGAAGATATTTCTGGTATCGAAAAACAAGATTTGGAAGAGAGATTTTGGGAGCTTTGTAAAGGGGGAAGAATTCAGTATGTTCGCTATAATTTGAGTTACAATACAAAAGCTATGGTTACTTACGTGGAAAGAGCAATGGAAAAAGGATTTTATGAGGGAGTTAATTTATCTTTGGCTTACTGTAATTCTTGTGGTCATGAAGAGTTGGATATGGATGTTTGTCCAAACTGTGGAAGCAGTGATCTTACTAAGATTGAAAGAATGAATGGGTATTTGTCTTATTCTAGAGTGCATGGGGATACGATGCTTAATTCTGCAAAGATGACAGAAATTTCAGAAAGGAAGTCTATGTAATGAGATACCATAATATTACGAAAGCGGATATGTTAAATGGAGAAGGTCTTCGTGTTGTTCTCTGGGTTTCAGGTTGTTCTCATCATTGTCATGCTTGTCAGAATGCATTTACTTGGGATCCTTTTGATGGATTAGAATTTGATGAGTCTGCCAAAAAGGAATTGTTTGATGAGTTAGAAAAGCCATGGTGTAGCGGGATTACGTTTTCCGGAGGAGATCCTCTCTTTTATGGAAATAGAGAGGAAATTCGTAAATTAGTAGTAGAGATTTTTCAAAAATTTCCCGAAAAGACGATTTGGCTTTATACAGGATATACTTGGGAAGAGTTGCTAGAACAAGCTAGGGAAGATAAGAATTTAGAGGATATTTTAAATCATATCGATGTTTTATTAGATGGAAAGTTTGTGTTAAAACTTGCCAGTGAAAAGATACATTATGTAGGAAGTAGCAATCAAGAAATTATCGATGTTGCTAAGAGTTTGAAAGAAAATAAGAAAATATTATATATAGATAATCAAGTTATTCTGGAGGGAGAATAATATGGAAGAAATTTTGAAATCAGGTTATACTTTAACTTTGAGCGGATTATATGGAAATATTTGTGGGGGATATTTAAAAGTAACATCTCGTGGGATGCAGCCTATCTGGAGGTTTCCAGAAGAAGAGGTTAAAATTGTGGAGTCATTTCCCAATGTTTTTTCTGCTTTAAGAGAGAATAGGACTTTACAACTTTATTATTCTTATGGAAATTTTGTGGGAATAATTGGGAAAAAACATTTTGAATTTCCTTATGCTGAAGAAGAGTATTTAGCAGTAGAGGGAGTTTCTTGTAGTGATTCTGCGATTTTAGCTCTTGCAGATTTAAATAGTCAATTAATAGATACAAAGGATGAAGTTAGACAATATGTGAAAGCATATAAATTTTATGGTAGTGATAAATATCAATTAGAAAGTGTAGGAGAAAAATAATGAAGGTTAGAGGTTTTGAAGTAGTAAAAGGTTATGAAGATAAGGATATCCATATTCCAGTTAGAAAAACAGCTCATTCTGCTGGCTATGATGTAGAGGCAGCAGAGGATATTGTTATTCCAAAATATTATCCTGGTATTAAGCCAACTTTAATTCCAACAGGATTAAAAGCGTATTGCATGGAGGATGAGTGTTTTTTATTACTAAATCGTAGTAGTGGACCGAAGAAGGGATTTTTGTTAGCAAATAGTGTAGGACTTGTGGATTCTGATTATTATGGTAATGCAGATAATGATGGCCATTTTTACTTTGCTTATTTTAATTGTAGTGATCATGATATTGAGGTAAAAAAAGGAGATGTTATTGGTCAAGTTGTCTTTCAAAAATATCTCGTTACAGATTGTGATCAGGCTTCTGGCGTGCGTTGTGGTGGCTTTGGTTCTACGGATATTAAAAAATAAAAAAATACAAAAAAATAAAAATTACTTTTTTTAAAAATTACTTTTTTTGCTTTTATTTTTTTGCTTTTTGTTGAAAAATAAAGCTTTTTTTAATTTTAAAAAAGCAAAAAAATAAAAAAATTTAAAAATGCTTTTTTTAAAACGTCTAATTTTGTCAATTGTCGTCAATCGAACGAAATTCAAAAATGGTTCATTTCTTTATATATCAACGAAATAAAAAAAAGGAGGAAAAAATACCAAATAATATGTATTGATTTTTGCTTGGTTCGATCTTACAATGGATTTAGAAAGTGAGAACAATGGAGGTATATTATGGTGGAAGTAAGCGATAAATTAGAAGAATTAATTGTAATTAAGCGAAATGGTAAAAAGGTTGAATTTGATGGATCTAAAATCGCTTTAGCTATTAAAAAAGGGTTTGATAGTGTTGAAGTGGATGATGATGAGTCAGAAAAGATGCGTAAATACACATCTCAGGATATTCAAAAAGTCTATCAAGCTGTTTTGAAAAAAATAGAGCGTGATGCCGCCGAGAAGAACAATCGATTTAAAATTGAAGAGATTCAAGATTATATTGAAGGGGAACTTGCTAGTAAAGGATATGATGATGTTTATCGATCTTTTTCTGAATATCGGGAAAGAAGAAATCAATCAAGAGAGTCTTTCTTTGGAGATAATAAGACTCATAAGTTTTTAAAATCATTAGAAAATCTTGGGTTAAAATCAGCAAATGAAGAAGATGCCAAAAGAGAGAATGCTAACATCGATGGAAATAGTCCAATGGGCACGATGTTACAGTATGGAGCAACTGTTTCTAAAGAGTTTGCAAAAGCATATTTAATGAAAAAAGAATATGCAGAGGCTCATGATAATGGAACGATTCATATTCATGATATGGACTTCTTAGCTATGGGGACTACTACTTGTTGTCAGATTGATTTATCAAAGCTTTTTAAAAATGGGTTTGATACAGGTCATGGATATATTAGACCTCCTCAGGATATTTCAACTTATGGTTCTTTAGCGGCAATTGCAATTCAAGCGAATCAAAATGATCAACATGGTGGACAAGCAATTCCAGCACTTGATTATTATTTAGCACCAGGAGTACTTAAAACATTTAAAAAACAGTTTAAACAGACTATTTATGATTTTTTGGATTTAGAAGGATTTCTTCCTGTAATTAATATTGATAGAATTATTCGTGAAATTGATAAGTTAGAGTCAATTGAATTTGATGTTAGAGAATTTAGTGATTATCAAAAAGGTTCTAGTAGAATTCATGAGATTTTTGAAAAGAGTTATGAAAAAGCACTTCAAAAAACAGATCGTGCAACTCAACAAGCTATGGAAGCTTTTATTCATAACTTAAATACTATGCATTCTAGAGCAGGAGCTCAAGTACCATTTTCTTCTGTTAATTTTGGTACGGATACTTCTCCGGAAGGTAGAATGGTTGTGAAAAACTTTTTACTTTCTGCTGATCGAGGACTAGGAAAAGGAGAGACTCCAATTTTCCCTGTATCTATTTTTAAAGTAAAGGAAGGAATTAATTATAATAAAGAAGATCCTAATTATGATTTGTTCCGATTAGCATGTAAAGTTTCTGCTAAAAGACTTTTTCCTAATTTTGCCTTTATTGATGCACCATTTAATTTAAAGTATTATAAGGAAGGAGATCCAAATACAGAAATTGCTTATATGGGTTGTCGTACTAGAGTCGTAGGAGATGTTACTTCTCCAGATAATGAAGTTGTTACAGGACGAGGAAATCTATCTTTTACGACGATTAATTTACCTAGGCTTGGTATTAAGTATGGTATTTGTTTAAAGGAAAGAGAACAACCTGATTTGAAGGGATTTTATCAAGAACTTGGTGAAATTATGGATATGGTAAGGGATCAGTTGCTTGAGCGTTTCGAAGTACAATGTGGAAAACATTGCTATAACTTCCCATTTCTATTAGGTCAAGGAGTATGGACTAATGGGGAAAAGTTAAAACCTACGGATCGGTTACGTAAGGTATGGAAACATGGAACATTATCTACGGGATTTATTGGTCTTGCAGAATGTTTAAAAGCTCTTACAGGAAAACATCATGGAGAAAGTGAAGAGAGTCAAAAATTAGGATTGGAGATTGTAGAGTTTATCCGTAAGAGATGCGATGAAAATTCTAAAAAGTATAATTTGAATTTTACTTGTTTGGCTACGCCGGCAGAGGGTTTATCTGGTCGTTTTACTCGAATTGATAAAGCTATCTATGGAAAAATTAGAGGTGTTACGGATCGTGAATATTATACCAATTCTTTTCATATACCAGTTTATTATCATATCAGTATTACAGATAAGATTGAAAAAGAAGCTCCTTATCATGAGTTAACTAATGGAGGACATATTTCTTATATTGAGTTGGATGGTGATACTGCTTCTAATGTAGATGCATTTGAGAGTGTTATTCGTGTGATGAAAAAAGCTGGTATTGGTTATGGTGCCATTAACCATCCGGTTGACCGCGATCCTGTTTGTGGGTATGTTGGAGTCATTAATGATGTATGTCCAAAATGTGGTCGTCGGGAATTTGAAGGAGTACCTTTAGAAAAGATTACATCGATTGATACCAATTGTTGTGAATAAAAAAATGAATAAAAAAAGAAAGAAGGAGAGATATTTATGGAAAAAATAGTAGGAGGAGGACAAAAATTTGAAAGAATTAGAAGAGTTACAGGGTATTTAGCAGGGGATGTTTCTAGATTTAATAATGGAAAGCGTGCTGAAGAAAGAGATCGTATAAAACATTCTGGATTAAAAGATATTACAAATCGTCAAGAAGGTGAATAATATGAAAATTCGCTTAGCAGCGGAATTGCAACCAGATTCTATCGTAGACGGTGAGGGGATTCGAACTGTTCTTTGGACACAGGGGTGTCCCCATCAATGTCCTGGTTGTCATAATCCTGGTACCCATGATTTTCAAGGTGGGGCTCTAATTGATGTTGATGAGGTTATTTCTTCTTTGAAGAAGATAAAAAATCAAGATGGACTTACTCTTTCCGGAGGAGATCCTGTATGTCAGGCGGATGCTTGCTATGAAATTAGCAAAGCTGCTCATGAGATGAGTCTTACTGTGTGGTGTTATACGGGATTTACTTATGAACAAATGTTGCTTCAGCCAAAAGCAAGGCGCTTACTTAGTGAGATTGATGTTTTGGTAGATGGAAAATTCATTGAAGAAGAAAAAAGTTATGATCTTTATTTTAGAGGTTCTAGAAATCAAAGGATTATTGATGTTGCGAAAAGTTTAGCGGAGGACCGAGTAGTTCTTATTGAAAAATATATGAAAGATAAAGATTATGATCTTACTTATCAAAAACCAAATTATCTATTTGTATAGAAATTTTGGTTTTTTTTATGAGTAATTTATAGTTAAATTTATTGATTTATACTGATGCTGATAAAGTTCTTACTTGTAGTCAAGCTAAAACAAAATTGGAAGCGAATGGGTTTAAAGTTACTAAAAAAGGTTCTGGAAAAGCTTCTTCAGTAGATCCTAAGCAAAATTCTTATCAACCATTTGGAACAACAATTACGTTGACTTGTAAGTAGTATTATCGCAAAATGGAATGGTATTATCAACCATTCTTTTTTCTTGGGATATGGAAAGAAGCAATTGCT
>CALVQX010000046.1 GCA_944358405.1 uncultured Bacilli bacterium | reverse complement strand
TGGTTATAGAAAATTTACACATTTAAAAACTAGAATTATGCTGATTAAAGGAATTTATAATCCTTTGATTACACAATAAAAGAGAACTAATTTCTAGTCCTCTTACGTAGTTCATTTATCATAAGTCTTTGTTTCACCAACACTATTTGACATTGAACCAAATAAAGGCATTTTTAATCACAAAAATCTTCAGGGGTATCAGGCTCTTCAACTAAGAACCAATAGCATCCTATACTAGCAGCACCACTTGCTAACATAGCCAAAGCAGCAAGAACTCTCACCATTCTTTTTTTCAAAATATTCCCTCCTTATAAATGATTTATGTCTAAATACTTTAAGTATTTAAACCGTTAAGATACCATCGATAATTTCGATATGGTTGTTTAAACAACATATAAAGTAACGGTTGAATAGCAATGGCCTGAATTACCATCGCAGATAATAATAAGGGTTGAAAAAAAGAATTTGGAAATGAGAAAACTAAGATGCAATAAATAAGACCAATACCTACAGTTGCAAGTTTACGAATGATTCTCTTTCTTTTATTAGGAAGAGGTCTTTTTTTTGTATCGGCTGGTGCAAATAGTAAATAACTGACAATACATGCGATACAAATAATTTGTATGACAATTTGGGATAATGGGGCATGGATAAAAAACAATGGAATCATGATGAAATTCATGATTGATAAAACTAAGCATTGAGAACTTTTTTCAGCATGAAATCCAAAGCCAGTAAAACGAATGAAATTAAAAAAGACCAAAACACAACATACTTCTTTGAAAATTCCAAGTATTACAGCAAGCACAAGAAGAATAATCATTTTAGTAAATGTTAAGTAAATTCCTTCCAGTCCATAACGTAGTTTATCAACATCTTCTTCGCTAACAAATTGATATTTTTGAATAGAATTAATTGACCACGTTAAAAACTTTTTTTTCATTATTTCACCTACAACATTAATTATATGATTAAAAATTTATTTTAAATTTTTAATCTATAAAAATAAATTAGAATAGAAAAAATGTCGAAGATTGTCGAACAATTACGAATCATTTCCTAAAAAAGTATGGAAAAAAACAAGTTAAGGAAATTTAAAAATTTATAAGATAATATTTGCTAGAATGAAACTACCAACAAAAAAGAAATCTTGGTAGAATGTGAGGTGCTGAAGTAATGATGATTGGGCGTGTAAAATGGTTCAATAATGAAAAAGGATATGGATTTATCGAATTCAAAGAAAATGAAGATATTTTTGTACACTATTCTGCAATTGAACTAGATGGATACAAAACTTTATCAGAAGGACAACTAGTAGAATTCAAACTAGTTGAGACAAGTAAAGGTTATCAAGCAATTAATGTCAGATTAGTAAAAGAAGCTGCTGTTACAAAATAGTAGTTTTTTTTTATAAAATATGCTATACTAAAAACATAAAGGAGGCGATAGTATGGAAATTATTATTCATGGAGATAAACTAAAAATTACAGATGCTATGAATGATTATATTGAAGAAAAGCTAGGAAAATTAGAAAAATATCTAGAAAATAGCGATAATGTTCGTGCTAATGTCATAGTAAAAGTAAAAAATCATGAGCAAAGAGTAGAAATTACCATACCATTGAAGACATTCATTTTAAGAACAGAGGAGTCAAAGGATGATTTTTATGCAGAATTAGATAAAGCAGTAGATAAATTAGAAAGACAAATTAGAAAAAATAAGACTCGTATGATGTCAAAACAAGTAAAGCCAATTTATGATTTTGCCTTTACAGAAATCGAATTAGATGAAGAAAATACTGATGATAAAAAAGTAGTAAAAAGAAAAAAAGTAGAAGTAAAACCAATGAATGAAAATGAAGCGATTTTACAAATGGAATTACTAGGACATCAGTTTTATATGTATAAGGATAGTGATACCGATAAACCAACCGTAGTCTATAAAAGAAATGATGGAAACTATGGTATAATTGAATCTGAATAAAAGGTAATAAAAAGAAGAAAAAAGCATAATAAGAAGAGAAAAGCTTTTATTCTTCTTTTTTTTTTGATAAAATAATAAGTTGAAGGAGATGATAGGATGAAACTTTTAAGGAAGTTATTCGATCATGAATATAAAGAGCTAAAAAGATTTACTGTATTAGCAGATAAAGTAATGTCCTTAGATGAAGAATATTCTAAATTAACGGATACAGAATTACAAAGTAAAACAGAAGAGTTTCGTAATAGATTAAAAGAAGGAGAAACTTTAGATGATATTTTAGTAGAAGCTTTTGCAACAGCAAGAGAAGCAGCTTTTCGTGTCATTGGAGAAAAACATTTCTATGTTCAGATTTTAGGAGGACTTGCAATACATTATGGAAATATTGCTGAAATGAAAACTGGAGAAGGAAAAACATTGACGAGTGTTCTACCTGCTTATTTAAATGCTTTAACGGGAGAAGGAGTTCACATTATTACAGTCAATGAATATTTAGCAACACGTGATGCTGAATGGATGGGAGGAATCCATCGATTCTTAGGACTAACTGTAGGAGTAAACACCAGAGATTTAACGGTAAAAGAAAAACAAGAAGCATATAATTGCGATATTTTGTACTCTACAAATAATGAAGTTGGATTTGACTATCTAAGAGATAATATGGTAGTACGAAAAGAAAACAGAGTTCAAAGAAAATTAAATTTTGCAATTATCGATGAGGTCGACTCAGTTTTAATCGACGAAGCTAGAACACCTTTGATCATTTCTGGTGGAGAAATGCACAGTGCCAACTTATATCTTGATGCAGATCGCTTTGCTAAAAGCTTAAAAGAAGACCAAGACTATATTTATGATGAGAAAACAAAAAGTGTCAATTTAACAGAAACTGGTTCAGATAAAGCAGAAAAATCCTTTCATATAGATAATCTTTATGATATAGATAATGCCTCATTACTACATTATATTAATCAAGCACTTCGTGCAAATTATTCGATGAAAAAAGACGTAGATTACGTAGTACAAGATAATGAAGTAGTAATTGTTGATCAATTCACAGGACGTTTAATGAAAGGACGTGCTTATTCAGATGGTCTTCATCAGGCAATCGAAGCAAAAGAAGGAGTTACCATCAATCAAGAAACAAAGACTCTAGCAACTATAACCTTCCAAAATTTATTTAGAATGTATAAGAAGCTAGCCGGTATGACTGGAACAGCAAAGACAGAAGAAGAAGAGTTTAGAAATATTTATAATATGTATGTAATCGAAATTCCAACAAATAAAGAAGTTATCCGTATTGATGCTCCAGATTTAGTGTATGCAACAAAAGAAGCAAAATATAAAGCAATTATTAATTTTGTCAAAGAAAGATATGAAAAAGGACAACCTGTCTTAATTGGTACAATTGCAATTGAAACAAGTGAATTAATTAGTAACTTACTAAAGCAAGCTCATATACCACATGAAGTGCTAAATGCTAAAAATCATGCCCGTGAAGCAGAAATTATTGCTAAAATTGGACAGCAAAAATCAGTAACAATCGCAACAAATATGGCAGGTCGTGGTACAGATATTAAACTATCCGATGAAATTAGAAATTTAGGTGGGCTTTGTGTCGTAGGAACAGAGCGGCATGAGTCTCGTCGTATTGATAATCAGTTACGTGGACGTTCTGGACGTCAAGGAGATCCTGGATATACGCAATTCTTTGTTTCCATGAAAGATGATCTAATGGTTCGTTTTGGCTCTGATCGTATTGGTGAAATGATGAAAAATATGGGACTAGGAGATCAAGCGATCCAAAGTAAAACTTTCACAAGGTCCATTAGTACTGCACAAAAAAGAGTTGAAGGAAATAACTTTGATATCAGAAAACAATTATTACAATATGATGACGTAATGAATAATCAAAGAGAAATTATTTATGACAAAAGAAATAAAATCTTAGATAATGAATCTATTCATGAAATGGTTTTATCTACGTTTAGACATCATATAGAAGACCTAGTGAATTCACATATACCACCAGAAGGCCATTTAACAGATAAAGATTATTCTGAAATTGTAGAATTTGCAAATGAAAACTTACTAGTAAAAGACATTAAGGAATCAGATGTTAAAAATTTATCTCCAGAAGAAGTAATCGACAAATTATCAAAACTAGTCATTGATGAATATGAAGAAAAGATTAAAGATGCACCAAAGGAAGTTACAGATGAATTTGAAAAAGTAATTACTTTACAAGTCTTAGATAATTATTGGATGGAACATATCAATACAATGTCTCATCTAAGAGAAGGAATTCATTTAAGGGGGTATGCTCAAGAAGATCCGCTAAGAGCATATACAATGGAAGGATTTGATTTATTTGACTCTATGCTTCAAAAAATTGATAAAGATGTGTCTATCTTCTTATTAAAAGCAGAAATTCGTCAAAATATTGAAAGAAAAGAAGTATCAAAAAAGCAAATTACGAATGATGGAGGAAAAGAAACTGCCAAAAAAACACCAAAAAGAGTAAAAAAGATTGGAAGAAATGATCCATGTCCATGTGGTAGCGGGAAAAAGTACAAACAATGTTGTGGAAAGTAGTAAAAGCCCAGTAATTACGGGCTTTTTTCGTATTCCGAATACTTCAGAATATACTTTAGATACCTTTTTGGATACCTTCCGATGAGTATCTAAAAGGTATCTAGATACCCTTTTTAGGTGTAAATTCGCAATTTTTTAGCAAGATTTTAAAATGCACTATTTCCTTTATTTATAAGGGATTGTAAGCAATTTTGCTTAGTTAGAATATAGAATTTTGTCCATTGTCAAAGTGACATGG
>CALVQX010000045.1 GCA_944358405.1 uncultured Bacilli bacterium | reverse complement strand
TGAAACTTTAGATGATTTAATAAATGCAATAGATGACTATATTTATTATTATAATCATGATAGACTTAAAGGAAAATTAAAAGGACTGTCTCCTGTAAATTACAGGCTACAATCCTCTAATTAATACCAATTATAAACTGTCCAACTTTTGGGGTTCAGTTCACTAAATCCTTGATTTTTATATCTTTATAATGGTAAGTTACTTCTTGATTAATATGTACGAATTGGTAATACTAATTGGGTCAAAGTCTCATCTTCACTAGATTTAATTAAAATTGGCTTAATTTCTCCTACAAAATGAATATCCACAGTTTCTGTGGAAAAACTCTTTAAAGCTTCCATCATATATTTTGCACTAAAAGAAATCTTAATATCTTCATCAGTATTCTTGTGAATAGGCATCTTTTCTTCTACCCTACCAATTTCCAAAGAACTGCTTTTCAAAATTAAAGTATTTCCATTAGTTTCCAAAGTAACGATATTCTTTTCTTTATCACTTGTTAAAATACTAACACGATCAATAACATCGTAAAAATCATTTAAATTAGTACTAACAATCAAGAAAGATTCATCAGGTAATAAATTAGAGGTATTAGGATAAGTACCATTAATAAGACGAGATTCGAACTTTAAATTACCTGTCTTAAATAAAATTTTATTATTGAAAATATGTAATTCAATTTCCTCTTCATCATTATCTAATATTTTTGAAAATTCTAAAATATTATGACTAGGAATAACAATATTATAATTTTCCTCACTCTCTTTATCCAATTTTACCACTTTACGAGCTAAACGATAAGAATCTGTAGAATTACATTCTAATATATCCCCTACTATATTAAAATTTATTCCTGTAAGAACCGGTTTACTTTCTTCGTTAGAAGCCGCAAAAGCAGTTTGATTTACGATTCCTTTAAATATACCTGATTTGATATTCACTTTTTTCTTGCTTTCCTCTAATCCAATATTAGGATATTCGCTTTCACTAATACCATTTAAATTAAATTCACTATTCTCTGTATAAATGCGAATCTTTAATTCATCGATAACTTCAATATTAATATATTTATCAGGAAGTTTTCTTACAATATCCAATATATATTTTCCCTGTATAATGATACTTCCTTCACTCTCAACAACAAAATCTTCCTCACTACTACAATCAATGCTAGTTTGAATAGTAATATCATTATCACTAGCAGTTAAAGTCAATCTTTTTTTCTTTAATTCAAACTTAATACCAGCTAAAACCGGAATCAAATTTTTAGTAGAAATTGCTTTAGATACTTTATTTAAAGCATCCAACAATAAATCCTTTTTAATGGTTAATTTCATATATATATTCCTTCTTTCTTTTTATTTTTTTATTATTACTGTGGAAAAAGTGGATAACTCACTTTTCCATTTATTTTATAAAGATTTAACTAAAATATCAAGTTGTGGAAAAAATGGTATAATCCAAAAGTTTTACACAACACCAATGTCTTTTTTTAATTTTTCAATAATATTAGCTAAATCTTTATTCACTTTAATCTCATTTTCTATTTTCTCAACAGAATGCATTACTGTAGAATGGTCTTTTCCACCAAATTCGGTACCTATTTTAGGAAAAGATTCATTAGTCATCGTCCTACATAGGTACATAGCAATTTGCCTAGGAAAAGCAATATTAGAACTTCTTTTTTTACTTCTGATATCCTCAACCGATATTTGAAAATATTCAGCAACAATCTTTTGGATACGATGGATATCATTCTTCTCCCCCATTCCTTTGCTAATAAAGTCTTTCAAAGCTTCAATGGATAAATCCAACGTAATTTCTGCACCACCCATAATTGTTGAATAAGCAATTAATCGAGTAATAGATCCTTCTAATTGCCTAACATCAGTTCCGATATTAGAAGCAATATATTCGATGACATCATCTGGAATTTCTTTTTCAAAGTTACCAGCAACAATCTTTTTTCGCAAAATTTCAGTTCTTAAAGCAAAATCCGGAGGAAAAATATTAACTGTAAGTCCCCAACAAAAACGCGTTCGTAATCGATCTTCTAATAATTTTAAGTCATCCGGAGAACGATCAGAAGAAATAATAATCTGTTTACTATCATTATATAAGGTATTAAAAGTATGGAAAAACTCCTGTTGTGTCTGAGTTGCTCCCCCCAAAAATTGAATATCATCGATAATCAGAACATCGATATTTCTATATTTATTTTTAAAAAAATCTACATAATTGAAATTAGTTCCTGCCTCATCTTTTTTATTAATTCCAATAAAATCTTGAATAAATTGATCACTAGTAACATACAAAACTCTTCGATTGCTATTCTCCGTAATATAATTTCCTATTGCATGCATCAAATGTGTTTTCCCTAATCCACTATTTCCATAAATAAATAGTGGATTATACATATTCCCAGGATTTTCTGCCACAGATAATGCTGCAGCATGAGCAAATTTGTTACTATTTCCTACAATAAAGTTATCAAAAGTATACTTTCCATTTAAATTAGATTGTACTTGATTATGTGGGACTCCAGAAGGAATAAAATCTTTTTCTGCTGCTATTTTCTGTGGAATTTCTTTTTCAATTTCCTCATTTAATAATAATACCAGTTCAAAATTAGTACCAGTAATATCGTTAAGTTTTTCAACAATTAATTGTGAATAATTATCAATTAAATGTTTTTTATGAATTGGCATAGGAACAATAATATAAGCTTTTCCATTATCTAATTTATATAATTTAGTATCAGCAAACCAAGTATCGAAAGATAGAGAAGTTAGTTCTTCTTTGATTTGATCTAAAAAATTAGACCATAAGACATCCACATTCATTCTACCATCTCCCCACAAGTTAACTAAACTACGAATAGTGTACCTTAAATTGTGGAAAAAATAAACAATTTTTTCCGAAAAAAAATTATCCCCAACAAATCCACAGAGTTTTCCACATTTTAATCATAATAATAATAAAGAAAAAATAAGGTTTTCCACATTTTCCACAGATTTTTATAAACAATAGTGAATTAACAAATCCACAGGGTTGTGGAAATTATGGAAAACTTTAAGAAGAAAAATAAAAAAGGTTAATCCAAACCAAATTTTGATTGACAAAATAGCAAATATATTATTATAATAATGTAGATTTATGTCTGGAGGTGGAGCAAATGAAAAGAACATATCAACCAAATAATCGTAAAAAAGCAAAAAAATTAGGCTTTTTTGCTCGTAAAAAAACAAATATTTTAAATCGTCGTCGTCGCAAAGGACGTAAAAGTCTTTGCAAATAAATACCGCTGCAAAAACAGTGGTTTTTTACTCTTATTATAAAAGATAGGGGAAGTATATGAAAAAATTATATATAGTAAAAAAATATCAGGATTTTGATCGGATTATAAAAACAGGAAAAAGAAAGACAAATAAAAGTTTTATCATTTATTCAATAGAAAATAATCTACCTTATGATCGCTATGGAGTGTCAGTTGGAAAGAAATTAGGGAATGCAGTTTATCGTAATAAATATAAAAGAAAAATACGAGCAATCATAGATAATTACAAAAAACTATATATAAATAACAGAGATTATATTATAATACTTAAAGGAAGTACCAATGAAAAAACTTATCAAGAATTAAATAGGGACTTTCTATCACTAATGAATCATATAGGGAAGGATTAAACTATGAAAAAAACAAAAAAATGGAAAATAGGAATTATTATCTTACTATTATTAATAACAACAGGTTGTACTACAACTTTAACTGATAAGGATAATAAACCAGTAAAAAACGAAGTGACAGGACAAAACTTAACTAAAAATATCATTTGTCAACCAACAAACGAAGAAACCATTAAAGCTTACGAAAAAAATGGAGTAGACGTATCTGAACTTCCAACCTGTGATGAATTTAAAGTTACATCTGGAAAATATGAAGGATTGTGGACAAGTATTTTTGTAAAACCACTAGCATTTATTCTTCTATTACTTGGTAGAAATGTCGGTAATTATGCTATATCATTAATTATTATTAGCTTAGCCATAAGATTAATAGCATACCCAGTGACAAAGAAGACAGCGTTACAATCAGAATTGATCAAGAAAGCACAACCAGAACTAAATAGAATTCAGAATAAATATAAAGATAAACAAGATCAAGAGTCGATGTTAAAACAAAATCAAGAAATGTTAATGGTTTATAAAAAATATAATATCAACCCAATGTCTGGATGTTTATTTTCTATGTTACAATTACCACTATTTATAGCATTTTTTGAAGCAGTTCAAAGAACTCCAGCAATTTTTGAAGATAAATTTTTAGGATTACAATTAGGAACCACACCATCTGTAGGAATTGGTAATTCAACTTGGTATATGTATTTAATTTTAGTAATATTTATAGCTGCAACAACTTATTACTCATTTAAGATGAATAGTACTGGAAATATGGCAGAACAAAGTATGAAAATGATGCCTATGATAATGACCATAATGATTGTAATAACTGCCATCTTTATGCCTTCTGCTTTAGGTATCTATTGGGTAACTTCAAACTTATTTACAATAATTCAAAATATTTTAGTAAAAAGGAGTAAAGAAGTAAATGGAAAAGCATAAGTATAATGGAAAAACAAAAGAGGAAGCAATTAATGAAGCAACTATAGACTTACAAGAAACACAAGAGAATTTAATCATTAAAGAATTAGAACCCATCAAAAGCGGTCTATTTAAAAGTAAAAAAATAGAAATAGAAGTAGTTGAAAAAAGGGAAGTAGTTAAGTATATTAAAGAATTTATCAATAAACTTTTAAAGGATTTGGGCTTTTCTGCACAAATAGAAATGCAAATGAAAGAGAATGTTCCAATGTATATCATATATTCAGATAATGATGGTTTATTAATAGGAAAAAACGGAAAAAATTTAAAAGCACTATACACTATAGTAAATCAACACATAAATAAAGAACTTGGAAGTAATTTTAAATTTAATATAGATATTAATTCATATAAAGAAAAACATGAAAAATCTTTAGAAATATTAGCCAAAAAAATTGCTAAAGAAGTAGCAACTACGAAAATAGAAGCAAAATTAGATTCCATGAATTCCTATGAAAGAAGAATTATTCATAACACATTAACTAATAATAAAAAAGTTTATACAGAAAGTGAAGGAGAAGAACCTAATCGCTATGTCATTATAAAACCAAAAGAAGAGATTGAATAATTTCTTTTTTTTTCAATGATTCAATGAAATAACAAACAAAACATGGTATAATTACTAACAAAGAAAGCGAAAACGGGGAAAATTCAGGAAAGAAGAGAGGTTTAATATGAAATTTATTGAGCAAACAGAAAAAATTGAAGAAAGCATAAAAGAAGTGATAACAGAAAAAGAAAAATTAGAGAAAGATCCAAAAATACAGTCATACTTAAAATTAGAGCAACATTTAAAAGAATTAAATAAAAAAATGGAAACACTAAGTGAAATTCAATATTCTCAAGCAGCAGATTGTTATTATAGTAAACCAATGATAGGAAAAGATATTCATTTAAATGGAATTCAAAGAATTAACTTATCAATGATATTAGCTAGAATATTGATAGAAAAATATAATTCAAAAGTAAACTTTTCTAAAATGATATTTCTAACAGAATTAGAAGATTATTCTAAAATAGCCAATCAAATATTAACGGAAGAAAAATTATATGAAGATGATCCAATAAGTTTAGAAGAAAGTAAAGTATTACAAATGCCAGTATACAAAAATCCTTCCAATAATATATGTTATGTATTCAATAATACAGCTAAAGAAAGAGCTGAGTTAAAAAAGGAACTAGAAAGAAATGCGCATAACATGTCAAAAAATATAAATACTAAATATTTAGAACAAGGATATCTTTTATTAAATAATAATGTCCCTATAGAATTACTTGCAGAACAATACGGTTTAGAAGATAAAAGCAGTCGAATTAAAGAAGCATTATCTAGTCCACAATCACTAAAAACCATAAAAATAACACCAATATCTTCTCCTAAAAAGAAAGTGTATCATCAATGAAAAACAATATAGAAGATACGATAGCAGCAATATCAACTGCTTTAGGAGTAGGTGCAATATCTATAGTAAGACTAAGTGGCAAAGATTCCATAGAAATCGTTAATAGTTGCTTCCAAGGAAAAGACTTAACCAAAGTAGATAGCCATACGATTCATTATGGTTGGATAAAAGCAGGACAAGAAAAAATCGATGAAGTATTAGTATCCATCATGAGAGCACCTAAGACATATACGACAGAGGACGTTGTTGAAATTAATTGTCATGGAGGCATTATTTCTACGCAAAGAGTTTTAGAAACAATATTATCCCATGGAGCACGTCTTGCAGATCCAGGAGAATTTACAAAAAGAGCATTTCTAAATGGCAGAATTGATCTAATAAAAAGTGAAGCCGTAATGGATATCATCGATAGTAAAAGTGAAGAAGCAAATAAATTGGCTCTTTCTCAGTTAAGCGGAACTACGTCTAATCTAATTAAAAATTTTAGAGAAAGATTAAAACAATTGCTTGCCGGAATCAAAGTCAATATTGATTATCCTGAATATTATGATATAGAAATAATTACCAAAGAAAAAATTACACAAGAATTAAAAATAATGAAAAAAGAATTAGAAAAAATTATTCAGGAATCAAAAAATTCTAGTATTATCAAAGAAGGGATCAAAACTGTAATTATTGGGAGACCAAATGTAGGAAAGAGTAGTATTTTAAATAAACTTTTACAGCAAGATAAAGCCATTGTAACAGAAATTGCCGGAACCACAAGAGATATTGTCGAAGGAGATATCTATTTAAATGGTATTTTATTAAATATTATTGATACTGCAGGAATTAGATCAACAGAAGATATTGTAGAAAAAATTGGTGTTGAAAAAAGCTTATCTATGATAGATGAAGCAGATTTAGTAATCGTTGTATTAAATAATCATGAAAAATTATCAATAGAAGATGAAGAAATTTTAGAAAAAACCAAAGATAAAAAAAGAATTATTGTAGTTAACAAAAGTGATTTAAATAAAAATCTAGATTTATCAAATAAAAATCTAGAAAATATAATAGAAACCAATACTACTACAATGGAAGGAGTCAATCCATTGAAAGAAAAAATCAAAGACTTATTTCAATTAGAATCATTAAAAACAAAAGACTATACATATTTAACGAATGCCAGACAAATATCATTAGCAAAACAAGCATATGAAAGCTTAAAGGATGCAGAAGAAGGATTAGCAAATCAATTACCTATCGATATGATAGAAATTGATTTAAAAAATACTTTTGATTTATTAGGAGAAATTGTTGGAGAAACTTATAATGAAGAAATTCTAGATTATCTATTTGAGAATTTTTGTGTAGGAAAATAGTAAAAGTCTTATAAAATTAAGAGTTCTCCAACGAAAAATTATAGTAAAATGAATAATAAAAAAGAAATTTCAATTTAAATATTTACATTAGAAGGTGAAAAAGATGTATGAAGTAATAGTAGTAGGAGGAGGACATGCTGGCTGTGAAGCAGCGCTAGCAACAGCACGAAAGGGGCATAAGACTTTATTAATTACAGGAAACATTAAGAATATAGCAGATATGCCATGTAATCCATCCATTGGTGGACCAGCAAAAGGAATCGTTGTCAGAGAGATTGACGCTTTAGGCGGAGAAATGGGAAAAAATGCAGATAAAGCAGCATTACAAATGAAAATGTTAAATACCAAAAAAGGACCAGCAGTTCAAGCGTTACGTTTTCAAGCAGATAAAATTATTTATCCTCAGGAAATGTTAAAAACTCTAAAAAGTACCAAAAACTTAGAATTACAAGAAGGAATGGTAGAAAAATTAATCATAGAAAATCAAAAAATAGCCGGAGTAGAACTAGAAGATAAAACAAAAATATTATCAAAAATTGTAATATTAACTACTGGAACTTATTTAAAATCAGTAATTTTAACAGGTTCTCAAAAAACAGCAAGTGGTCCACACGGAGAAAAAGAATCGAAATTTTTAAGTGAGAACTTAAAAGAACTAGGATTTAAAATTCTTAGATTAAAAACAGGAACCCCTCAAAGAATCGATAAAAGTTCGATCGATTATACGCAAACGCAAGAAGAAAAAGGAGATAATATACCTCATACTTTTTCTTATGATAATATCATTTATCGCAATCCAAAGGATCAAGTATCTTGCCATCTGATTTATACGACTCAAAGAACTCACGAAATTATAAAAGAACACTTACAAGAATCGAGTATGTATGGTGGATATGTAGAAGGAATCGGTCCAAGATATTGTCCTTCCATAGAAGATAAAGTAGTAAGATTTAGTGATAAAGAACGACATCAACTATTTTTAGAACCAGAAAGCTTATTTTATGATGATATTTATATTCAAGGTTTTTCCACTAGTATGCCACATGATGTTCAAGAATTAATGGTTCATAGTCTACCTGGATTAGAACATGCGAAAATTTTAAAATATGCCTATGCAATTGAGTATGATGCGATTGATTCTAGGCAATTAAAACAATCTCTAGAGACAAAAATTATAGAAAATTTATATACGGCCGGACAGATTAATGGAACAAGTGGTTATGAAGAGGCTGCTGGTCAAGGATTAATTGCAGGAATTAATGCCGCATTAAAATTAGAAGAAAAAGAACCTCTAATTTTAAAACGAAATGAAGCATATATCGGAGTTCTAATCGATGATTTAGTAACTAAAGGTGTAAAAGATCCATATCGCTTATTAACATCAAGAGCAGAATATCGTCTTCTGTTAAGACATGATAATGCAGATTTAAGATTAAGAGAATATGGATATCAAGTAGGATTAATTTCAGAAGAGAAATATCAACAATTTAGAGTTAAAACTCAACAAATCGAGGAACTATTAAAGAATTTAAATGATACAAGAATTACTCCAAAAGAAGAAATTAATAATTATCTAGAACAAATTCCATCTTCTCCTTTGAAAGATGGCATCTCTTTATATGAATTATTAAAAAGGCCAGAAATTACATTAGAAAATATAGAACATTTTATCGAAGTACCATATAGTAATGAAGTAAAGGAACAAATTGCTATTAATGCCAAATATGAAGGATATATAAAAAAAGCAAACAAAGAAGCCGAAAAAATGATTCAATTAGAAACAAAAAAAATTCCAGAAAATATAGATTATGACAAAATTCCTAATTTAGCCAGTGAAGCAAGACAAAAATTAAAAGAAATAAATCCTACGACCATTGGTCAAGCATCAAGAATTAGTGGTGTAAATCCTGCAGACATATCCATATTAATGGTATATTTAAAAAGGAATGGGTAACATGACAAAAGAAGAATTTATAAAAGAATTAAAGAAAATAAATGTATTTTTAACAGAAAAACAATTAGAGCAACTAGATAAGTTTTATCATATTTTGATAGAATGGAATGAAAAAATCAATTTAACTAGAATTATTAAAGAAGAGGATGTTTATTTAAAACACTTTTATGATAGTTTGACTTTATCTAGAATAGTAGATCTTACAAAAGTAGATACTCTATGTGATGTAGGAACAGGAGCAGGGTTTCCCGGAATTGTTTTAAAAATATGCTATCCAAATTTAAAAATAACACTAATTGATTCACTAAATAAAAGAATTACTTATCTAAATGAAGTAATTAAACAACTAGAACTAAAGGATATTACTGCAATTCATGTAAGAGCAGAACAATATCAAAATAAATTTGATGTGGTAACATCACGAGCAGTAGCAAATATCGAAAAATTATTAACTTATACAATGCATTTATTAAAAAAAGATGGCATCTTTATTGCTATGAAAGGAAATATTTCCTCTGAATTATCCCAAGAAGCACAGAAGAAAATAAATAAAAAATATAAAATAGAAAAAATTGAGAGTTTTCTATTACCATATGAAAATAGTATTAGGAATCTAATAAAAATAACAAATAAAGAAAATAGTAAATAGGATATTCCTATTTTTATTTTATAAAAAATCAAATCTAGCATGAATAACGGAAAAGATGTTATTAAAAATGATTATTCCTAGAAAAAATAAAAATCTGAAAAAGATAATAACATTAAGTTAATATCTATTGATTAGTAAGCCCCATAGGAAGTAAAATGACTTAATGCTTTTGTTCTTGAAAAAAAAAGAAATTTAGTCTATAATGATAATATAGGGAAAATAAAGAATAAAGCGAGGGGACGCTAGATGAATACAGAAAATAAAGATGAAGTAGTATATTTATATTTAGATGATATTATTCCAAATCGTTTTCAACCCCGGGAAGTTTTTGATGAAAAGGCTCTAAAAGAATTAGCTATTTCCATCAAAGAACATGGTGTAATTCAACCAATCATAGTAAGAAGTGTCAATGGAAAATATGAAATCATTGCTGGAGAGCGTCGTTATAAAGCATCTGCTTTAGCAGGTTTAACAAAAATACCAGCAATTATTAGAAACTTAGATGATAAAGAAAGTTCAAAAGTGGCTTTACTTGAAAATTTACAAAGAAGAAACTTAAATCCAATTGAAGAAGCAAGAACATACCAAAAGATTCTTGAAATTGATCAAATGACACAAGAAGAACTAGCCAAAACAATGGGAAAAAGTCAGTCTTCTGTAGCTAACAAATTGCGTTTATTATCATTACCAGAGGAAGTTCAAGATGCTTTATTAAAAGAACAAATTTCTGAACGTCATGCCAGAGCATTATTAAATATACCTGATAGTAAAAAACAAAAAGAAATGCTAAAAAAGATAATAAACAATAAAATGACAGTAAGAGCTCTAGAAAATGAAATTAAAGAGATGTATCCAAAAGCAGAGGAAAAAGGGGTGGATGAAATGGTGAATACACAATCTCAAACTACGCTTCCAAATTCTACAATTACAGCATCTCCAATAGATTTTGTCAATAGTAGTCCATTAATGCCAACAGCAGATTTACCGGAAGATACTTCAAATTATGGTCAAGTTGTAGTAGCTCCACCAGAAGGAGAAGAACCACCGGCTTACACTCCTAAATTTATTAATTATGGGGAAATAAATAACGACGATGATGATACTGAATCAGGAGAAGAATTTAAACCTACAAACTCAATCCTTCCAATAGATATTGATAAAATTAAAGAAAATGCAACAGATATCAATACTCCATCCAAACAACCAACAGCAGATCTAGACAGTCTTTTAAATTTAAAAACTCCGCAACCAACAACTAATCCAACTTCCCCACAAAGCCAAGAATTTCGATTTATAACACCAGCAGAAGAGATAGTAAAAACTGATGCAACCAAAAATATTCAAGAAAAAAATAAGGACTATTTTCAGACTCCAGATTTAATTCCCGTAGAATTACCTACAGAGGTTCAAGCAAAAAATAAAGATGTATCTTTGACAAACTTTAACCAACCATTGGCTGAGCCTACTCAGGCAAAATATAACATCCCACAAGCAACGAATAGAATTCGAGAATTAGTAAAAGATTTAGAAGACCATGGAATTAAAGTTTCTACAGACGAAATGGACTTTGAAAAATCATATCAAATAATTATTAAGTTAGATAAAACGTCATAGACAGAAGTAGATAAAAATCTACTTTTTTTCATAAAAACATTTAAAAAAAATGATTTGTTTGATACAATAATGAAGTAATATGGAAAATGGGTGATTAGATGGGAAAGGTTATATCATTAGTAAATCAAAAGGGAGGAGTCGGCAAGACCACTACAAGTATCAATCTTTCTGCATCATTAGCAGTATTAGGGAAAAAAGTATTATTAATTGATTTAGATCCTCAAGGAAATACAACTACTGGTGTAGGAATTAATAAAGGAGATATTGAAAAAAGCATTTATGATGTTTTAATTGGTGAATGTAAAATAACAGAAGCAATGATTAAAACAAAATATAAAAACTTATATGTAATTCCAGCAACCATTAATTTAGCTGGGCTAGACATCGAATTAGTAGAAAAAAGTAAGCAAGAAACAGGATTTTTAAAAGGAGAACAATTAAAAATTCACTTACAAGACATTAAAGATAGTTTTGATTATATTATCATTGATTGTCCTCCATCTTTGGGAGTTATCACAACAAACGCATTAACTGCATCTAATTCTGTAATTATACCAGTTCAATGTGAATTTTTTGCTCTAGAAGGAATTACACAATTATTAAAAACAATTATGTTAGCCCAAAAGAACTTAAATCCAACACTAGATATTGAAGGTGTCCTACTTACAATGTTAGATTCTAGAACAAATTTAGGATTTGAAGTAGTAGATGATATTAGAAAATTCTTTAAAGAAAAAGTATACAACACTATCATTCCGAGATTAGTAAGACTAACAGAAGCTCCATCTCATGGAGAACCAATTATTGCCTATGATCCAAAGAGTAGAGGTTCTGAAGCTTACATAAATTTAGCAAAGGAAGTGATTGCTCGAAATGGAAACAAATAAAAGAAGAGCCTTAGGGAGAGGCTTAGAAGAATTATTTTATAATGAACCGATTGACTATAACAAAGTAGAAGAAAAAATTATTACAGAGTCAAAACAAGAAGAAATCATAATGGTCAAACTAGATGAATTAAGAAGTAATCCATACCAGCCAAGAAAAGTATTTGATGAAAATTCATTACAAGAATTAGCATCGTCTATTAAAGAACATGGTGTGTTTCAACCAATTATTATTAAGAAAAGTATTAAGGGTTATGAAATCATCGCTGGAGAACGTAGAGTAAAAGCCTCAAAAATAGCAGGTTTAGAAGAAATTCCTGCCATTGTAAGAGATTTTTCTGATACCCAAATGATGGAAATTGCATTACTAGAAAATCTTCAAAGAGAAAATCTAAATGCAATTGAAGAAGCGACTGCTTATCAAAAATTATTAGAAACCCTATCATTAACTCAGGAAGAATTAGCAAAAAGATTAGGAAAAAGTAGAAGTCACATTACAAATATGTTAGGGCTTTTATCCTTACCAGCAGAAATTCAAAAAGATGTCTCAGACAAAAAAATCAGTATGGGTCATGCCAGAGTTTTAAGTAAACTAGAAAATCAAGATCAACAAAAAGAATTAACTGAGAAAGTAATTTCAGATGGATTAAGTGTGAGACAATTAGAAGATTTAACTCAATCCAAAGAAAAATTTGCTAGAACTCATGAAATAAAACATTATCGTCAAGAAAATCATGAGTATCAATATATAGAAGAAGAATTATGCGAAAGGTTAGGAACAAAGGTAAAAATCAAGAATAATAAAATAGAAATAAGTTTTGTCAATGGAAATGATTTAAACAGGCTTCTAGAAATTATGAATTTAGAAACAAGGAGGTAATATATGTTTAAATTGTTTGATTTAATTACAATAGATATTAAACAAATTATTCTACCTATTATATATATTGTAATAGGTATTATCGTGTATGGATTTACCAGAAAAATCATAAATAAAGCAATTAAAGTAGATAAAACATCTCTAAAAACACATCAAAAACAACGTGCTCAAACATTAAAAATTTTAGTTTTGAATATTATAAAATATGTGATTGTAATTATTGTAATTTTAGCAATTCTAGCAACATTCAATATAAATGTAAGATCAATTGTAGCTGGTCTTGGAATAACAACAGCAATTATTGGATTAGCATTTCAAGATCTGGCTAAAGATTTGATCGCTGGTTTTTCTATTATTACAGAAAATCAATATGAAGTAGGAGACACAATTGAAATTGACGGTTTTGTAGGAGAAGTAGTATTTTTAGGCTTAAAAACTACTCAAATTCGTGACTATAAAGGTGCAACAAAAATTATAGCAAACCATAATATGGATAAATTGATCAATTATAGTCTTCATAATTCTTTAGCAGTAGTAGATGTTATGGTAGATTATCAACACAATCCAGAAGACATAGAAAAAATATTAAATGATTTAGGAAAAGATCTAGAAGGATCCATTCCTGATGTAACAGGAAAACTAGAAGTATGGGGAATTGATGATTTTGGCGAGGCTGGAATGAAATATCGTATGGTAATGGAAACGAAACCAACCAAAAACTTCTCCGTGGAAAGATTATTAAGAAAAAAGATCAAAGAAAGATTTGAAGAGAAGAATATTAAAATCCCATATGATCAAATTGAGGTGCATAATGGAAAATAATGAACAAAACTATAATATTGGCACAAAAGTAATAATGAAAAAACCTCATCCATGTGGTACAAATGAATGGGAAATTATTAGGATAGGTGCTGACATTAAAATTAAATGTTTAAATTGTGGTAGAACAGTATTGATCCCTAGGATTGAATTCAATAAGAAATTAAAGAAAATTATTAGTGAGAAAGGATAGTAGTATGGTAGAAAAGAAAAAACTAAAATTGAAAAAGTTCTATTTGCATCCAATCACCGTATTTTTATTGGCAATTTTAATTGTTGTATTATTAAGTGCAGTTTTATCTGCTGTCGAAATGCAGGCAACATATAATACGGTAAACGCAACAACTCAAGAACTAGAACCAACATTAGTTGCTGTAGAAAATTTATTGAGTTTTGATGGAATGAAATTTATTATAAGTAATGCAACTAGAAATTTTATCAGTTTTGCACCTTTAGGAATGCTTTTAATTTCTTTAATAGGTTTAACTGTTGCCGAAGCAACCGGATTTATAGAAGTACTTTCTAAAAGAAAGCTTGCAAAAATACCAAGAAATTATTTAACTTTTATCATTCTTTTTTTAGCAACAATTTCCTCTTTGATCAATGAAATTGGTTATACGATATTAATCCCACTAGTTGCTTTAGTTTATTTTATTAATGGGAGAAATCCGATTTTAGGAATCGTTACAGCATTTTGTGGAGTATCCTTTGGATACGGAGTATCTATTTTTGTAGGATCCACTGATATTTCATTAATGGAATATACCAAAAATGCTGCCATGCTAATTGATGAAAATACTCATATTGCTCTAACTTCAAACTTAATATTCATCATTGTCGCATCAATTATTTTATCAATAGTAGGAACAATTATTATTGAAAAATTAATTGCCCCAAAGATAGGAAAATATAAAAAAGAAGAAGAATTTGCAAAGACAGAACAATATCGAGTAATTAATTTAGAAGAAGAAGAACAAAATAGAATAGAAAAAGAGAAAAATGAAAAAAGAGGATTAAAATATGCCTTAATTGCTGGAATATTAGTAGTTATATTTTTTATATACATGATAATTCCAGGGTTACCATATTCAGGAATGCTTCTAGATATGACAGAAAATACATATTTGAATCAATTGTTTGGACCAAATTCTTATTTCCAAGATGGTTTTACTTATTTAATTTCATTATTTTTCTTATTAATGGGAATTGCTTATGGAGTGGGAGCTAAAACTCTAAAAAATGATAAAGATTTAATAGAGAATGCTAGTAAAAACTTTTCTAAATTAGGTAGTATGTGGATTTTAATGTTCGTAGCAGCCCAATTTATTGCAATAGTAAAAAGAACGAACATTGGAATCATCATTACCTCATGGTTAGTAGAACTATTAAATCATTTAGAATTTACAGGAATTCCGTTAATTATTGTATCTTTATTATTAATTGCATTTGCAAATTTATTCTTTACAGGAACGGCAAACAAATGGATGATTTTTGCTCCAGTAGTAGTACCAATGTTTATGCAGTCAAATATCTCTCCAGAATTTGCCCAAGTTGTAATGAGAGCAGCAGACTCTATGACAAATGGATATACTCCAATATTAGCATCTTTTGTAATTTATATTGGATATTTAAATATATATAATTTGAATAAAGAAAAACCATACACAATAAGAAAATCCTTAAAAATGATAACACCATACTTTCTATTAATATCAGCAACTTGGATTCTCTTAATTGTTGGTTGGTATATTTTAGGACTACCAATTGGTCCTGGAGTATATCCAACAATCTAACACCGAAAGGTGTTTTTTCTTGCAAAAGAAAATAATTATTATATAATAAAAACGAGGAAGTGAGATTCTATGAAAGAAAATGCTCTAATAAGAAAAATAGAAGAACGAGATAAAGGAAACTATCTAAACTTATTTCAACAAGAATCTTTCGGATGTACAGGAATAAATTCGAATATGAAACCATCTCTATGGGAAGAAGAAGAATTTATAACTAGAGTTATCAATCAACAAGAACTAGCAGTAAATATCTTAATTGTAGAAGACAATCAAGAATTTATAGGATACGCAACTATTACTAGGGAAAATGAAAAATCCTACCATATAGGAGAATTTGTAATTTCGAAAGAAAAAAGAATGCAAGGATATGGAAATTATTTAATAGAAACAATCAAAGACTATGCTAATCAAGATGGTTGTAATATATTATTAGAATGTTTTTCTAATGCCCAAAACTTTTTTGTATCTCATCAATTTGAACAAAATGGAATTCACTTCGAATATCAAAGCAAAAAACATCAAAAAGGCAGAAATTATTCTCCTATTTATATGGATTATAAAATAATAGAAGAAGAAAGAAAAAAACAAGAACAAGAAGCCCAAGAGCAATATAAAAGATTCTTAAAATCACCATTATGCAAAAGCATATTTGATATGCTATAATAAAAAAAGAAAAGAGGTAGAAATATGAGTTTAACAGCAGGCATTGTAGGATTACCGAATGTAGGAAAATCCACCCTTTTTAATGCAATTACAAATCAAAAAATTTTAGCAGAAAATTATCCCTTCGCAACGATTGAACCAAATGTGGGGATAGTCACAGTACCAGATGAAAGAATGGATAAATTAAAAAGTATGTATGAACCGAACCGTTTTATTCCGACCGCTTATGAATTTACAGATATTGCAGGTCTTGTGAAAGGTGCTTCCAAAGGAGAAGGATTAGGAAATAAATTTCTATCCCATATTAGAGAAGTAGACGCGATAGTAGAAGTAGTTCGTTGTTTTGATGATGGTAAAATTATCCATGTAGATGGTAATATTGATCCGATTAGGGATATCGAAACAATTAACTTAGAACTAGCAATTGCTGATTTAGATGTGATTAATAATCGATTAGAAAGAGTAGCAAAAAAAGCTAGAACAACAAAGAATAAAGACGATATATTAGAAGTAGAAGCCTTAGAAAAAGCAAAAAAAGCCTTAGAAGAAAATAAAGCTTTAAGACAAATAGATTTCACAGAGGAAGAGAAAAAACTACTAAAATCATATAGTTTTCTAACTCTAAAACCAATCATCTATCTAGCAAATATCAAAGAAAGTGAGCTAGGAAATCCTGACAATGAATATGTACAAAAAGTAAAAGAATACGCTGAAGCAGAGAATGCCCAAGTAGTAAGTCTATGTGCTAAAGTAGAAGAAGATTTAAGTGAATTAACAAAAGAAGAAAAAGAAGAGATGCTAGAAGCATTAGGATTAGAAGAATCAGGATTAGATAAACTAATTCAAGCAACATATGACATTCTAGGTTTAGCAACATATTTTACAGTTGGAAAAGATGAAGTAAGAGCTTGGACCTTTAAAAAAGGAATGAATGCAAAACAATGTGCAGGAATTATTCATACAGATTTTGAAAAAGGATTTATTCGTGCCGAAGTAATCTCTTATGCTGATTTAATAAAATATGGTAGTGAATTAAAAGTAAAAGAAGCAGGTCGTGCTAGATTAGAAGGAAAAGACTATATCATGCAAGATGGAGATATATGTCACTTTAGATTTAATGTTTAGGGGAAATACTATGATTTGTATAGTAGAAGAAGAAAAAGATATAGTAAAGTATGAAGTAGAAATTAATAGAGAAGAACTAGAGAAAATCCAAAAAGAAATAATAGATAAATGTAGTAGGATAATTCACTATCAGTATCAAGCAGAAGGGATAATGAGAGCCGATTATTTTAAAAAGCATGATATTAGAAATTATACAGAAACACTAGTAGGAACAAAAGAATATGATGATGGAGCCGATACTAAAATTTATTTAAGAGACTATGACGAATATTACCATCCACTTTTAGCACACTATGTTGAAAGTTTATTAAATGGTGATACTAGTTTTTTGCCAGAAATAATGACATATAAAGGAAATGTTCGAGTAACGGAACAAATATCGAATATAAAACAGG
>CALVQX010000044.1 GCA_944358405.1 uncultured Bacilli bacterium | reverse complement strand
TATTACCATCCACTTTTAGCACACTATGTTGAAAGTTTATTAAATGGTGATACTAGTTTTTTGCCAGAAATAATGACATATAAAGGAAATGTTCGAGTAACGGAACAAATATCGAATATAAAACAGGAAATGATAGAGGAAGTAAGTAAACCATTAGTAAATATAAATTTGGATAATTTAGTAGAAAAAACAGATGAATTAAGAACTTTACAAGAAATAGAAAAGAGAAACAAGAACCAAAAAAGTGATATGGAATATCATAAAAAAGTAATTAGTAATATAAAATTAACAGAAATAGAAAGAGTAGACAGAAAAGCAGTAGAAAATGTAGAAAACTTTTATGGACAAAGATTAATTAAGAGAAAAAACTTCTCATAAAAATTAAAATAAAGAATAAATTTATCTAGTATAAAAGTCCCAGAAAGGATAAATTCAATGAAAAAATCAAAATATAAATTAGTTATTTTTGAATCAAATAAAGATGATGGAATTATGAGTAGAAACAAAAAATTCTATTCCAAGGAATTATCACAAGAAAAAATTAATGAATGTTTTTTAAAAACGAGAATAAAATTAGGAGAAAAATATCATTTTGATGGCAAAAAAATAATTCAACCCTGCCAAAAAGACGTCAAATATATAGATGACTATCCTGATGGAAAATATATAAAAATATCTAAAGAAAATCTCTCTAAAGAAGATTACTGGTATGAAGAAATCCCGGCAGACATTATCATGATTGATAAAAATTATCCTAATATTGTGATTGGTCATCAAATGGCAGATTGTCCCGTTGTAATAGCAGAAGATCGAAAACAGCAAATCGTTGCTCTAGCTCATTGTGGAGCATTACAAATTAATAGAGAGATCCCAAAGAAAATAATAGAAGCATTAAAAACTGAAAAAAGTAAACCAGAAGACATTTACGTATACATTGGCAGTTGTGCAAAAAAAAAATCCTATCAATATGACTGTTATCCAAAATGGGCAACCAAAGAAGATGTATGGAAAGATAGTATTATAAAAAAAGAAAATACCTATTACATTGATATGATAAAAGCAATAAAAAAACAACTACATGAACAAAAAATAAATCATATCAAAGAAAGTCCCATAGATACTTATACCTCTCCAAAATATTATTCACATATTGCTGAAGTAAAAGGAAATCAATCAAAGGTAGGACAAAACTTTGTAGGCTGTTTTTATCAAGAAAAAGAAAGTTGATAACAAAAGTTATGAACTTTTTTTATAATTTTCACTTTTTTGACACTTTTAAATTATAAAATGGAAAAAGAGGAGGAAAACTATGAAACGAATTGCCTATTTTGATAATGCAAAAGGAATCTTGATTATCTTTATTGTATTAGCCCATGTGTTAAGTTTATGTTCCAGTTATTATAACTATAATGATGATTTTTTCAAATTTGCCTCTTTATTTATGCTTCAATGTTTTTTCTTTATTTCTGCTTATTTTTCATCTCAGAAGAAAGAAAATAGAAAAAAAAGAATTATAAAATTCCTAAAAATATATTTACTTTGGCAAACAGGAATTACAATATATTATGCTTTTGTCTTAAATATTATAAAATTTAATCTAAACTATTGGATACCAAGATATACATTATGGTTTTTAATTAGCATGATAACATATAATTTAGCAGAAATTATTTTAGATAAAGTAGATGCTAAAATAATGATTCCAATATCTTTTCTATTAGGAATCCTTTCTGGATTTATTCCATGGATAGGTGCAGAATTCTCCCTATCTAGAAGTTTTGTCTTTTTCCCTTTTTATACAATAGGATACTATGCCAAAGATTTAAAGATATTAGATAAAGTAAAATCACCCAAAATAAAAAAAATAAGTATTGTTTTATTTATTATTTTACTAGTTCTCATATTAAATAATAATGATTTCCTTCCACAAAAAATACTAAAGGGAAAATATAACTACTATGAGATTCAAAGAGTTACTTTATTGGAAGCATGTTGGAAAAGAAACTTATTTTATATTTTAAGTATCATTGTAAGTATTGGTTTCCTAAACTTAGTGCCAACAAAAAATTCCATACTTACAAAATTAGGTAGAAATACTTTATATATCTATTTAACTCAAGGAGCTATATTAAAAACTTTTATTACTGAAAAGATTTTACTGAATAACCATGTAGTAGGAACTTTACTATTGTTTGTGATTTCCTTAATTCTTACAGTAATAATAACAAAATTAATAAAAGAAATAGCCAAGTTTGCAAAAGTAACACGGGAGGTAATTCATGAACAAAAAATTTGAGCAATTTAAGATAGAATTGAATCATTTCTATAGAAAAAATAAATTATATCGCAATAAAATGCAACAACAAAAGATAAAACCGAGTGATATAAAAACAGAAGAAGACATCAAAAAGTTACCATTGACTACAAAAGAAGACCTCTTACAAGATTATCCATATGGCTGGTTTTGTGTGGATAAATCTAAGATTCGTGTTTATCATGCTTCCAGTGGTACAACAGGGAAGCCATTAGTCGTTGGTTTGACCAAAAATGATTTGAAATTTAGAAATCAGACAATGAAAGAAGATGCCATGTATGCAGGAATCACAAAAGAAGATACTGTACAGATATGTTACGGTTTTGGAAGGTTTACGTGGGGACTAAGTTTTTATGATGGACTAAAGGAATTAGGATGCAAAATTATTCCAACAGGTACAATAAGCAGTGAAATGCAATTATTTTATATGCAAAATTTACAAACCACAGTTCTAATTACAAGTCCATCTCACGTAATGCATTTATATGAAGTTGCGAAAAGTTTAAAAATAGATGTAAAATCTTTTTCTATTCGAATGATTCGTGTTGTAAATGAATTATTAACTGAATCAATGAGACAAAAAATAAAGTCAGCTTGGGGAAAAATGTTATGGTAACACAAGACTATGGGATGACAGAAACCTTAGGACCAGGATTAGGAATGGAATGTATCAACGGAAATGGTATGCATCTCAATGAAAATTATTATTTTGAATTAGTAGATCCCGTAACCAAACAACCTACAAATAAAAATAAAGGAGAATTGGTAGTTAGTACAATTTATAATGAATGCTATCCAATAATCAGATATTGTACTAGTGATATTGTAGAAATTACCAATGATCCCTGTCCGTGTGGATGTCATTCTCCAAGAATTATAAAATTCTTAGGCAGAAGTGATGACATGCTAAAGGTTAAAGGAGTCAAAATATTTGTCAGTCAAATTGAAGATTTTATTTTTTCACATTCCATATTTAACCATCAATATGAAATTGTTATCTCAAGAAAAGATTATAAAGATACATTAACAATTAATATAGAATATAAAGAAAAATTAACTGCTGAAATAGATAAGGATTTATCGGAATACACAAATATAGTGGAAGAAGAATTTAAAAGTAAATTTGGTATTTCAAGCAAAATTAATATTGTAGATATAAAATCTATTAAACGATCTCCAGGAAAAGTAATTAGAGTACGAGATCTAAGAAAACTAAAAGTATAAACTAAAAGTATAAAATAAAGTATAAAATAAAGTATAAAATAAAACTAGACAAAAAAAGAAATAATTGTTATAATACTTCCGAGTATTTAAAATACTCCTTGCTGTTAAAAGCAGCCAAATGTCCAAAAGGAGGTGTACAAAATGAATAAGTATGAAATTATGTTTATCGTAAGACCAGATATGGAAGAAGCAGAAATTAAAAAAACAGCTGAAGATATGAAAAAAGTATTAGTTGATAATAAAGCAACAATTCTAGAAGAAAAAGCAATGGGTCAAAGAGAATTAGCTTATGAAATCAACAAATTTAGAACAGGATATTACTATCTATATGTAGTAGAAGCTGATAGTAAAGCAATCAATGAGTTTGATCGTATCGTTAGAATTAATGAAAGTCTACTTCGTCATTTAATTGTAAAAGTAGAAGACTAAAAGAAAAAGAGGTATAAAAATGAACAAAGTATTTTTAATAGGAAGATTAACTAGAGATCCTGAATTAAGATATACTGGCAGTAATATTCCGGTTGCTACATTTTCTTTAGCCGTAAATAGAAATTTTACTAATCAATCCGGCGAAAGAGAAGCAGATTTTATTAATATTGTAGTTTGGAGAAAACAAGCAGAAAATGTAAAAAACTATTTAACCCAAGGAAGTCAAGTTGCTATTGATGGAAGAATTCAAACAAGAAGTTATGATGGTAATGATGGACAGAAAAGATATGTAACCGAAGTAATCGCCGATAATGTAGAATTCTTAGGCTCTAAAAATTCCTCAACTAATTCTAACAATATGAGTCATCCATCAACCAATACCCAAGAACCAACTCCATATGATTTTGGACCAGCTCCAGAACCAAAAGGAACAGATGTAGGTAGTAATCCTTTTGCAGATTTTGGTTCTAGTATTGAAATTAGTGATGACGAATTACCATTCTAAAAAGGAGGAAATATCATGGCAGAATTTAACAATAGAAGAAAAAAGAAAGTTTGTATGATGTGTACTGGTGCAAAAGTAGATTATAAAGCTCCAGAGACTTTAAAAAGATATGTCAATGAAAAAGGAAAAATTTTACCAAGACGTATTACAGGAAATTGTGCATTACATCAAAGAGAAATATCAAAACAAATTAAAAGAGCACGTGCAATTGCCTTAATGCCATACACTAGATAAAAGTATTGCTTGTCGAATACTTTTTCTTTTGCCTAAAAATATGAAATTTCTTTTTAATTAGACAAATACTATAAAGTATTATATAATATATATGACAGCAAAACAGGAGGCCCTATGAAAATAATCAGTCAAAAAAGAGCTCTAAATCGAGAAATTAGAAAATCGAAATGTATTTTTCTAATGGCACACAAAGATTTAGATTTAGATGCTTTAGGAAGTTGTATTGGAATGTATATGCTTCTAAAAAAAAGACGAAAAAAAAGTTATATTATAATAGATGATGTAAACCATGAATTAGGAGTGGAAAAAGTATTAAAAGAATTAGAAGGTTGCCTACAAATTATTAAAAGTAAAGATCTAGAAAAATATTTATATCCTAGACAATCCAAGAATCTTTTAATGATTTTAGATACCAATAAAACAGAATTAGTACAAAGTAAAGATGCCCTAAATTCTATTGAAAGAAAATTAGTAATAGATCATCATGATCTAGGGAAAACAACAATTAAAAATGCTACGATCATGGACGATGATGAAGCTTCTAGTACTTGCGAAATGATTACTCAATTAATTGAACACTATGACGTAGAAATAGAATCTTACTATGCAACAGTATTATTATCAGGAATTGTTTTAGATACCAATAACTTTACTTTAAAAACAACGGCAGAAACTTACTATACAGCCTATTACTTATCCTGCTTAGGGGCTAGTGCTAAAAAAGTTCAATATTTGTTAAAACAAGATATTTTAGAATATACAGAACGTCAAAAATTACTAGCAGACATCGAAACAATCAATGAAAAAATTGCTTTTACAAAGGCCACTCCATATACCATATATAGAAGAGAAGATCTAGCTAAAGTAGCAGATACCTTACTATTTTTCAATAATATTGAAGCATCTTTTGTTCTTGGAAAGATTGGTAAAGATACCGTAGGATTGAGTGCAAGAAGCTTAGGTAATTATGATATAAGTAAGATATTAGAGAACTTAGGTGGAGGAGGAGACTCCTATAATGGCGCTGCTAAATTTGAAAAAACAACAATTAGTAAAGTTGAACAAAGATTAAAAAAAGAAATAGAAAAACAAGAAGGTGAATAAAATGGAAGTAATTTTTATAAAAGACCTAAAAAATCAAGGAAAAAAAGGAGAAATAAAGCAAGTAAAAGACGGCTATGCTGAAAATTTTTTGATTAAAAATGGGTATGCTGTAATGAAAACAAAAGAAAATCTAGCAAAACTACAACAAGAACAAAAAAGAAAAGCTAGCATGGATTTAGAAAACAAAAAAAATGCTGAAGCATTAAAAAAAGAACTAGATAAACTAGTGTTAGAATTCAAAGTAAAAACTGGAGAATATGATAAAGTGTTTGGCAGTATAAGTTTGAAACAGATCAAAGATGAATTACAAAAGAATAATTATAAAATAGAAAAAAGCCAAATTGAAATTCCATCTCCGATAGCATCGCTAGGATTTCATAACGTTTATATAAATTTATATCCAGAGATTACTGCCACAGTAAAAATACATGTAATAAAATAGAGGTGAGAAAATGGCCGCTAGAACTTTACCGAATAACTTAGAAGCAGAAGAATCCGTCTTAGGGGCTTGTTTCTTATCAAAATATGCACTTCAAAAAGCAGGAGAAAGTCTTACACCAGAATCATTTTATAGTGATAAAAATAGTAAAATATTCGCTTCGATGTTAGACTTAATGGAAGAAAAAACTCCGATTGATATTACAACTGTAACTAGTGCTTTAAAAAAGAAAAATGAATTAACAGAAGTAGGCGGAGTAGAATATCTAACTGAAATTATAAATTTTGTTCCAACTGCAAGCAATGTAGATTACTATATCCAAAATGTAGAAGAAGCAGCAATCTTAAGAAGATTGATTGAAACGGCAACAGATATAGCATCAGAAGGATATCGTACAGATGAGACGGTAAACGAAATTTTAGATAATTCTGAAAAGAAAATATTAAATATTGTAAAAAATCGAAAAGCAAGCGAATTTAGAACGATTAAAGATGTACTAATCAAAACTCAATCAGATCTAGAACGTCTCTCAGAAAATAAAGGAGAAATTACTGGATTAGCAACTGGATGGTATGATTTAGATAAAATAACAACAGGACTTCATCCTAATGAATTTATTATTATTGCAGCAAGACCAGCCATGGGAAAAACAGCTTTTGCTTTAAATTTAGCTACTCATGCTGCGATGAGTCAAGATAAATCTGTTGCTCTTTTTAATTTGGAGATGAGTGCTGAGCAATTAGCAAGTCGTATTTTATCTTCTTTAGGGCAAATAGATGGATTTAAACTACGTACAGGAAACTTAATGAATAATGATTGGAAAAGAATTAATGAAGCTGTTTCTCAGCTATCCACAACAAATATGGTAATCGACGACACTCCAGGAATTACAATTGGAGAGATTAGAGCCAAATGTAGAAGACTTGCGAGCAGTGAAAAGGGATTGAGCTTAGTCGTAATAGACTATTTACAATTAATTTCTGGTGGAAAAAATTATGGATCAAATCGTCAGCAAGAAGTATCTGATATTTCTAGAAGTTTAAAAACTTTAGCCATGGAATTAAATGTACCAGTGATTGCCCTATCGCAATTATCACGTAGTGTAGAAGGAAGAGAAGATAAAAGACCATTAATGAGTGATTTAAGAGAATCAGGTTCGATTGAACAAGATGCAGATATTGTAGCATTTTTATATAGAGACGATTACTATAATAAAGAAGCACGTACAGAAGATAATACAAGTATTAGTGAACTAATTATAGGAAAACATAGAAATGGACCAACTACCACGATCGAATTATTATTTAAGAAAAACACATCAACCTTTGTAAATCTAAGAAAAGACCGTGAAAACAAGGAGGGATAAAGTGAAGAAAAAAGGAAAAATATTATTAGCTTTATTATTGATATTTTCAATGGCCTTAACAACAGGTGCTGCAAAACAATCAACTCCTCAGACTGTATATCGTGTCTACTTAAAAGGAGAGTCATTAGGAATTATCAAATCGAAAACGGAATTAGAAGATTATATTGATAAAAAACAGGATGAAATAAAGAAAAAGTACAATGTAAAAAATGTATATGTACCATCAGAATTAGATATTGAAAAAGAAATTACATTTGATAATGACATTACTTCAGTAAAAGAAATCTACGAAAAAATTAAAGATATTTCACCATTTACAATCAATGGTTATGCTATCACAATACGTGGAATTGATACAGAAGATAGCGAAGGAAAAACAATAAAAGGTGAAAAGCAAGTTATTTATGTGTTAGATAAACAAGTATTTACAGATGCAGTAGATGCCACAGTAAAGGCCTTTATCCCAGAAGAAGAATATACGGCCTATGCAAATGATACTCAAAAAGAAATTGAAAATACAGGGAAAATTATCGAAAGTATTTATATTCAAAATAAAATTACAATTAAAAAGCAAAAAATACCAGTAGATCAAACAATCTA
Source organism: uncultured Bacilli bacterium (assembly GCA_944358405.1). Lineage (GTDB taxonomy): Bacteria > Bacillota_I > Bacilli_A > RF39 > UBA660 > CALVQX01. The sequence goes on along the minus strand of CALVQX010000044.1, from coordinate 21,801 downwards.
TCAAGATAATGAAACATTAAGTAAATATCTTTTATTTGGTACGACAAAAGAGCAAAATAAATATATTGTTCAAGCAGGAGATACCATCGTTGATGTAGCTTTTAATAACAAGATCTCAACCGAAGAATTCTTAATTGCTAATCCAAACTTACCAAATGAAAATAGCCTGTTATATGCCGGACAAGAAGTTACCTTAGGAATTTTGAAACCGCAATTTAATGTAGTGGAACAAGACCATGTAGTATTTACTGAAGAGAAAAATTATACAACAGAGACAAGATATGATAATTCAAAATATGTAGGTTATTCAGAGGTGGTTCAACAGGGAGAAAAGGGCGAGAACAGAGTAACGCAAAAAATTTTAAAAATCAATGGTGAAACAGTAAATGTAGTTCCAGTAGAAACGGAAGTTATCAAAGAGGCTGTCAATGAAATTATAGTAAGAGGTGGTAAACAGTCTAGTTATTCTGGTGGAGGATATGGAACTGTAGTACCAACTAAAGGACAATGGGGATGGCCAGCAACCTGTGCATCTGTATCTAGTCCATTTGGATGGCGTTGGGGAACATTACACGACGCAATTGATATTGCTGGTTGCGGATATGGATCTAATATCTTTGCTGCTGAATCTGGAACAGTAGTTCAATCTGGTTACAAATATGATAATGGTCAATTTATCACAATTGATCACGGAAATGGATATTATACAATGTATGCTCATTTATGCACTGGTTGTCGCTACGTCAACGTGGGAGATACAGTAGTAAAAGGACAAGTAATCGGAGGAATGGGACGTACAGGAGCTGCTACTGGTGTGCACCTACACTTCGCAATTTGGCGAGGGTATCCATATCGTGGCGGAACACCTTTGAACCCATTAAATTTCTATTAAAATGAAAGTAAAAACAATTGCTAGTGGTTCCAAAGGAAATTGTACGATCGTTTTATGCAATGATACGAAATTAATTATCGATATGGGAATTTCCTACTTAACTTTGAAAAGAAGTTTAGAAGAAAATTCCCTTTCTTTTGAAATGTTTTCAGGAATTTTAATTACTCATTGCCATAAAGATCATACCTCTGGATTAGCATCCTTAATAAAACATACTAATTTAGAAGTATATATTCCAGAAAAAATGTATGAAAGTATTAAAGAATTTGTTCCTCGGGCAAAGTGCCAATTTATAGATGATCAATTTCATATAAATAATGTAGAAATAGAATTAATTCATACTTCTCACGATGCACCATGTTCTGTTGGATATATTATTGCTTATGAAGGAAAAAGTTTAGTTTATGTAACAGATACCGGATATATCAATAGAAAATATCTAGTAAAAATGACAGAAAAAGATATTTATATAATAGAAAGTAATTATGACGAAATAATGCTAATGGATGGTCCTTATCCCAGATTTTTAAAAGAAAGAGTAATCAGCGATAAAGGTCACCTTTCGAATATGACAACAGCCAAATATTTAAAAAAAATTATAGGAAAAAATACACAATATATTTTGCTAGCTCATTTGAGTGAAAAGAATAATACAGAAGAAAAGGCACTTAACACTACCAAGGAAGAATTAAAAGGTACCAATGTAGAGATTATGATTGCAAAACAGCACGAAGGAAGTCCGATGATTGAGGTGTAAAATGATAAAGATAATAGTAGTAGGTTCGCTGAAAGAACAATATTTAAAAGATGCCACCATAGAATATATCAAAAGATTACAAAAATACACAGAAATAGATTTAATAGAGGTCAAAGAAGAAGGGCTACTACCTCCACAACAGGCCATGAAGAAAGAAGCAGAAAAAATCAAAAAGCACCTATCAGAAAAAGATTATTTAATAACTCTAGAGATAGAAGGAAAAGAATTAACATCAGAAGAATTCTCAAAAAAAATAGAAGATATGATGATAAACAGTAGTAACATCACTTTTCTTATTGGTGGTAGCTACGGGATAGACGAAAATTTAAAAAAAGAAGCAAAATATCATTTATCTTTTTCTAAAATGACATTTCCTCATCAATTATTTAGAGTATTATTGTTAGAACAAATCTATAGAGCATTTAAGATTATGAACAATGAAAGTTATCATAAATAGATAAGAAAATAAATAAAAGAAAAGAGGTATACTGTGATAGGGAATAGTTGGGATGAGTTATTAAAAGAAGAGTATCAAAAAGAATATTTCAGAAATTTAGTGGATTTTATTAAGCAAGAATATAAATCAAAAACGATTTATCCAAAACAAAATGAGGTATTCAATGCTTTTCGTTATACAGATTTTGACAATGTAAAAGTTGTAATACTTGGTCAAGATCCCTATCATGGACCAAATCAAGCAGAGGGATTATCATTTTCTGTAAGTAATGAAGTACTAAAACCACCATCCCTACAAAACATTTTTAAGGAACTAGAAAGTGATCTGGGAATCCCATTTCCAAAACATAACTCACTAAAACCCTGGGCCCAAGAAGGAGTATTACTATTAAATGCTGTATTAACGGTTGAAGTGCATACTCCAACATCCCATAAAAATCATGGTTGGGAACAATTTACAGATCAAGTGATAGAAATTATCAATAAAAAAACAACTCCTGTAGTATTTATTCTTTGGGGAAGTTATGCAAGAGCAAAGAAAAAATTAATCACCAATCCAATTCACTATGTAATAGAATCAGCTCACCCTTCGCCATTTTCCGCATATAATGGGTTCTTTGGTAGCAAACCATTTTCGAAAACAAATGAATTTTTGAAAAGCAAGGGATTAAAAGAGATCGATTGGCGAGTAGAATAAAAAGACCATAATTTTAAGTAAATAATAATTCGTAAAATCTAATAGGAACATCAGCAAAAAATACTAATAAAGATAAAGGACTTAATTTTTCGAAGTCCTTTTCTTTAATATAAAACAAATATTAACAAAAAGATAATAACATAAAAGTAAGTTTGACAAAATAAAAATTCCTGATATAATAAGCAATCAATAAAAAGAGATAAGAATGAAAAATGGAAAAAGGGGAAGAGAAACAGAATGAATAATTATATAGATATCTATGATCAAATGAAAAATCCTTTAGAAAACGAAGAAACGTTAGATAAATTAGTAACTGCATACTCCAAGCGAGGAATAAGTCAAGGTGGCTTTTATAATCAGCTAGTATTCACGACAAAAAAACACTATCCAAAATCATACGATCCAGCAAGCAAAACAAAATTATATACGCCCTCATTTAATCGATGGAAAAATAATATAGTAAGTTTAACGAAAAATGAATTTTTAGCATTGAAATCTAAAAATAGATTAGATAATGATTTAATAATACTTAGAAATTATCTAAAAAATATTCCAGATATGGAAAATCGAGAAGAAGTAAATAGGTTTTTTTCTCATAATGCCAAAGATAAAATATTAGAAAACCTTATGAAGAAATATCAGTGGACTAGTTCAGAAAAATTGAATGGATGGATATATATATAAGATCGAAAGACGTACATATAAAAAAAGAGGAAACGATTCGTAAAGAGCATAGACTATCTCTAAATACAGAAGGAATTGACACCCATAAATTAACATTTTTAATTATTGAAAAATGTGAAGCAATAGGACTACCATATCATCTTAAATACTCCGAAAATGCAGAAAGAGATGATACCATAGTAGTATATTCAGATACCAAAAGGCTACCACAGTATTTGGCAATTCTAAAAGAGATAGCTCAAGAGAATCAGGATATTAGAAAAAGATGTTATCATCCTCCAGTCCTAACTGGTGTAATTGACGATTGGATAGGATATGGAACGGAACCGGCATTAAGTACCAATGGGAAATTTTATAGTTTTAACCAAATAAGAGCTCGAATCATTGAAAATGGAATAGAAAATGCCATAATAGAATGGTTACAAAATCATAAAAATTGTCAAGTAAATTACCAAGGAGAAATCATCTATCTTACAGAATTTTTAGCAAAAGTAGCCGCAGGACAAGAAATCTTGAGGCTGAAAAATAACTTGGAGTATCAAAAAAGTAAAAATCAAACAGAAGAAGAATTAGAAAATTACTACGGATATAATGAAAAAGAAATAGAAACACCGAAAATAAAAGAATATCTAGAAAGAGCCATCCAAAAAGAAATAAATCATGTCCTAAATTTATATATCTCAAAACAAAAGGAAAACTTTCCTCCAATCATTTTGCCTATGAAAAATAATAAAGAACTAATTATCTATCAATCTGATCTCATCCAGTCAATTGATACAATAGTTCCAATGATCATGAAAACAGATCCTAATTTTAAACAATTAGTAAAGAAAAAAATTCAGGAAGAATCAGCAAAAGAAAATATAGATATTGATAAATATTGTTTTAATAAAGATACCAAAGAAAAATTATTAGAGCAAGATAGAACAAAGGATTCTATGAAAGATTTTTACCAAAAACTATCAGTTTTAGCAAAAAACAAAGAAATTGTCCCATCAAGGGAAAAAGCAATCAATGAATCAGAAAGTGAATATCTAAAATATTTAAAAGAGTTCTATCATAAAAGACTCGAGCCAGGAAGAGAAAATCCCAAGAAAGTAAATTCTTCAAGAAATCAATATCAAGCCATGAGTGAGGAAGAAATTAAAGCATCTCAGGAAAAAATAGCACTCCATTCATTGAATACAAGAACAAATGAAAAAGAGAAAAAAACACTAGATAGATTAAATTACACCCCAATGACAGAAGAGGAAATCAAAAAATCCCAAGACAAAATAGGATATTATCACCCAAGAAAAATCCATAAAAAATAAAAAAGATCATATCAATTTAATTTGAATGATCTTTTTATAATGAAACTATTGATTTTGTGCTTGTACAGCAGTAATTGCAACAACACCTACGATATCATCGACACTGCAACCACGAGATAAATCATTCACAGGTGCAGCAATTCCTTGAGTAATTGGTCCATAAGCCTCTGCTTTTGCTAAACGTTGAACCAATTTATAACCATTATTTCCAGCATCTAGATCAGGAAAGACTAATACATTTGCATGACCAGCAATTTCACTATCAGGCGCTTTTCTCTTAGCAACCTCTGGAACAATGGCTGCATCCACCTGGAATTCTCCATCTATAGAATACATAGGATATTTTTCTTGCGCAATCTTAGTAGCAGCAACCACCTTATCTACATCAGGATGTTTTGCACTTCCTTTCGTAGAATGAGAAATCATCGCAACAATTGGTTTTTCTTCTACAAGTAATTCAAAACTCTCTGCACTACTAGCAGCAATGGCTGCCAATTTTTCTGGATCTGGATTTTGTTCTAATCCAGCATCAGCAAAGATAAATGTTCCATTTGCCCCATATTCACAATCAGGAACAACCATTAAAAAGAATGCTGATACTAGCATCACTCCAGGCTTTGTTTTAATAATTTGCAAAGAAGGTCGTAAAGTATTTGCAGTAGAGTGACAAGCCCCACTAACAACACCATCTGCTTTCCCAGTTTTCACTAGCATACATGCAAAATACATATAATCCTCTAATAAAAGTTTTTTTGCTTCTTCATAAGTTAAGCCTTTATTTTTTCTAAGCTCTACTAATTTCTCTATAAATTCTTCTGTAAAAGAACAAGTCTTAGGATCAATAATGACAGCTTTACTAATATCTAAGCCCTTAGTAGTCTCCTCTAATTCCTCTGGACTACCAATAATAATTAAATTAGCAATATCTTCTTTTAAAATTTTATCTGCCGCTTCCATCACTCTTACATCCATAGATTCTGGAAGTACAATAGTCATCTTTCTTTGTTTTGCTCTTTCCTTGATCTTTTCAATAAAATTCATAAAAATCCTTCTTTCTATTTATCATTTAATATTTCATAGATCTCTCTTTTTTCATTATTATAAAACTCTTTTCTTTTATAACGACAAAAAAAGCCAATAATATTAGATGGAAAAGTAGAAATCAATTGATTAAAAATAACAACAGTATCATTATAGAACTTAATAGCTCCAATGGTCTCTTCTTCATTCTCATTTAAATCTTCAATAATAGAAACTAAAGTTTCACTTTTTAATAATTTTTCATGATCATCTAATATTTTAAATAATTCATGATAATTTTCTTTCAAAAAATCATGCATTTCAAAATGATTCAATTGCTTTTCTTCATAAGTTTCCAAATCGTCTAAAAAATGATCTAATTTTAATTCTTTTTGAATAATAGGTCTAGTTCTTTTCAAAAGATCCGCCTTTTTCTCTAATAAAATATCAATATTATTTTCAGCCTCATCAATTTTAATAATAGCTAATTGAAACTTATTATGATAAATTACGACGATGATTGCTAAAAGTGCGATGAAAACAATACAGCCTAAAATAATTTCTATCATATCATCACTCCAATACTAAAGTAATTATAGCAAAAGTATCCAGATTATACAATCAAAAAACACTTTCAATTTTTCTAGAAAGTGTTAAAAATTAAGTAGGATTTTCCTCTGTTACTTTTTCATCAAATACCGGATCAGTAGCTGTTGGTTCTGTTCCTTTGATAAAATACATTAATTTTTTCTTCGTAGCATCTTCTGTAACTGGTTTCCCAGAAATAGGGTCTACTAGAACCGCAGAAACATTAGAAGGTTTTTGATACCATGTATCCTCATCACTTTTCCCTTGTTCATAAAATTCAACAGATTCATACCAAATATTTTGTGCATATTTATACTCCGAAGTATTTAAGGACTGATTATCATCATATCCTACCCAAACAGCACTAACAATATCATTATTAAAGCCTATGTTCCAATTATCAGTATTTGTAGTTCCACTTTTTAACGCATATTTATGAGTTAACTTTGAGGCAAGAGCAATCGCAGTTGGATAATTATAATCAATATAGTCAGGATCATAAGTACCAGTAAGCATATTATTTAAAATAAAAGTTAAACTAGAATTTAATACTAGTTCTTTACTATTATCAGCTTGATATAATACTTTTCCATCCGCATCTACTACTTTTTCAATCAAATGAGGTTCTACTTTATATCCTAAATTAGCAAATGCTGAATATCCCGCTGCCATTTCAATAATACTAATCTCATTCGTTCCTAGAGGAAGAGATGGAATATCTTCTAGTTTTGCAGTAATACCAACACGTCTTGCTACATTAATTAAGGCATCACTCCCCAAAAACAAGTGTGTCTTAACGGCATAGATATTTTCTGAATAAGCAATCGCCGTTGCCATAGAAATAGGCTTGTTCCCATAAGTATTATTATAATTTCTAGGAGAATAATCACTTTGATTGTTAAAAGTAAAAGTAGTTGCCTCACTAGTAAAAGCAGAACTCGAAGTAAATCCATTTTCTAAGGCTGCATAGTAAAGGTAAGATTTCATCGTAGAACCTACTTGTCTCATAGAATCAGTAGCCCTGTTAAAAGAAGATTTACTATAATCACGACCTCCAACTAATGCAATAATCCCACCAGTATTTGGATTCATCATAACGGCAGCAGTTTCTATCTCTGATTCATCAGGAATGGTTTCACGAATCGTTTTTTCTAAATTTTTCTGTGCATTTAGATCCAAATTAGTATATATTTTTAAACCTTTAGTATCACTATAAGAAGAAGGAATAGAGTCAATCGTTTCAAGTTCTTTAATTACTGCGTCTTGATAATACATAACTGTTTCCAGTTCTTCTTGCTGTTCTACTCCAGAAAAAACAAGTTCCTCTTGATAAGCCTGATTTTTTTCTTCTTCCGTAATAACATCATTTTCAACAAGTAAATTTAGAATCAATAATTGTCTTTCTTTTGCCAGATCATAATTCACTAAAGGAGAATAATTAGAAGGAGACTTAGGAATTCCCGTTAACATAGTAGCCTCAGCCAAATCTAAATCTTTTGCTGGTTTATTAAAGTAGAATTGACTAGCATTTTCAATTCCATATTTTCCATGTCCATAATTGATGGTATTTAAATATCCCTCTAAAATCTCATCTTTACTATAATTAGCCTCAATTCGCATCGTATACCACATTTCGTCCCATTTTCTCTTCCATGTTTTATCAAAATCTAAAAATAAATTTTTAGCATACTGCTGCGTAATGGTAGATGCACCTTGTTTTGTAGTACCACTAGTAATATTCACATAAGTAGCTTTTAAGATTCGTAAGAAATCAAATCCATGATGCTTATAAAAATTCTTATCCTCAGTATAAATCGTAGCTTGAATTAAATAATCAGAAATATCATCTAAAGAAACCCAAGTTTTAGATTCATTTCCCTGAAAAAAAACTTCACCAGTATTATCGTATAAAACAAAACTATTGGCACTATTAATCTCTAATTTAGGAGAGGTTTTAATATAGACAAATATTCCACCCATAGTCAATAGAAAAAGAACTAACATAATTTTGATAAAACGAAAAATTTTACTCTTTTTTCTTTTCATCAAATCGCTCCTTTCTGCTATTAGTATTGAAAAGAAACAGGAAAAATATGTATGAAATTTAATTGATCTATGCTATAATCATATCTAGAAATTTACAAGTAGGTGGAAAAATGTCCAAAGCAAAAATTAAAATGACATTAAAAACATCCCAAGAAATGATAGAAAAAGAACTTCTAGCATTATGGAAAGAAGAAGAACAAAGAATAATTTATCAAGAAGATGAAATTTTAAAAACAAAAGTAATATATGATTATAAAAGAAATATCCTAATAAGAGAAAATGATCAAATCCATATGAAGTATATATTTGAATTAGGAAAAGAAACAACAGGAAAGATTAAAGTAAAAGAATTACAACAGGAAGTTAATGTACAAATAAAAACCAATAAATTACAAAAAGAACATAAAAATATTATGATTGAATTTTTTGTGGAAAAGTCTCCAATAGAATATAAAATAGAGGTGATATAAATGAGTATAATCAAAGAGTTAAATGAAGATGTTAAAAAACTTGTAGAAAAAGCAGGATATCAAGTAGACAATCTAATTTTGCAACCATCGGGAAGAAGAGACCTAGGAGAGTTTCAACTAAATGATGCTATGAATTTAGCAAAGCAATATAAGAAGGCACCAAGAATAATAGCCGAAGACATAGTAAAATTCCTAGAGCAAGACGATAGGTTTACTAACTTAAATATTGCAGGGCCTGGCTTTATTAATATTACCTTAACAGATGAATATTTAGGAAGTTTGCTAACCAAAATTTATGAAGATAAAAATTTAAACATCGACAAAAGAACGCCCAAAAAAGTAGTCTTAGATTACGGTGGAGCAAACGTAGCAAAAGCACTTCATGTAGGTCATTTAAGAAGTGCAAATATTGGAGAGGCACTAAAACGTTTAGCAACCTTACTTGGTTATGAAGTAATTGGAGATGCTCATCTAGGAGATTATGGTAGACCTTTAGGGTTAGTTGTATTAGAAATAAAGAAAAGATATCCAGATTTAACGTATTTTGACTCAAACTATACAGGAAATTTTGCAGAAATAAAACTGCCAATTACCAACAAAGATTTAGAAGAAATTTATCCATATGCATCTAATAAATCAAAAGAGGACGAGGGTTACTTAGAAGAAGCTAGAGAAGTAACATTTAAAATTCAAAATCATGAAAGAGGATATTATGACCTATGGAAAAAGGTAGTTGAAATTTCCAAACAGGATATAAAGCAAGTCTACGATCTATTAAATGTAGAATTTGAATTATGGCTAGGAGAAAGTGATGCGGCTGAGTATATAGAAGAACTAACTCAAATCTACGAAGAAAAGAAAATATTAAAGGAAAGCGAAGGAGCTCTTGTTGTTGAAGTAAAAGAAGAAGAGGACACTTCCCCAATGCCCCCATTATTGTTTAAACGTTCCAATGGGACAATTTCTTATGAGACAACAGATCTTGCGACTATTCTTCAAAGAAAAAAAGAATTAAACCCTGACGAAATTTGGTATTGTGTAGATGCCAGACAAGAATTGCATTTTGAACAAGTATTTCGTGCTGCCAGAAAAGCAGAGTTAGTTCCAGAACAAGTAAAACTAGAATTTGTTGGTTTTGGAACCATGAATGGAACAGATGGCAAACCGTTTAAAACACGCGATGGCGGTGTGATGAGCCTGAAAGAATTAATTGAGTTAGTAGAGGAAGAAACAAAAAAAAGAATTAATGAAGAAACAGTAGAAGAATCAAAAAGAGAAGGCGTTGCGAAAACTGTAGCGATATCAACCTTAAAGTATGCTGATCTTTTACCATTTAGAGGAACAGATTACATATTTGATCTAGAAAAATTTTCTGATTTAGATGGAAAAACAGGACCTTATCTTTTATATTCCACCATTCGTATGAAATCTCTTCTTGAAAAAGGAAAACACTTAAATATAGGAAAAATCACAAAATTTAAAACAGAAACAGAAAAGGAAATAGCGCTAACAATATTGAGACTTCCAGTCATTTTAAATAAATCCTTAGACTCTAAAAGCTTAAATGATATTACAGAATATATCTATAAATTAACATCTTTATACAACAAATTTTATGCAGATAACAGAATATTAACAGAAGAAGATCCTAAACTTCAAGAATCTTGGTTAACATTAACAAAAATTGTCTATGATATAAACATAATGTTGTTAGATGTACTTGCAATAAAAGTTCCAGAAAAAATGTAAAAAAAGTGTTGTAATTAATAAAGATATATGTTATAAGTTTATTGGTAATTTTTTTGCCACTAACAAATCATAAAAATAAGCATATAATGTTTTTGAATATAGGAGGGTCTTTATGAGTCTAAGTAAATTGACGAAAGAAGAATTAGAATTATTATCAAATAAGGATATTACTAATTTAATTTTAGAAGAAAGTAACAAATCGATGAATACAGCCGATTTATTTAAAAAGATAATTGAATTATTAGAATTACCAAAAAGTATTTTTGAAACAAAAATAGCCGATTATTATACTGCTTTATCTACAGATAAAAGATTCATCTTACTAGAAGATGGAACTTGGGATTTAAGAAGTCGTCACACATCAGATAAAATCGTAAAAGTAACGGATGAAGAAGAGGAAGAAGAAGATCAAGAAGAAGGAAAAGAAGAGATCGAAGAAGAGGAAGTAGAAGAAGATAGTTTTGATGATACGGAAGAAGAAGAGTATGATGAAGATACAAATGAAGAATTAAAAGATTTAGTAGTAATTGACGAAGATGAACTAGAACTAGAACAATAATCTAGTTTTTTTCTACAAGAAAATATGATATAATACGAATGACTACCGAGAAAGGGTGAAATTATGATCGAAAGATTAGAAGCGACACTAGAAAAATATCAAAATTTACAACAAGAATTAACAAAAGCAGAAGTTTTAAGTAATATCAAAAAAACACGCGAATATTCTAAAGAAATGGCTGCAATAGAAGATATTGTAGTTTGCTACAAAGAATATAAAAAGGTAATAGCAGAAATCGAAGATACAAAAGAAATGGTAAAAGATCCAGAATTAGGAGAAATTGCAAAAGAAGAATTAAAAAACTTAGAAGCTGAAAAAGAAAAATTAGATAAAGAATTAGAAGTTTTGCTACTTCCAAAAGATCCAAACGACGGAAAAAATGTAGTAATGGAAATTAGAGGAGCTGCAGGAGGAGATGAAGCAAATATTTTTGCAGGAGATCTATTTCGTATGTATACAAGATATGCCGAAAAAAAAGGATTTTCTTATCAAGTATATAATTCTGTAGACGGAACTGCAGGAGGTTTTAGTCAAATAGAATTTATTATTAAAGGCTCAAATGCATATTCTTTATTAAAATATGAAAGTGGTTCCCATAGAGTTCAAAGAGTTCCTGTAACAGAAGCAAATGGAAGATTACAAACATCTACTGCTACCGTATTAGTAATGCCAGAAGCAGATGAAGATATTGATATTGAGATTAATCCGAATGATTTAAGAATTGATATTTACCGTTCTAGTGGTTGTGGAGGGCAAGGAGTAAATACGACAGACTCTGCAGTTAGAATTACACATCTACCTACCAATACTGTGGTAACATGCCAAAATGAACGTAGCCAGATTCAAAACAAAGAACAAGCCATGAAAGTGCTAAAAACAAGATTATATGAACTAGAATTACAAAAGCAACAAGAAGAAGCTGGTGCCCAAAGACGCAGTAAAATAGGTACAGGAGATCGTGCAGAAAAAATAAGAACATATAATTATCCACAAAATAGAGTAACTGATCATCGAATTGGATACACAACAAAAAATCTAGATCGTGTAATGGATGGAGACTTAGATGATATTATCAATGCTTTAATTACAGAAGATCAAAAAAGAAAATTACAAGGAGAAACAGAAGAATGACAATAGAAGATCTTCTGTTTTTTGCCAAACAACACATTCATTCAGATCATGCAAAAATATTATTAGCAGAACTCCTAAATTGTAATCCATTAGAGCTATTAAATCATTTACAAGAAGAAGTATCAGAGCAACAAATAGAACTATTTCAAAGAGAAGTAAAAGCCCTAAAAGAAAACAAGCCACTACAATATGTAATAGGTCATATCAATTTTTATGGAAATGAGTTTTTGATTGATGAACGTGTGTTAATTCCAAGATTTGAAACAGAAGAATTAGTGGAAAACACAATAAAATATATCAATAAGTATTTCACAGAACCTGTGGATATTATTGATCTAGGTTGTGGATCAGGGATCATAGGACTAACTTTAGAAAAAAAAGTTTCCACAAAATCTGTGGATTTAATAGATATTAGTAGTGATGCTTTAAAGGTTACCAAACAAAACTGTGAAAAATTATCATCCAAAGCAAATATCATAGAAAGTGATATGTTTGCAAAAATAGATAAAAAATACGATGTAATTATTAGTAATCCTCCATACATTAAAACAGAGGAAGAAATCGAAGATATTGTAAAAAATAATGAACCCCATATAGCACTATATGCTGGAGTAGATGGATTAGATTGCTATCGAAAAATATTACGGGAAGTAAAAGATTATATGAAAGAAAAATGTATCATAGCATTCGAAATTGGTATGACGCAAGCAGAAGATATTAAAAAAATAGCAAATCAATATCTAGATAATATAACAATAGAAGTCAAAAAAGATTTATCAGAAAAAGATAGAATGTTATTTATTTTTAAAAATTGTGAATAAAAATTAAAAAAAATCCTCACTATGAAATTGAAAGTGAGGATTTAATATGAAAAAAGCAACTATTATTTTAGCAATTGTTATTACAATATTATGTTTAAATAAGGAAACAAAAGTAGTAATTCCCAAAGAATCAATTCGTTTTAGAGTAATAGCTAATAGTAACAAAGAAGAAGACCAAGCCTTAAAAAAAGAAGTAGTAAGAAATCTTTCTTCAAATGTTAAAATGTTAGAATTTTCTCCTAAAGATTTAATAAATTCTAGAGAAACGATAAAAAATAGTATTCCCGATTTTCAAGAAGTAATAGAAAAAACATTAGAAGAAAATCAAGCAAATTTAGAATATAAAATTAATTATGGAATGAACTATTTTCCAGAAAAAGAATATAAAGGAGTAACTTATGAAGAAGGAGAATATGAATCTCTTGTAATTACTTTAGGAAATGGATTGGGAGAGAATTTCTGGTGTGTTCTATTTCCACCTTTATGTCTTTTAGAAGCAGACAAAGAAGAAACAGAAGAAGTAGAATATACTTCTTTTGTAAAAGAAATCATAGATAAATATTTTTAAATAGGATAAGAATAAAATATATAAGGTGATATAATGCAACAATTCCTTATATATTTTTTTATTGCAGTTGGTCTAAGTATGGATGCTTTTTCTCTTGCTTTAGCGTATGGAACAACGAATATAGCTAAAAATAAAATGATATTACTAAGTATTTTTGTAGGGATTTTTCACTATTTTATGCCTTGGTTAGGATCGGTAGTAGGAAACCATTTTTTAGAAGAATTTGTAACAAAATCTAACTTTTTGGTAGCAATTGTTTTCTTGATCTTAGCTTTGGAAATGTTTCTTTCAAGAAAAGAAGAAAGAAAAGGAACGATAACCAATTTTTTCTCTATTCTCCTTTTTGCCTTGACTGTTAGCATTGATAGTTTTTCTGTAGGTCTAGCTCTAGGAATTACAGAGAAAACCATTAAAATTGCTTTTTCTATTTTTGCCATAGTAAGCGCAACTTTTACATTTTTAGGATTAGTATTAGGAAAAAAGTTATCTGATCAATTTGGAAAAAAAGCAACCTATCTAGGAATTGCTATTCTAATATTACTTGCACTAAAATATTTAATATGATATTGACACTATACCCTAGGAATTATTTAGTGAATTAGTTGACAAATCTTAGATATTTTCTTATGATCAAAATGGGTGATAAGAATGTTAGTAAACTTTAATGAAATGTTAATGCAAGCAAAAAAAGGTCATTATGCCGTGCCACATTTTAATATTAATAATTTAGAATGGGCTAAATACATATTAGAAGAATGCAGTGAAAAAAATATTCCTGTAATCTTAGGCGTCAGTGAAGGTGCCGCAAAATACATGGGAGGGTTTCATGCCATTGTAGGAATGGTAAAAGGATTAATAGAAGATTTAAACATCGAAATTCCTGTTTGTCTTCATGTTGATCATGGTTCCTGCAAAGAAACTTGTATCAATGCAATTGATGCTGGTTTTACTTCAGTAATGATTGATGCATCACGCCATGAATTATCAAAAAATATTGAGATTACTAAAGAAGTTGTAGACTATGCTCACGAAAGAGGAGTTAGTGTAGAAGCTGAGGTTGGACACATTGGTGGAACAGAAGATAATATAACCAGTAGTGCCACCAATGCTACGTTGAAAGATTGTCAAACATTATATGAAAATACAAAAATTGATGCCTTAGCACCAGCTTTAGGAAGTGTTCATGGATTCTATCAAGGAGAACCAAATCTAGATTTTGACACCATGCAAATTATTAATGAAAAATTACCAATACCATTAGTATTACACGGTGGAACTGGAATTCCTGATGATAAGATAAAAAAAGCAATTTCTTGTGGTATATCAAAGATAAATATCAATACAGATTTACAAGCAACATGGGCTAATGCCTTAAGAAAATTTTTATCTGAAAATCCAACAGTCTATGATCCAAGAAAAATCATAGGAAGTGGAGAAAAAGCCATGAAAGAAAGAATCGCTGAAATAGTAACCTTATTTGGAACAAGAAGATAAAATATAATGACAGCGAACGGAGGTAAAAAATGAAAATAATGGAAATTTCTGGTGGAAAAGAATTAAGTGGTACCATACGTATTAGTGGAGCCAAGAATGCTACAGTTGCTCTAATCCCTGCCGCGATCCTAACAGATGAAGAAGCAACGATTTGTAATATACCAGAAATTACAGATACGGATGCTCTATGCGATATTTTGAAAGCTTTAAATGTAAAAGTAAGTAGAGCTAGCGAAAGTATTGTAATTAATCCTCAAGAGATGCAAGATATTGAAATTACAGAAAAATTTTCCAAGAAATTACGGGCATCATATTATTTTATGGGAGCATTATTAGGAAAGTATAAAAAAGCTGTAATGTATTTTCCTGGTGGTTGCTCTATTGGTGCCAGACCAATCGATTTACATTTAAAAGGGTTTGAAGCATTAGGTGCCAAAGTAACAAATGAAAAGAATAAATATATTGTAGAGGCAGAAGAGTTAAAAGGGGCCAACATATACTTAGATATTGCATCCGTAGGAGCAACGATTAATATTATGTTAGCTGCAGTAAAAGCAAAAGGAACGACAATTATTGATAACGCCGCCAAAGAACCGGAAATTGTTAATGTTGCTACTTTTTTAAATAATATGGGTGCAAAAATCACGGGTGCAGGAACTTCTACGATCAAAATCGAAGGAGTAGATTATCTTCATAGATGTTTTCATGAAGTAATACCCGATCGAATCGAAGCAGGAACATATATTATTATTGGAGCTCTATGCGGAACACCTTTAAAAATAGATAATGTAATTCCAGAACACATTGATTCTCTACTATCTAAATTAGAAGAAATTGGCGTAGATTTAGAAATTGGAGCAGATTATGTTATCGTATCTAAAGCAAACTCTTATAAACCAACAACAATTAAAACAGCAGTTTATCCAGGTTTTCCAACCGATTTACAACAACCATTTACAGTATTATTAACACAAAGTAATGGAAAATCAAAAGTAGTAGAAACGATTTTTGAAAATCGATTTATGCACATCCCGTATTTAAAAGAACTAGGAGCAGATGTTACAGTAAAAAACCAAACAGTTACGATCATTGGTCCTTCTACCTTAAAAGGATCTAATGTAGTAGCGACTGACTTGCGCGCCGGAGCATCCATGGTAGTAGCAGGACTTTTAGCAGAAGGAACAACAACAATTACTAATATTGAACATATCTTAAGAGGATATGAACAAATAGTAGAAAAATTAACTGGTGTAGGTGCTAAAATAACCATTAAAGAAATATAATAAATTAGTTATATTTCTTTTTTATGGAGGAAACATGAAATTTCTAAAAAAGCATTATAAATTCTTTATTTTTCTATTAGTATGTTTAGTAATTCTTCTAATTTATAAAAATAATAATAAAAATAACTTAAATTACACAGCATTAGGTGATAGTTTTGCAGTAGGAGAAGATTCTTATGGTAGAATAGACTATGGTTATAGTGATTATCTAAAAGATGAATTAATAAAACAACAAAAATTAAATCACTATATCAAATCTTTTTCCCAAAAAACGATGTCGATAGAATTATTATATGAAAATATTGTTACAAATAAAGAAATTACTCTAAAAGGGAAAAAATATAATCTAAAACAAGTGTTAAGAGAATCCTCGATTCTAACTCTATCGATTGGCTTAAATGATTTAATCTATCAATTAAGTATTACTAACAATTTAACAGATGAAAAATTAAAGCAGATTATCTTAGAAATAAATGATTCTTTTGAAAAATTAATCACAGAAATAAAAAAGTATTATCCTTATCCAATTTATGTAGTTGGTTACTATAATATTGATCCAGAAAATGAACTTCTATCTCAAGCAATTCAACTTTTAAATCAACAATATCAAAAAAATTCAGATGTTATCTTTATTTCTACTTATGATATGTTTGAAACAAATCCACAGTATCGTTCTAATCCAGATAATATTCATCCTAACAGACTAGGTTATCAAGCAATCGCTGATAAAATCCTTACAAAAATAAGAAAAAAACTTGAAAATTAACAAAATACTTGTTATACTAATAACGCATTAAATTACTATGACGTATTAGAAGTCATGGCGGAAGGAGAGATAAAATGAAAAAAGGAATTCATCCAGAAGTAAAAGAATGTACAGTAACATGTGCATGTGGTGAAACTTTTACTTGTAAATCTACAAAATCAGAAATCAACGTAGAAGTTTGTTCTAAATGTCATCCATTCTATACTGGACAACAAAGTAGAGCAACACGTGCTGGTCGTGTAGATAAATTTAATAAAAAATATGGATTTGATAAACAAGAAACTGCTGCATAATAGCAGTTTTTCTTTTTCTAAATAAAATATTCACAAAATCTGTGGAAAAAACAATCTATAATTAAAAAAATATAAATAAACGCACAAAAATTGTGGAAAATATAATGAATCAGGATATATCAAGAAAAAATTATCATCTATTGTATATGGAAATGTATGATATAATATTCATGGGGGAAAATCATGAAATTCCTAGAAGAAATGAAGCTAGAAGAATTAAAAAACTTAAATCAGGAAGAATATATATATATATATATATACATCAATACTATGAAATACTAAAACAGCTAAATAAAAATAGACTTAATAAGCAAATTATTGAAACTTTAAAAAGGAGTCTATTCGTAAAATAATACAAAAATTACGAAAAAGAAGGAGAATAGAAAATGAAAATAGGGATTGCCAGTGACCATAGAGGTTATCAATTAAAGCAATATTTAATATCCGAATTAAAGATGAGAAATTATCAAATCATAGATTATGGAACCAATAATGAAGAATCTACAGATTATCCAGATTATGCCTTCCTACTAGGAGAAAACGTAGCAAATAAAACCGTAGATTATGGAGTTGCAATCTGTGGATCAGGAATTGGTATTAGTATTGCTTGTAACAAAGTAAAAGGAATTCGTTGTGCTAAAGTAAGTAATCAAGAAGAAGCAAAAGTAACAAGAATTGATAACGATGCTAATATTGTAGCCTTTGGCGAAAAAGTACCAAAACAAGAAGCATTAGATATAGTAATTACTTTTTTAAAAACTCCATCTTCAAATTTAGAAAAACATCAAAGAAGAATAAAAAAGATCTTAGAATATGAGGAGAATCATAAATGAACGGGAAATTCTTTTTATATATTGTAGTAACAATTGTAGTTATCTGGTCTATGGATTCTGTAAATATAAATCAAATTTTTAAGAAAAATCATATCATACAAGCCAGAGTATTTTATTTTTTATTAGGAATATCTTTAATTTATTTAGTAACTAATTTTTTAATGGATTTATTTACTTCAATAAAATTTATTTAAAAAAAGTATAAAATTTCATTTTCTGTAAAGACTGATAATGAGGTGAAAGAAAATGAAAAGAAGAAAGTTAAAGTCCTTTGTAATTCCAACGACGATTGCAGTATTAATTATTGGAACCTTCTTTACAACAGCCATCATTACTAAAAATAATAGTAGTTTAAATGATGCCGATGAAAATGTAGATTATGTTTCTGAGACTATCATAGAAGACGAAGTCCCAGTAATTAATACTCAAATGAAGGTAGTAAATCCTTATACCGATCAATCTGTAACTATTGGGAAATATTTCTACGACTATAAAGCCGAAGCAGATAGGCAAGAAAGAGCAATAATTTATCATGATAATACATACTTACAAAATTCAGGAATGGACTTTGTTGCAACAAATGTTTTTGATGTAGTAGCAGTATTAGATGGAACTGTAACGGATGTAAAAGAAGATGAAACCCTAGGAAAAATTGTAGAATTAAAACATGATAATGATTATATTTCCATTTACCAAAGTCTATCAGAAGTATCAGTAAAAAAAGGAGATACCGTAACACAAGGACAAGTATTAGGCAAAAGTGGAACCAATGAATTAGATAAAGAAATGGGTAATCATCTTCATTTCGAATTCTATGTCAATGGTCAAGTAGTAGATCCAAGTCTATATTTAAACAAAGAATTATCTGATGCCAAAGAAGGAGAGTAAAAATTACTCTCTTTTTCATGATGAAAATAGCTTCATAAATAAGATAAAAACAAAGTAATTTCAAATTTAGGAAGCAAGATTCTCTTGTTCTAAAACATAAAAAAATTAATATATTATATTATAAATATTTAAAAATATGGTAAAATATTAATGACAGAAAAGGATGTGACCTAGATGCTAGCAAAAGATATTGGAATTGATTTAGGAACTGCAAATGTTTTAATATATATTAAAGGGCAAGGAATTGTGTTAAATGAACCAAGTATAGTAGCAATTGATACAGATAGTAAAAAAGTAATTGCTGTAGGTCATGAAGCAAATGAAATGTTAGGCAGAACTCCAGGAAAAGTAAAAGCGATTAAACCAATGAAAGATGGAGTGATTGCAGATTTTGAAATTACAGAAATTATGCTTAATACATTTATCAAAAAGATCAAAGCTAAAAGTTTATTTTCAAGACCTAGAATTCTAATTTGTTGTCCAACAAATATCACTCCTGTAGAAAAAAATGCAATTAAAGAAGCGGCGGAAAGAACAGGAGCTAGAAAAGTATATATTGAAGAAGAACCAAAAGTTGCTGCGATAGGAGCGGGTATGGATATATCCAAGCCAACTGCAAACATGGTGATTGATATTGGAGGAGGAACAACGGACATTGCTATTTTGTCACTAAATGATATTGTTTCCTCTGCATCAATTCGTATTGCAGGAAATGTCTTTGACCAGGATATTATTAAATATATTAAAGAAAAATATAAACTATTAATTGGAGAAAGAACAGCAGAAGATATTAAAATCAATTTCACAAATATAGAAAAACCAGACAAAAAAGAAAAATTAGAAGTGCGAGGAAGGAATCTAATTACAGGGCTACCTCATACCATAGAAATTACACAGGATGAGACGAAAGAAGCCTTAAAAGAAAGTGTAGAAAAAATTATAAAAGCAACGACTAATGTACTAGAGCAAACTCCCCCAGAATTATCCGGAGATATTGTAGAAAAAGGAATTATTCTAACGGGAGGAGGAGCTCTATTAAAAGGATTTCCAGAATTATTAGAAAAGGAATTAAACGTTCCAATTTTAATAGCAGAGTCTCCTCTTACCTGCGTAGCAGAGGGAACGGGAACTTTGCTAGACAATATTAGACTTTTAGAAGAAGACCAACAATAATTGGTTTTTTTCTTTATGTATAAAATGAAATCTGATATAATTTGATTAGAAAGAAGGAAATCGAATGAAAGAACAAATTTTAGATGCTAGCAAAATTGTACTAGTCACATTTCTTTTCTCTTCTATTATCATGATTTTAATGAAGAGAATTGCGATTCATGTAGGAGCCCTAGATGTTCCAAGAGCAGAAGAAGGACATCGGCATATTCATAAAAAAGTAACACCAAAATTAGGAGGGGTGGGAATCTTTTTATCCTTTCTTTTTGGCTATATGCTTTTTGGAGAACAAAGTATTCGAATGAATTCTATTTTGATTGGTAGTTTTATTATTATATTAACTGGAATTATTGACGATATAAAACCAATTAGAGCACTACATAAATTATTAGGTCATATTGCCGCAGCTTGTGTTATTGTGTTTTATGGTGGAATTATATTAAATAATATTACAGCTTTTGGCTATTCATTTGATTTCGATATCTGGTCTATTCCAATCACCATTTTATTTATCGTGGCATGTACTAATATTATAAATTTAATCGATGGACTAGATGGTCTAAGTGGTGGAATTTGTTCTATCTTTTATTTAACCATTGGTATTATTGGTTTTTATCAAGGAAGAGCTGGAAGTTTAGTTATGATTTTAACTTTTATCATGTTAGGATCTACTCTAGGTTTTCTTCTACATAATTTTTATCCTGCGAAAATTTTTGCAGGAGACTGTGCCACTTTTATGGGATTTATTATCGCTGTAATTACCTTACTAGAATTTAAAGGACCAGCATTAATTTCATTCTTTGTACCAGTGACAATATTAGGTATTCCAATACTAGACACACTATTTGCTATTATCAGACGCTTGCTAAAAGGACAACCACCATTTCAAGCGGATAGGCAACACTTACATCATCAATTATTAGGAATGAATTTTTCACAACGTACTACAGTATTAATTATTTATGGAATTAATCTATTATTTGCTGCTGCTTCTATTTTATATACATTAAAAGATCCAATCGCAGGACAAATAATTTATATTATTATCTTTGTCATCGTACTCTGGTTTGTATTACATACCACAATTATTTCCGATAAAAGTCCCAAAATAACCAAAAAGATCAAGCAAAAATTAAAAATTGATCCCCCACAAGTAAAAGTAAAACAAGCTAAGAAAAAGAGTACCAAAAAATAAGTGAAGTTGTCAACAAAAAGTAGACACTAAAAAAGATTAATTAAAACCTAATTGAGTTCTATACTCAATTGGGTTTTTATATTGTAGTGCATAACTTGGTCGATAATTGTTATTATCCCAAACAATAT
>CALVQX010000043.1 GCA_944358405.1 uncultured Bacilli bacterium | reverse complement strand
TTTATCCAACGATAAATTTGCCTTCTAGCAACATTAAATTCATCAGCCAATTTTGTGGTTGATTCACCATTTATATATCGTTTTACAATTATTTCTTTTTCTTCTGGTGTTTTCATATTGTTTTTTTTCATAAAATAGCCTCCTTCTTATTTATAATAACCAAAAAATGTAGACTGTGTCTTTTTTAGACTGTCTACATTTATTTTATCACTTCAAAATGTGCATTTTCTTTTAAAAATGAACATTCAACTTTAAATTGCACTCAATTGTGCACTTTAGATTGATTCAACGCAAAAATTAAAAATAGAAACTTCTAAATACTAACTATCCTACTCAGTAGGAATGATCCCATAAGACATTTTCCAAGCTAAAATTCTTCTTACTGCAACATCAATTGTATTCATAGAAACTTCGTCATTTTCTACTGCTGTCAAAATCTCCTGATATAATTTTGGAAGATCAGAAACAATCATCATATCATTGCCAGCAGTCATTGCTAAAACAGCTGCACTAGATTCAGAAGCATAAGTATCAATTGCTCCCATGGCTAAATCATCTGTAATAACAATTCCCGTAAAGTGAAGTGTATTACGTAACTCCGAAACCACCTTTTTGCTTAACGAAGATGGAAATTCAGGATCTATACTTTGTACTATATTATGCGAGACCATAACCATAGGAACATTAGCATCAATTCCACTCTGAAAAGGTAAAAAATCATTTTGTAAAAAATTTTCATAACTTCGCTCATCTACAGAAATACCAGTATGAGTATCGACGTTATTACCATATCCAGGAAAATGCTTCAAACAAGAAGAAATTCCCGATTCATTAGCATACTGAACCATCTTTTGAACATATTCTGCAGTAACAATCGCATTTTGTCCAAAAGAACGAGTATAGATAAAATCCTCCGGATTAATAGAAACATCGGCAACTGGAGCAAAATTTACATTCAACCCAATACTCAAAAGTAATTGAGCTTTCTCTTTTTCTAAAGACTCTAATAAATCATACCCACCCTTCGCATATGCTTCCTGAGGAGACAAAAACCTTTCAGAACGAAAATTAGGATATCGACTAACTCTAGTCACCGTCCCCCCTTCTTCATCTACTGCCAAAGCCAAAGGAGTTGTACTAGCTCCCTGTAAAGTTTTCAATTCAGAAAGCATGCTTTCTTTGGTATGATCTGAAAAATCCTTAGCAAACAACACATAACCCCCAGGATAATAAGTAGAAACATCAGAAAGTGCTTGTTCTTTATCATAACGAACAAAAAATAATTGACCAATTTTTTCCTCCAAACTCATATCTTCTAAAAAGTTCTCTGCTTTAGAATAATATTTCCCAAACAACTCAGTACTCTGTTCTTCATCGAAAGAAGAAGTAGTAAGAACATCACTTTTCCCTTCTTGAAATGATTTTTTAAAAAAATAAATACTTCCCACCACAACAACTACAGCTAAAAAAACTAGAATAATCTTTCTCATAAATTTCCCTTCTATTCACTCATAATTTTTTTAAACTCGCTAGGATTTGCTGTTTCAAACAAAATTTCCTTTTTCAATACTGGATAATATAACTTTAAACGATTAGCATGAAGATAAAGTCTAGAAGAACGAACTCCTCCATATTTTAGATCACCAACAATAGGATGATGAAGAGAAGAAAAAGCAACCCTAATTTGGTTTTTTCTACCAGTTTCAATCCATATTTTAAGCAAAGAATATTTCTTGTTTTCTTTTATAACTTCGTAATTAGTAATAGCTTCTTTCCCATCCTCTTTTTTTGTAACATAAACTAAATTGGTTTTAGTCTCTTTCAATTTTTGAACAATTCTCCCAGAAGAAGTTGGCAAATTCCCTTCTACAACCGCAACATACTCCCTTAAAGAAACATATTCGTTCCAATGTTCCTGAAATTGGCATTTCATCTTTTCATTTTTAGCAAAAAGAACAATTCCACTAGTATCTCTATCCAAGCGATGAACAACAAATATCTTAGAACTCCGATTTTTTTGAAGCAAATATTCCCGAACCATATGATACAAAGTCTTCTCTTTCTCCTTTGAAGTTGCGATCGTAAGAAGACCTCCCGGTTTATTTACAACAATAATATAATCATCTTCAAACAAAATATCAAAAGGCAAATCCTTTCCTAACCGATTTGTATCAAGAATAATATTCATACCAACAACCAATGGATAATCATACTGTGTAATTTTCTGCTGATTTACATAAATGGAACCATGAGTCAAATACTGCTTTATTCTCTTTTTTGGCATATTCAAATGAGTATACAAATAATCCAATAAATAACCATTTTCCTTCACTACAATCTTCAAGTAAAATCACCTCACAATGTTAAAAAACAATCATATACCTTATGATTTTCCAAGATCAATATATAATATAATGATCCACCTGTCAATAAATTTTTTCAAACAAAAGAAAAAAGAGATAAAAATTATCCCATAAATAAATAAGTATAATAAACAATAAAGATCAAAATCATAATAATTCCTTCTTGCTTAGAAATCTTTCTCTCGCTTCGTGCAAAAAAATACAAATTAAAAGAAGATAAAAAGACGACTAAAATATCTACAATAGAAAAATTAACTAATGGTACATCTCCATAAATTAAAACTGGTAATCCCAATACAATACAAATATTAAAAATATTCGTACCAATGATATTACCAATGGCTATATCAAACTCTCCTTTTTTAGCACTAGAAACAGTCATAAACATTTCTGGCAAAGAGGTACCGATCACAATTGCTGTCATGGTAATAATCTTTTCACTCACAGATAACATCCGTGCAAGCTCTACCGCATTATCCACGATCAAATCGCTACTAATACAAATCACTATAATAGAAATAATCAAATATAAAATAGCTTTCCAAAGTTGTGGATACTTCACATCATTTTTTTCTTCTACCTCACCATGTCTAACCATCTGAATTAAATACAAGATAAACATAGTAAATAAAAGAATTAAAATAATACCATCTCGTCTAGAAAAAACATTAGAAGACATGGGATTAAATAATCGGTCTAACATTAAAACAGAAAAACCAGAAGTAATAAGTAATAAAATAGGTAGCTCTTTTTTTATCGTCACATGTTTTACACGAATCGGTCGCAATATCGCAGCCAATCCAACAATTAAAAAAACATTTACAATACAACTACCCACGACATTAGCAAAAGCCATAGTTCCATTATCAGCCGCAATACTCTGAAATGAAATAGCAACTTCCGGAGCACAAGTTCCAAAAGAAACAATAGTTAAAGCAACTAACATTTTAGGAACATGTGCCTTAATAGCAAGGGAAGAGGCACAATCTACCAAAACATCACTAGACTTAATAATTAAAACAAAGCCTAATAATAACAACACTACTTCTATCATGCTATCCCTACTTTCTTGATCATTATACTATATATTTTTAACCGAAGAAAGAGAAAAATACTATCAAACAAAGATAATTTTTTTCTAGACATCATAAAATGTAAAGTGTTTTTTAAAATAACAATAAAAAAGCGAACCTATAAACGATTCGCAGTTTTTGTATAACTCTTGGCCATTCCATGATTGATTGCTGTAAAATCAGGAACAGTTAAAGTATCACTAAGTACAACATATTGATCCTTAACATTAAGGACAGCATCACGATTTAATGAAACCAAAGTAGCAATATCAGTCTGATAACTTTTTGCGTATTCTTCTAATGACAAATCTTGAGAAAAATCTTGCGTTTTCGTATAAGAATCCAACTGCTCCTCAGAAATCTTATAAGGAATAATAATGCTTTCTCCAGAAGAAGTAAAAGAAGAAGAAGAATTTTCCTGTAACAATAACTCCTCTGAAACATGAGTATTCGCCGAAATACTCTCTAGACTATCCCCCTCTTTCACCTCATAAATACGATGAACAGAGAACTCTTCTATTGCCTCTTGAACGGATGCTTGAATTTCTTCACTAGAAGGAGGTAAAATAGCTGAGCCAAAACCCAAAGCAAAAGCAACGGTAGCAATTCCAACACGATTACGAATTACAAATTTAGGCATAGAATCCTTTCTCACATAATTCAATTTATACAATTGATATAATGTTTCATAAAAAACATGAGCTGTTCCTTTTCCAACAATAAAAACAAATTCTTGAAAAGAATTATAATCATCATGATAAAATTCTCGGTAAATATTACGATCAAATTTCTCATGTCTTTTTTCAAAAGGATGTCTTCTTTCTTCTCTTCTAATCTCTCGGTAAGATTTTTTACACTCCTGATAAAAACTTGCCATGCGATCTGTAAAAGATCTCTTAGAAACATCAGGTTCCTTATCCCGAGAAAAAGCATCAGCCCTGTGCTGTTTTTTTTCTAAATAAGCATCATATTCTCTATCATATCTTATCCTTTTTGAAGAATCTGATAAAACTGCGTAAGCATTAGCAATCGTTTTAAACTGTTCTTGTCTTTCTTTTTGAGCTTCCAAAGATAAATTTAAATTAGAATCTGGATGATACTCCTTACATAATTTATGATATATTGTTTTCAACTCACTAGAATCTATATTTCTAGATACTCCTAATACTTGATAATAATTCTGAAATTCCATAATATATCCCCCTTTTAACAACGGGAAAAATTATAACACAAAAAAAGGAAAAAGTCAAATTTTACTGTAGAAAACATTTATATAAGAAAAATGTTATCACAAAATTTAAAAAGTATGATAACAAGAAGAAAAAACAATTCACAAAATACAGATCTTAATTATTTTACTCCCTTTTCATGTCTTAATCCATTTTCCACACTAACTCGTTGTACAATCGTTAATGCTGCAATTAAGCAAATAGTGAAACTACCACCATAGCTCATAAAAGGCAAAGGAACTCCTGTCATAGGCATCAATCCAAAAAGCCCCATTAAGTTAACTGCTATATGCAAAAATATATAAATAGCGACACCATAACACATAATCACTCCTCGATTTGTATTACTATTCTTTCCTATCACCAAAATTCGATATAATACAACCATATATAAAATAAGAATCGCAATTCCCACTAAAACACCTAACTCTTCTACGATAATAGCAAAAATAAAATCTGTATATGGCTCTGGTAAATACAAATACTTTTGGGTAGAATTTCCAAGACCAACCCCAGTTAACCCACCATTATTAATAGCAATATAACCATTACAAACCTGGTTTCCTGTAGATAACAACTTATCACAAGGCCTCGTAAAATCAAATCGTTGCAACTGTCGCTCAAAAAGCAATGTCTTACCACTACCGACAATCGCAACCGCTACAAAAACAACTAAGCCAACAAGAGAAAAAATAGTCTTCCTCTTAATTTCCTTTGAAATCGGAACAGATAAAAAAATAACTCCTACAATAGCCATAAAAATCAGTGTTGTTCCCAAGTCAGGTTGCAAAAAGATAAGTAAAGCAATGACTCCACAAACAAATAGTGGAAATAAACTTTTGGAATAATGGTTTAATTTTTTTCGATTTTTTTCATAATAATTAGCAAGCCATACAATCACAATAACTTTAATAAACTCACTAGGTTGAATACTTACGAACCCCAAATCATACCAGCTAATTGCTTGATTTTTAGACTGTCCGATCATAAGTAGAACCACTAAACTAATAGTAGTAATAATCAAAAGACCCCAAGAAAACATTCCATAAGCTTTCGTCGTAAAACGAATCATTACCAAAGACAAAAGCAATCCCAAGAAAAGAAAAATTCCCTGCTTAATAAAATAATTATAAGGACTAACTTCATGAGACATATAAGCCGTAACATTAGATGCTGAAAAAACCATAATTAATCCAAAAACAAATAGTAAGACAGAAATGATCAATAAAGGTTTATCGATATATTTAATGATTTTTCTCATCCTACCACTCCATTCTAATATATAATATAACACAAATTAAAGATGTTTTCTATGGAAATCTGATCTAGGTCAATTTAATTAACACATTTTGTCAATTCACATATTTTATAGTAGATTATGTAAAGGAGGCTATGTTATGTATTATTATGGTGGAGGTTCTAGTTGTTGTTCCAATCAAAACTACCAAATGCCATTCTACCCTACAACCTGCTGTGGAAACAACCATAATTCCACTTATGCAATCATTTTAGTATTATTTATCTTATTAGTAATTGTGATAGGAACACGCTGGGCTAACTAAATATAAAGCCTTAGATAAAGAAGATCGTTTGCTTCTTTATCTTTTTTATTTACTTTACTTGACATATGACTAAGCATATTATATATTGAACTTATCTATAAAGAACATTTATTCAAAGGAAAAGAAAGTTCATCTTTATTTTTTTTTCATTTTTTGATATACTATAGCAGGAATTGAGGTGGTTCTATTGTTAAAATTAAAAGATATATTAGATGAAAAGGATAAACGATTACGATTCATCAGTAAAGAAGTTGAATTTCCATTAACGAAGAAAGATAAAGATACAATAAATTCAATGATTGAATACTTAAAAAATAGTCAAATAGAAGAAATTGCTATGAAATACGATTTGCGTCCTGGTATGGGAATGTCCGCAATTCAATTAGGGATTCCAAAAAGATATTTTGTAGTAGTAAATGAAATTGACGAAGGCGAGTTTGAAACCTATGTTTTAATTAATCCAAAAATTATTAGTAATT
The DNA here is from genome assembly GCA_944358405.1 of uncultured Bacilli bacterium. Taxonomy (GTDB): domain Bacteria; phylum Bacillota_I; class Bacilli_A; order RF39; family UBA660; genus CALVQX01. Next base: position 11,796 of record CALVQX010000043.1, on the reverse strand, counting down.
CCGTTGAAAAAATCTATGTAGAAATAGGAGAAGGATGCCTTTCTGTCAATCGCCCTGTAGATGGAATTGTTCCAAGATATGCAAGAGTTACAGTAGAAGCTTATGATATGGAAGGAAGAAAAGTTCATATTAGAGCTAGGGAAGAATTAGCAATTTGTTTTCAACATGAAATCGACCATTTAAATGGAATCTTATTTATCGATCATATCGACAAAAAAAATCCTTTCAAAGGAAAGGATCAATATCGAGCTATTTAGTAGCTCTTTTTATTTTACTCTTGTTTTTTCATAGGTTTGTAATTCTAATAGTACCAAAATCCCTTTACGAAAAGCTTCCTCTTCTTCTGCTGTGAAATTTACTTTCATATTAACTACACTTGCTATCTTGTCTGTAGCATAAAACATTTTTTCATAATCAATTTCTTGATTACTTGCAAATTCTAAACATAATGCGTGCGTTAAAATCATTCCTTGCACCATTTTCTTTCTCTCGTTAATTGGCATTCCTGACATCATACGATATCTCGTCATAGCTACCCTTAAATTACTCAAGGTCAAGCTTTCACGTCCCTCTATAGTACATAGTTTCTTTATTTCTTTATTTCTTCACACTCTTCTTTTACTTGTTCTAAATTTCTTGAACTACCATTTTCTAAAACCAATCCAAATAACTCTTCCGAAGTTTCTATTCTTTTTGATTTTAAATTTTCCATGTAAAATTCCTCCATTTACGCCACTATTTTAGCATTAAAAATTTTTTGCCAAGATTAGATCTTATGATATTTGGATATCTTTATATTTTATTTATCCTCTCTCAAAAAAACAATATAAAAAAAGAGCATTGATGCTCTACAATGTATCTACGGTATCATTTAACTTTACACTGACTAATTTAGATACGCCAGACTCTTGCATGGTGATTCCGTATAAAGTATTGGCATACTCCATTGTCTTTTTCTTATGTGTAATAATTAAAAACTGAGTCTTATTCTGATAATGATTTAAATATTTTCCAAATTGAGAAACATTCGCCTCATCCAATGCTGCTTCCACCTCATCAAATAGACAAAAAGGAACAGTACGGACATTTAAAATAGCAAACAATAAAGAAATTGCTGTCAAAGTCTTCTCTCCTCCAGATAATAAAGAAATCGTTGTCAATTTCTTTCCCGGAGGTGATGCTACAATCTCAATACCAGTAGTCAGTAAATCTGAAGGATCTGTCAGTTTTAAATCTGCATGTCCACCACCAAATAGTTCTTTAAATACTTTTTGAAATTCTTCTTGAATCGCTTGAAATGAGTGTTGAAATTCCTCTTTCATCACATCATCCATCTCATTCATAATCTCTAATAAGGTCTCTTCCGCATGCATTAGATCTTCTTTTTGCTTCATCAAGAAAGTATATCTTGAGGATACTCTCTCATATTCTTCTATCGCCGCAAGATTCACCATGCCAATGCGTTTAATATTTGCTCGATAGGTGTTTACTTTAATTCTAGCTTCCTCTGGTTCTAAATCCAAATGATATTCTGCTTTGGCTTTTTCAAAAGTAAGCTCATATTCTTCATTTAATGTTTGTAACATCGAATCGATTTTTACATCATATCGGCTGATTTGAACCTCCAACTCTCTCATTTCCTTTTCCAAATTACGAAGAGAAGAATTTCGAAGTTTATCTGTTGCCTGTACTTCTTCAATTTTACTTTTTAAAGTATCTATTTCCGTACGTAAAGAAGTAATACGAATTTGGATCTTTTCTTTCAACGCACTTTTCTCATGATACTTTTGAATTAATTCTTGTTCTTTCTCACTAATAGAATTTTCCTGGATCGATTGAACACTACTAACTTCTTGACAAATTACTTCCAATTCCTGTTGTAATTGTTTTAATTCATTATTTTTTTGATCATATTTCACACGCAAAGAAACCTTATTTTTAGAAGCCAAATAAATCTTTTCTTCTAACTCTGTGATCTTTTGTTGTATCGATGAAATTTCCTCAGTAATTTCCTTTTGTTCTTGTTCTAAATAATGACACTGCTCTTCCATATGATGCAACTCTTGCTTCATCATAACCACACTTCTAGTTTTTGCAAGAGAACCACCAGACATCGATCCACCTACATTCACAACATCACCATCTAATGTAACTATCTTATATCTCCTTTTGATTTTCTCACTCAATCTAGTAGCTGCATTCATATCCGTTGCAAGTAAAACCATACCCAACTGATTTTCTACAATATTGCGGTAACGTCCATTATACTGAACCAAATCACTTAAAACACCCACAAAATCCGGATCTTTTTCAATCATTCTCAAAGCATCAGCATCTACATAACGTCTCTGTATGATGGAAAGTGGAAAAAAAGTTGCCCTTCCTAAATGATTGTCTTTCAAATAATAAATCGCTTTTTTTGCCGCTTCTTCATCACTAGTAATAATAAAATTTTTATTTGCTGCAATAGCCACATTCAAAGCCTTCACATAATCATCAGAAACAGATAAAATATTTCCAATCGTATTATGAATTCCTGTTAAAGTAGTCGCCTTCAAAACACTACGAACACTATTTGGAATATCTCCCCCTTGTTCTATTTCTGTTTTTAAACTTTCAATTTTATGTTGATAGGAAACCATATTTTGATCTCTTTTAGTATAATCTTGATTAAGCATGTTTTTTTCTGACTTTGCTCGATCTAACTGTTGCTCTAAATTAATTGCATTTTTCTCTTCTACTTTAGATTGAGAAACTACATTCGCTAAATCTTCACGTACTACTTGAATTTGCCCTTCTAATTGTGCTTTCTTCTCAATCAAAACACGCATCTCTTCTTGTAACTCATGCTCTTTTTTATTTACTTTACTACGCTCTTGGAACAAATTCTTCTCTCCGTTAATTTTTTCTACTTCTTCTGTTACTTGCAATAACTCACGTTGTAAAGAAGAAAGTTCTATCTCTAATTTTTCTAAATGATGATTATCTTCTAAAACAAGAGCATCATTTTTAGAAGTCTCATTAGAAAGTTTGATGATTTCTTTTTCTAATTTTTCTTTCTGTAAATTTGCTTGCTGCAACCGCTGATTATAATTTTCAATATCATAAGCTAATAAAGCAACTTCATAATTATCTAATCCCTGCTTATTATCTAAATACTCTTTTGCTTTCTCACTTTGTTCTTTTAATGGTTCAACTTGAAGCTCTAACTCATTGATAATGTCATTGGCTCTATCCAAATTACTATGAGTTCGATCTAGTTTTCGTAAAGCTTCTTCTTTTCTCTTTTTGTATTTTAAAATCCCTGCTGCCTCTTCAAAAATAATTCTTCTTTCACTGGGAGAATCACTTAAAATCCGTTCTACTTCTCCTTGAGAAATAATATTAAATGACTCTTTTCCCATCCCAGAATCTAATAATAGATTATTAATATCCTTCAACCGACAACGTTCTCCATTTAAATAATATTCATTCTCCCCACTACGATAAACACGGCGTTTAATTGCTATTTCGGTATAAGGAACATTTAAAAAATGATCTTGATTATCAAAAATCAACTCCACACTCGCAACATTTAATGGTTTTCTACTTTTGCTTCCAGAAAAAATAACATCACTCATGGAATTTTCTCCACGAAGTGATTTTACTGATTGTTCTCCTAATACCCAACGAACTGCATCTACAATATTACTTTTTCCTGAACCATTTGGACCAACAATACAAGTAATTTTATCATCTAGAAAAAGATCGACTTTATCAGCAAAAGACTTAAAACCACTAGTTACAATTTTCTTTAAGTACATACCTTCTTCACCCTATTTATAAGTATACTATAAATAAAAAGTGAAAACAATAAAATTATTTAGAAATACTCTCACTAAGCAATGCTTCTAACGTCAAAAAAGAATAGCCACGTTGAGCAATATAATCAATGACAGAAGGTAATTCAATCGCTGTGGAAGAATTGACAGGAAGCGAAATAATAGCTGAATTATCAAGTTTTTGTTTAATCTCTCTATAAGGGTAATTTCCGACTTTAATTGTTGGTAAAATCGTATGCAATTCTAATTTAGAGCATAACGTTAAAACTTCTTTTTGATCATAATCTGCATAACAATACTTAGGTTCTTTCTTAGTAATAGACATCAAATAGTTTAGGGCACTACGGAAATAAGCTTCTTCATATTTTCCATCATAACTCAATAATTCCAATTCAAAATTAGAAAAATTAGAAACCTGATCTAGATGATTTTCAATATATAGTCCGTCTAGAAATAAAGTAGCAGAAACATTTTTTGAAAGTAAAATATTACTAATTTCTGTAATATCCGCATCAACTGGAACTTTAAAAACCAACGCAACACTTTTATGCTTCGGATTGCCTTGAACAATAAATTTATCATAATAATCATCCACAGAAACAGTTGGTTTTACTTCTTGAAAAGTAGTTAAACTCTCATTATAAGTACCATATTTCTTCATCTTATTATAACTTTCTTCAGAATCCACTATTTGACCATTCAGCCCTGGAATTATTTTATTTCCAATAATTTTAGCATTTTCTGCTTCTACCTCATAGGATTCATTCGTTGACTTAATTTGTTTCATAATTGGATCAGATTGACGAATCAAATCAATAGATTTATCTGTATAGTAAAAACTAAATAATAATAGTAATAATACAACGCTACCCTGTATTATTTTTTTCTTATTCAATATTATCACCTATTTCACTATATGAAAAAAAGTTCAAATATTGAACTTTTAACCTTATTTTCTTAAAAATTATGAATTAGATATTTCTGTAGATTTATCATGTTCTTCTTTTTTTATTTTTGGTTTTGGTAGAGCATCCTTTCTAGAAAAGTTTTGTCTTCCTTTTTTATCTGTTCCTAGTGCTTTGACAATGATTTCATCACCTAAATGAACGACATCCTCAACCTTTTTAATGTGATCATGAGAAAGTTGAGAAATATGCACTAGTCCTTCACAACCAGGCCATAATTGAACAAAGCAACCAAAATCTTCAATCTTAACTACTTTAGCATCATAAATTTTACCAACTTCCACTTCCCGTACAACTTCTTCTATCATCTGTCTTGTCTTATTGATAATTTCTCGATCGTTATGGTAAATAATAACTCGACCATCATCTTCTAAATCAACTTTAACCGCATTGACATTAGTAACTTCTGTGACATTAGAAGCCTCACAAATAATCTTGGTAATCATCTCTCCTCCACGACCAATGACTTCTTTGATCTTGGCAGGATTAATCATAAACGTTTCCATCTTAGGTGCATATTTAGAAACTTCTTTTCTTGGCTCTTTTATTTGCTTTTCTATTACATCTAAAATTTCAAGACGAGCCTTTTTTGCTTGAGCCAAAGCCTCTTGTAAAATAGATTCTGTCACACCTTTAATTTTAATATCCATCTGCAAAGCACAAATACCAGCCCTAGTTCCAGCGACCTTGAAATCCATATCCCCTAGATGATCTTCCATTCCTTGAATATCTGTAAGAATTGTATATTTATCTTCATGAGTAATCAATCCCATAGCAATCCCTGCAACTGGGGCCTTAATTGGTACACCAGCAGCCATTAAAGACATACAACCAGCACAAATACTAGCTTGCGAAGAAGAACCATTAGATTCTAGGATCTCAGATACTACTCGGATTGTATAAGGAAACTCTTCTTCTGTTGGAATTACCTGTGCTAAGGCTTTTTCTCCTAAAGCACCATGTCCAATTTCTCTTCTGCCAGGTGCTCCATACCGTCCAACTTCCCCCACTGAAAATTGTGGAAAGTTATAATGTAGCATAAATCGTTTTTGATCTTCAATACTTAATCCATCGATAATTTGATGCTCTCCTAGAGCACCCAATGTTGTCACAGATAACGCTTGAGTTTCTCCTCTTGTAAATAAAGCAGAACCATGAGTACGTGGTAGTAAATCAATGTCTGTAGAAAGTTTACGAATCTCATCCATCTTTCTACCATCTGCACGAATTCCTTCTTTTACTACAATACTACGGAATAACTGATATTCAATATCAGATAATACCATATGAACTTTGACTAATAATTCTTGTAACTCCTCATCCTTTAAAGTATCTTCATTTTCTTTCGTATAAAGTTCCGTCACTTCTTCTTTGATTGCATCAATTGCTGCATACTTTTTCAACTTATCTTTCAAGCGAAGTGCTTTATCCATTTTTTTCGTTACTAAAGAAGTAATTCTCTCTTTCATTGCATCATCCGGAACTAATACTTCATATTCCATTTTTTCTTCGCCAATTTCTTCTATGATCTTCTCCTGGAACTGAATTAATTCTTTGACTGCTTTATGTCCAAACATCAACGCTTCTAACATCACTTCTTCAGAAACCTGTTTGGCACTAGACTCTACCATGTTAATAGCATCTTTCGTTCCCGCAACCGTTAAATCTAGCTCAGAACGCTCCAATTCCTCAGGCGTAGGATTAATCACAAACTTTCCATCTACCCGACCAACTTTAACTCCAGCAATTGGTCCTCCAAAGGGAATTTTAGAAATACATGTAGCTAGACTAGACCCTAGCATCGCAGTCAATTCAGGGGAACAATCTTGATCTACAGATAATACAGTTGAAATAATTTGTACCTCATTTTTAAAACCATCTGGAAATAACGGTCTCATTGGTCGATCGATCATTCTTGCTGCCAAAGTAGCAGCTTCGCTTGGTCTTCCCTCTCTTTTAATAAATCCACCTGGAATTTTACCAACAGAATATAATTTTTCCTGATAATTTACAGTTAATGGAAAGAAATCAGATAATAAATTAGCTGTCTTACTAACCACTGCAACACTCAAAACAACGGTATCATTATAACGAACCAAAACAGCACCATCTGCTTGTTTTGCTAACTCTCCATGTTCTATGATAATCTTCCGTCCATAAAAATCCAATTTAAAAATTCTCTTTTTCATACTTCCTCCATATAAGTTCATTACTAGAATATCAAAAAAAAAGAAAAATTTCTACTTTTTCTTATTTTTTCTTTTATCGTCTTAATTTTTTAGTTCTAGGTTACCAAATGATACAAATCTTGTAAGGCTTATGCCTTTATATTTAATTTCTATTTTCTTCTTTTTATTTTTCTATTAGATATGATTTATACTTTTTTGATTATTAGCGATTTTTTGTTTTCTTTTGGATTTTTTTTAAATAATTTCCGATAGGCTAGGTCATAGAAATCAAAACTTACCCTTTTCCAAATTACATTTGAAAAATCAAATAAATCTGATAATCTACCATCTTCATCAAATGCAGCAATTCCTTTATCGTTAAACTCTACTCTTTTACCATCTTTACTATACCATGTGGTTAGTCCTATTTCCGGATCTATCATTTCTCCTGTTTTTTCAAAATTGCTTGCCACGTGTTGGTCTTCTATATTTCTATTTTCTATAGACAAAAATCTAATTTTTTTCTCTTCTTTATCTTGATAATATTGTATTAGTGCATTATCTCCTGCTAATTCCTGCTGTAACACTGTACATTGCATTTCTTGTTTCATATTTTCTTTCATAACGATCCTCTTTCTTCCTATTTCCTATTATTATAATAATCCTATCTTTTTATGTCAAAAAAAATAGTGTCTAGCACTATTTTCTTAAACCTAATTTTTTTATTACTTCACGATAACTTTGAATGTCTTTCTTTGCTAAATATTGTAACATATTTCTACGCTGTCCAACTTTCTTTAAAAGACCTCTACGAGAATGATAATCATGAGTATGCTCTTTTAAATGTTCAGTTAAAACATTAATTTCTTTTGTAAGAATTGCAATCTGTACTTCTGCAGAACCTGTATCTTTTTCATTTTTAGCAAATTCTTTAATAATAGATGCTTTTTCATCCTTGGTCAAAGCCATGATAAACACTTCCTTTCCTATCATATTCGCCAATTCTATGTAAAAAGTCGGAAATTCTTTAAACATAGGATTGGTAAGTACCTGTATTATACTATCTTTCGTATCTTTTTACAAGAAGTTTTTTACTTTTTCATAAAAATATGATATGTTTAATATGGTGATAATAAATATGGAAAAAAGAAAAAATTTAATGAAACAAATCATTAAAGGAATCTTAGTATTTTTTATTTTCTACTACAGTTCCTATCTACAATTAATTCCTATCATAGTATTTAATATTCAAAAAATTACTGGACCATTACAAGTATTACTTAGCTGCTTTTCTAATATTTTGCTAGTCATGATTCTTTTCTTTCTCTACTTACCAGAATTAAGAAAAGAATGGAAAATATTTAGAAAAAATTTAGCAGAAAATATCGATACTGGAACAAAGCTATGGTTAGTAGGATTGTTAGGTATGATGATCGCTAACACTTTAATCAATCTAATCTTTCAATCAGGGCAAGCAAATAATGAACAAGCAGTGCAAAGTATGATTGATTCCTTACCATGGATCATGGTAATTAATGCAGGAATTCTAGCTCCATTTACCGAAGAGATCGTCTTTCGAAAAACATTTCGAAACATTTTCCATAACAAATGGGTATTTATTCTTTGCTCTGGACTTTGCTTTGGATTCATGCATGTATTAGGTAATTCCACCACTCTAGCAGATTATTTATATTTTATACCATACAGTAGTTTAGGAATTGCTTTTGCCTATATGTATGAAAAAACAGACACTGTTTTCACTTCGATATCATTCCATATGTTTCATAATTTAGCATTGATATTAGCATCCATTTTTCTTTATTAAGTACAAATCAATGATCATTTCACAATCATATAAAAACAACTCTAAATATTAAAAATTTAAGAGTTGTTTTTTCTTGGAAAATAAAAATATTTATAAATCTAAACAAAATTGCTTCACATAATGTTTTATTTCCTTATCGGATAAAACATTACCTAAAGATACCATTTGATCTTCAATAATAAGTGCAGGTGTTACATTAACGTGATATTTATCTTTTAAAGCAGAATCAATTTTTTCAATATGAAATTCTACATTCATCTCACGTTCTACTTTTGCCAAATTTTTTAGTATTTTAATACCATTACTACAATTGGCACCAATCAATTTAATATTTACGATCATTATCCCTCCTTCCATAATAAAAGCATAACGAAAAATTATGGAATAATTATGGGATAATTATGAAAAACTTCCAAATTTTGTCAAAGAAAAAAACTAGTTCTATCCTAGTTTTTCTCTTCCTTTTGCAATTAACACATCTAAGAAAGTAATAAATAAACAAATGACACTCTGTATAAGAAGTGTAACAAAGTAACCAAGCCAGAAATGGTCTAAAATGATCATATTTAAATAAATCAAAGTATAAAACATATAAAATACAATCAATGCAAACATATAATTCAAAAACACCAAGATAAATGGAGACTTCGTATTTTCCAATAAAAATTTATAAATTGTCAAGTTAACTAATTGACTTACCACATAAGCACAAAACTCTCCACACACTCCAGAAAATGTAATTGGATTTCCTAATAGCCAATCCATAAATAATACAAACAATACCAAAGATACTCCAGAAACCGAAATTGCTACAATCCCCTTTTCATAGCCATATTTCTTAGTAAGATAATTAACTATAAAATAAATAAATGGAAGCAAAAACACACCATAAGTAACAACGCTATCAAGAACCTGAAAATGATAAGTTCTTAACGACTCAATCAAAATAACTAACGTAGTAAGCAATAAAATATACATCCAACTATCATCATAAAATTGTGGCTGCTGTTTTTTTTCTTTTACTGGTGCCTTTACTTTTATACTTTTCTTCTTTTCCCGAATAACCTTTCCTGCAGAATGTAAAACTTTCATTTCATCTAATTTTTTCATGTTATATAACTCCTACCCTTTTTATTATACTATACCTATAGTGTAACATAAATTTTACCATTATAAAAGCCCTCTTTTAAAAAAACCACAAATTTCTAAAATAAATCTCACTCACAACTAGAAGACTCTTTTTGATTAATCTCATCAATAATTTTTTCGATATGATTACCATAATCGATAGAAGTATCATAAATAAATTTCAATTCCGGAGTATGTCGAACTTCTACCCTTTCAGCCAATTTAGTTCGAATAAAAGAACTAGCCCCATTTAGTGCTTCTAAAGTACTACTAAGCTTTTCTTTATCCAAAACAGTAAAATAAACTTTAGCAAAACTTAAATCACTACTAGTATCTACTCCTGTAATTGTTACAAAACGAATATCCTCATCTTTAATTTCTGTCATCAAAATCATACTAATTTCTTCCTGAAATGCATGATTTAAACGCTCAATCTTAATATTTGCCATCATCATCATTCCCTTCTCCAATAGTATATCAAAAGAAAAAGAGGATATCCATAAAAAATATTTTATTCTTAAAAAAAATATTATATAATAACAACCAAGGAAGTGGAATCATGGAAAAAGACATGCGTATCATAGAAAATATAAAAGAAGGAAACTCTACTCAAAAAGACTTTTTTTTCAAAAAATTACAAGAAAAATTTAAAGAAATAAATCAACAACAACTAGAAGAATTATTTTGGAAAGCAATTGATTCATACAAAAAAGAAACCCCAATTCCGTTATTGTTTTATATTATAAATCAAGTCAAAGAAAATATAGAAGAAAACAAATCAGAAAAAGGAACAAAAGAAGGTACAGAAGAAAAAATAGATCCTTTATTTTCAAATAGAGAAAAAGAAATTATAAAAAAATATTTTACAAAAGAAAATGGAAAATACCTCTCTACACAAGAAATTGCCAACGAACTGAAAACCGATATAATAGAAATATCACTAACGATTGCGAAATTAAAAGAAAAAAGAAATACACACACCAATGAGATCACCAAAAGATTTGGAAATATAAATGAAAAAATAAATCAACGAAATAAAGCACAAAAAAAATACCAGACAAATAATAAAAAAGCAAAAACTCTAAGTAAAAGTGACATAGAGCTAATAGGATTATTTACTGGTCAAATCAATGATATTTGCCTGGATACAAAAGAACTTGCAGAAAAGTATCACACAAACGAAATTTTAATAAAAAACAATCTCATAAAAATATATGACATGTTAAAAGAAAAAGAAAATCTAAAAAAAGTATATGAAACGTATCCAGGAATTGAACAGATGTTATCAATTCGTGCAAAAATTTTAAATGTAACCCCTCCTACAAAACAAAAAAGACAGCATAAAAATAGAAATAATACAAATTTAGAACAAGAGAGTACAATTTTAAAACTGTTATTTCAAAAGCAAGAAGAAAACTATCTTACGCAAAATGAAATTGCCCAAAAATTAGCTATCACTCAACCAAAAATAAGCTACCAAAAGAAAAAAATATTAAATAAACTACAAACAGATGAAACTTATAAACAACAAATACTAAAATATTATCCTACTCTCCTAGAAGATATGGAAATAAAAAAACAAACCAAAACCACATTATCTCAAATAAAAGAAAAAGGAAGAAATATTCAAGAAGACATAAAACTCTTAAAATTACTATTCGAAAAACAGGAAGAAAAATACCTTACACAAGATGAAATTGCCCAAAAATTAGCAATCACCCAACGAAAAATAAGCTACCAAAAGAAAAAAATATTAAATAGACTACAAACAGATGAAACTTATAAACAACAAATACTAAATTATTATCCTACTCTCCTAGAAGATATGGAAATAAAAAAGCAAATCAAATTATCTCAAATAAAAGAAAAAGGAAGAAATATTCAAGAAG
>CALVQX010000042.1 GCA_944358405.1 uncultured Bacilli bacterium | reverse complement strand
TATTTCATCTCTGCTGATAAAACTAGCAAATGGCATTGCATTTAATTGATTCTTTACGTCTTGTTGATGTCTCATTAATTGTTGCTTATTATTTAAGTTGTTCAAGTTCTCCACCTCTTTCTTTCATGAATTTTACTAATTCAACCATTACACTTCTTCTACATGTATATTTAAAAGTTGCTGTAACTAGTGGGTCATTTTCTTGTTCCGATTTTTCCATATTTTCAATCTTTGGAGCAGATAGATTGTCTATCCTGTTTAACATCTCTTTGTCATTTAACTTCTGCTCTACTTGTTCTTCTTTTTGTTGTTTTACCTTTTCAAGCTCAGCATGACGATTATTTACTTCTGTGATGGCTCTAGATACATTTAAATCCTTTTTATACTCAATCATAATTTCATCAACAAATTGTGTACTATTAATCAAGTTAATGTCATCTACGACTTTATCTACAAACTTTTTAGCTTGCTCTTTTAAAGACTTCATAGTTGCTGATAAAGTAACATTGACGTTAGCTTGTTCATAGTTAACAAAGTCAATATTTTCTGCCTCACATAGTTCATCAAAGTAATTCTTAACTTCTTCTTCTTTTTCAGCCTTTTGTTTGTCTTCATATGCTTTAATTTGACCGTTAATTGTATCATATGTTTCTTTTAGAATCTTTTCTGTTTCTTTAGCAGTTGTTGTAAATTTTTCTAAAGGTTCATTAAATTTGTTTGTAATTCCTTTTCTAAAATATGCCACTTTATCTTTAAACTTGTTAACCTCTGCACGTTCATTTTTAGCATCCTTTAAAGTCTCTTCGTCAAACTCTTTTATGCTATAGTAATCTGACAACTTTAACGCATATTCTTTAACATCGTTTATATTATCTTCAATTTGTGTAATTCCTTTTAATTCGGCTTTAATCTCACTCTTAAATTCTGGTTTAACTAATTCATTATTTTCTATTTCTTCCACTACTTTTGCTTCTTTTATTTCTTCCATATTATTTTTCCTTTCTTTCTAACGTGTATCTAACCCAGTTAGTCTTCTCTCCATAACGATTTGTTCCCTTTTCTGTAACGTTTATAATCAAATGTCCATCGGCTCTTAGTTGTCTTATATACTCACTTATTCTTGTACAACCATAATCACGTATGGCTTCCCAAGTAGTAATTGTTCCAAACTTTAGCAAGTGATCTAATATTCTTTGTTTCATACTAATCACCCATTTACAATTTTTACTTCATATCCTAAAGCTTCACTAATCTCTTCTACTGTCATTTCTTTAACTTTCTTTGGATTTTCTTTGTATTCACGAATAATTAATCCATTTCTCCAAAAACAATTCCAGCGAGTTGGATAAATATCGTGATTGATATACCATTTGGTTACCTTTAACCCTGTTTTTTCCTCAAAATCGTTTATATAATCTTCAGCATTGATATCATTATCAGATACATATAAGTATGCTCCTCCTAGGTCTGCTCCTTCTAGGTTTGCTCCTCCTAGGTTTGCTCCTTCTAGGTTTGCTCCTTCTTCAATAGCCTTTTCTACTGTCTCTTTTAATGTATTGTCTTCTTTTTCATATTCAAATAGTACACTTCCTGTCCATCTATTTTTAATTTCAAATTTTACTTTGCTCATTTACTTGTTTCCTTTCTTCAATTCTTTAATTTCTTTTCTTAGTTTTCTATTTTCTCTAATTAAATTTGTGTTGTCTTGCACTGTAGTCTCATGTTCTTCTTTCAAAATTTTGTAATTTAGATTTAACTTGTTGTATTGCTTTTTTAATTTCACATAATCAAATATTTTTTTCATAACTCTTTTTTCATATCCTTTAAAATAGCTTTACACAATTCGATTTTTTCAGATTCACTATATTGCTCTGTATCAAAAATTACTTCTTCTAATTCTTCTGATGATTTTTCATAAACTTCTAATTTTTCCTCTAATTCGAGATAATCTTCAAATGGCACTTTCGATTTTCTCTCTTCAAAGTCTTCATAACCTGGATAATAACTCGTTAAATCTATTGTTTCCATTTCATCCCTCCACAATTTCCTCTAATATTTTTTTCATTTCTTCTTGTTCTTGTTGTGTTGGTATATTATTTTCCAATTTTTGATAAAACCAGTTAGGTTCTTCTTGCGTTTGTTGCGTTGGTAAATATTTTACAATCTCATCGACTCTAGGAAAATATGGTTGTTGTTTTAGCACTTCTTTAATTGCACTAATTACATCCTGTTCCTGATAGTCTCTCAAAATTGAAAAATACATTTTTAAATCTTCATCATTGTGTGTTTTGTCCTGATAATTCTTTTTCAAGATATTCCAATATGTTTTAAATATACTTAATCGAAGACAACACACTTCTTTTTCTTTTTCTTTTTCTATTTTCTTTTTCTCTTCCCTTCTACTTCTATTTCTACTTCTCTTCTCAAGAAGCTCAATCAATCAATTTGGTTTCATTTGGTTTTCATTTGGTTTTCATTTGGTTTTCATTTGGTTTTGTTTTAATTTAATCTTGCTTCTTTCTTGATTTATTCTTGCTACTAACCAAATTAGCTTCAATTCCTAACCAAATTAGTTCTTGCTTTTCTTCTTTATCGGTAAAGGTTGGCTCTATGTCTTCAAACATAAAGTCACATATCTTTTTTATAAGAATCCCTCGATCTTTATCATTTAATTTGTTTAAAGCATTATAATAGCTTCTAAAAAATTTAAATCCATCCATATTAGCACCTCAATTTGACAAATTCGTCATTTTGTGTTATTTTTAAGGTGCTTTTTAAGCAAAGGGACTCTCTGTGGTGGTGTAGTCCTTTTTCTTTTTGTCTTTTTTTCATTTTTCCTCCTTAAAATTTCAAATTTTCTACAACATTTATTAAAAACATTAGTCCTAATATAAAAGTTGCACTTCCAAAAAATATAAAAATATCATTAATAATGTTTTGTTTTTTTATTTTTTTTGCTCTTTTTTTATTAAATTCTCTTTGAATTTTGCAATTTTCATGTATTATTTCTAATATTTTTTTATCTTCTAATGTCATTTTTATCACTTCCTTTCTAAAATCCGAATTTCTTTCTTACAAATTTCGTTAATGCTAATTTTGTTTTACTGGTTGGTAAGAAAATGTTTTTACTTTTCATTTCTTCTCTAACATCTTTTATATATTTAAGTGCTGTTGCGTACGTGATTTCCGGAATTAATATTTTTAAATCATCAGCACTTAAATACAATTGATCTAAAATTTCTTCTTTTGTCTTGGTAGGTTTTTCCATTTCTCTCTCCTTTATAATGTCTACTTTTTGGTTTACATATCGGTTAAAAAAATTTCTTCATACGAAGCATTTAATATTTTCAATATTTTTTTAACTTCTGACAAATTAAAATCTAATTTTCCGTTTTCTTTCAAATAATAATTATTTTTTGAAATACCTAGTTCTTTTGCCATTTTTTCTTGCGTATATCCCATTTCATTTCTTTTGCCTATCAATTTCGGATACATAATTTCCTCCTTCCTTTTTTGTAAACTTTTTAGTTTACGAATTAAGTATATCTAACCTCTGATAATTTGTCAACAAAAAAATTGACATTTTTTGTTTTTTTAATTATAATGTCAATAGAAAGGAGGATTTATGGATTTTGAAAAAGATGATAACTTGGATTATCAATTAAATAAGATAGCCTCTACTGTAATAAAAGAAAAACGCTTAAATAAAGGATATAGTTTAGAAGAAGTAGTAAAAAAAATGAATGACAGTATTTCTAGACAAATGCTTTTTAAATATGAAAATAATTTAGCAAGAATGAAGAACAAGACGTTTCAAGATATATGCAAAGCACTTGGTTTAGAACCATCAACGGTATGGAATGAAATAAACAATAGATTAATTAAAAGTTTATCATTTGATGAAGCTAAAGTTATTGACTTAGATACCGACATTATAAAAATACCAGTTTTTGGTACTATAAAAGCAGGCATTCCTATTGAAAGTCAAAATGACATAATAGAATACGTTGATATACCAAGAAGTTGGACAAAGGGTAATAAAAAATTTTTTGGATTAAAAATAAGTGGAGATTCGATGTTTCCTAAATACAGCGAAAATGATATAGTTATATTTGAACAAACTAACGACATTGAATTATATAACGGCAAAGATTGTGCAATAATGATTAACGGAACAGAATCCACTTTTAAAAAAGTATTATTAAATGAGCAAGGGATTGTTCTACAGCCTTACAACACAGCTTATGACATTATGATGTACTCTAAAGAACAAGTTGAACAACTACCTGTTAAAATTATAGGGATTGCCGTAGAAAAAAGAACTAGATTATATTAACAAAGGTTAAAAGTATGCTAGTACAGGTACTTTTAATATATATTTTATTAGAAGTAAAGGAAGTATATTTATGGGATTTTTTTTCGATGATTCAAAAAAAGAAACTTGCTCAATATGTGGAAAAAAGTTTCTTGCATGTTATAATTTGAAAGACAAAAATAAAATATGTAAAAATTGTATAAAAAAATTAGGTGGATTTTGGAAATCCAATTGGGTAAACATGACTCAAGAAGAAGTAATAGAAAGTCTTAATAAACAGAGTAATCAATTTGATGGTGTTATTAACATCGCTATAGATTCCAATACTCAGCTTATCGAAAGCGAACAGAAAAAATATATTTTAGGTGAAGAACGATATTATAGAGACGTTAAACTTAAAGAATTAAAAAACAAATATAAAGACTATACAGATAAACAATTTAAAATTCACGAAGAACTTATGTATAGTAACTTATATAGTAAGGCCATTAATCAAAAAAATATATTTAATAAATATTCAGATAAATATATAGATTTATGCAATCAACTACTACAAATATTACCTGAAACATTAGAATATGACAAAGAAGAAGCAAAAATTAGCAAACTTGATAGAGCATTTAATTATTGTGATAGAAATATAACAAATATGATTAGGCTCCTAGAAAAGCAAGAAAAATATAACGAAATTATCAATGTTTCAAAATATTTACTTTCATTAGGTATAACTGAAGATGGAACAAAAAAAGGAATAAAAGGTAGAATTGAGAAAGCTATTACTAAGTTTAATGAAAAGTTTAATACAAACTACATATATAAGCCGGATGAAAATTTAATCATTGATACAAATACTGGAGAAATAATGGAATAAAAAAAAGACCTCGTACCGCAAATACGAAGTCGAACCTAATAAATTAGGTACAGAAATAAAAAATGTCCTACCAAGACTTTTTCTCTTTTTCTGTACTCTAATTTTACAATATTCTAAAGAATAAGTAAAGATTGGAGTGAAATTTTATGGCAGTATACAATGAAAAAAACAAACCAAAATGGACAAAAGACGGTCGACATTGGTATTTCAGAAAGAGCTATAGAGATTTTAATGGAAAAATAAGATATTATAGATCTAAAATGTACTTATCAAAACAAGAAGCTGAACAGGAGGAATTACTTTTTATAACCAAAAGAGATAATCCTGTTTTAATTAAATTCGATATTGTTGCTAAGGATTATTTCAAATATATGTATCAATCTAGAAAAGAATCTACTATCTACTCTTATGAATATGCCTTTAAAAAGAATATAATGCCCTATTTTAGCGATTTTTATATAAACAATATAGATGTTAAGAATATTAACTTTTGGAAGAAAGAAATGGAAAAGAAAGGCTATAGGCTTGCTTATTTAAATAAGCTATATGTAATACTTAAAGAAATCTTCGATTATGCAATCAAAAACTACAATTTGGAAACGAATAAAGTACAATTATGTGGAAGATTTGAGCGCGTTAATGATGAAGTAATCAGAGATGACGAAAAGTTAAGATACATAACATATGATGAATTTAAAAAATTTATTTCATGCATTGACGATATAGTGTGGAAAACATTCTTTATATTTTTATATTACACTGGAATGAGAAAAGGTGAAGTACAAGCTTTAAATTGGAATGACATTGATTTTGAAAGCAACGAAATTATAGTAAACAAAACTTTATCAGTAAAAACAAAAGAAACATAC
This sequence comes from uncultured Bacilli bacterium, assembly GCA_944358405.1. Taxonomy (GTDB): domain Bacteria; phylum Bacillota_I; class Bacilli_A; order RF39; family UBA660; genus CALVQX01. The sequence continues at coordinate 22,610 of CALVQX010000042.1, read as the reverse complement.
AAAATAACATCTACAAAAAATTATATCAACAGAAAAATAAAAATGAGCAGAACATTAAGAGAACAGCTCATTACATATAAAAATTACTGTAAATCTTTTATTGATTTTAAAGAATCATGGTTTGTGTTTGGATGTACCAGATTTATGCCACAAACAACCATAGATAATAAAAAACATTACTACTTTAAATTAAGTGGTGTTAGAGAAATAACAATACATGAGTTTAGACATAGTCATGTTTCTCTTTTAATAAATGAATATGTTAAATCAGGTCAAACTGACACAGCTAAATTCTTTTTAATGTTAAGTAATAGAATGGGACATAGTATCAAAGTAATGCAAGAGACATATATGCATCTCTTCCCTACTATACAAAATGAGATAGTGAATCTACTGGATAATCTATAAAAATAAAGAAAGGAGAAAAAGAATTGTCCTAAAATTGTCGTAAAAAAATAAAAACCGTTGATATGCAACGGTAATAATCAATATGGTGGAGCATAGCGGGATCGAACCGCTGACCTCCACGGTGCAAACGTGGCGCTCTCCCAGCTGAGCTAATGCCCCAATTACTAACTTTTTCTCACAGTCAGTAATTAAATTATAGCATAGTATTTTTTTGTCTGTCAATCATTTTTAAGTTTTTTATATAATTTTTCTAAATATTCTGATTCCAAATAGTATTTTTCGCCTATTTTTAATAGATGTCTTTTATTTCTATGAAAATTTGTGTTTTTATTAATGATGATGCTTTTCTTAAATCGATAATGATATAAATATCTTTCTAAGAGAAGTTTTCCATATAATAAATTGATTTGTTGATATTCTTTGGTGATTTTATATAGTAAAAATAGACTCATAATGATTAAATTGATATGAATCTGAGGATAATTTATTATCCATAGAAATAATAAAATGCTATAACTTATTATAATACTTAGAATAAGACTTTTTCTATAAGGTATATAGGCAGACAAAAATAAATTTAATAATTTTCCTCCATCTAATGGATAGATTGGCAATAAATTGAATATTAAAATACCATAATGGTATTTTGCTATGATATTTCTATCTAGCGGACATTTTGTATAAAGGAGGAAGTAAGCTAAGTATTGGAAGATAGGCCCCATAATTAAAATTAGAAATTCTTTTCCTATGGAAATATTTAGAGGTATTTTAAATTTAGAAATTCCTCCTAAGGGATAGATAATAATTTTTTCTACTTCTACATTTACTAATTTAGCTGTTAAAAAATGCCCTAATTCATGAATTATAATTAAAAAACTTATGATAAAAAAAGGAAAAAAATTGGCAGTAAATATGGCAATAATTGCAAAAACATAAACTAGAATATTAATTTCTATATATTTAGATATAGTCTTTATAATTTAAATATTTCCCATCTTTATAAAAAACTAAATAAAGTTTATCATCTTTTGTTTCTCCTAATAATTCTCCTTTTTCTACATAGTCATACAATTTTAAATTAGCTGCTTCGATATTAGAATAAAACACATCAATCCCATCGATTTGTTCTACAATTACCGTATTTCCATATCCTTCTTTTTCGCCTATAAAAATTACTATTCCACTTTCCAAATTGGGTACCATGTAATTTTCTGTAACTGTTAAGGCTACTCCATCTTTATAGGTGCTTTTTTTACTATAAGCTAGTTTTTCATCAAATACAGGTTGTTCTTCTTGAACAATTTTGTCTATCGAGAGAATACTGCCAAAATATTTATCATAGAGTTGCTTTGCTTTAGTAAATTTAAAACTTTTTTCGTATATATTTTCTGAAATTTGTTTTTTTAATGGTGGGTTATCTTTTACTAAAATTAGTCCTACTAGAAAAATAATGGTGGTTAATAATAAATGATTTAAAATGCGACGAACACTTTTCTTAAGTACTAGTTTTTTCTTTACTGTTTTCTTTTCCATAAAATGATCTCCTTTTATTTCATTCTATGAAAAGAAAAAGATAAATATTCTAATTAATACTTATCTCTTTATATTTTTGGGGGATTTTTTGTATGATTAAATATATGAATTCTGCATAAATGATATTTAATATTATACTATGGCTAATTTTATATAATAATCTTGGAAAAGTCATTGGCACTAAATTAAATATTACTATCAAAAAAGCTGTTGTGATTTCATATAAGCATATGAGTCCAATGATGTAAAAAATTAGTTTTAAATAACTTATTTCTAGATTTTTATATATATATTTAGTAGTAATTGCAATCATTAAAAATAGCATTGCATTGAAAAATAATAAGTTTGTATAAAAAAGGTCATAGATTATTCCTAATAAAAAGATAGTTCCATAGTATTTTTTTTCCTTCTTTTGATAAAAAGGATAAACTAAGAAAATACTGACTAAGGTAAATAATGGAGTAAAATAAGATAGATCATTTACCATATAAGGTAAGAAATTAGTTAGTATTCCATCGATAAGAAAAGAAATTATGATAATCAAGATCGGTATCATTCACTCTTCTCCTTTAATACTGTAACGTAATGAATATTATTAAAATCTTGACTTGTCTTAATATGTAGAGTTTTACTAAGATTATATTTATCACTTTCTATCTTTTCTACTACTCCGATATAAATCCCTCTAGGAAACTTTCCTCCTAAGCCACTGGTTACGACAGTATCTCCTTTTTCTACGATTGCTGTTTTATCTACACCACTTACTTTGATTAGTCCTATTTTGCTATCATATCCATTTAAAATTGCGTAATTATCACTATCATTTGTTTTAATTGCAACACTTATTTTGTAATTTACATCATCTGAAGTAATTAGCTTAATTTCACTAGAATTACGATATACTTTTGATATTTTTCCAATCAATCCTTGTTTTGTTATTACAGCCATATCTACTTCAATTCCATCTTTTGAGCCTTTATCAATCGTTAGATTATTAAACCAATAGCTTTTATTTCTAGAGAGAATTGTAGCATTTACTGGGTCATACTCTGTTAATGTTTTATTTAGTTCTAAGGCCTCTTTTAATTCTTGAACTTCTTTTTCTAAAGACTCATTCACATTTTTTTGAATTAAATAACTCTCGCTTTGATTTTGCCCTTTTTCGTTATTTAATGTTGTAAATGGATACATAATCACTTTGTTAAAAAACATGGAAACATCTTTAAAAATAGTCTCTACCATTGTTGTATTTCTATTTAATTGTAGTGATATGACTAAAGCAATGACTATTCCGATACAGGTGATTGCGATAATTATTTTATTTTTTTGCTTTTGTTTTTTGCGATACATCTCATCATCCCACATTCCTTTTTTATTATAGTATAAATTTTTCTTCCTTACAATTAAAGATTTAAAATATTATTTTGTTCATAAAAACTATAAAATGAGTCTTCTCCTACGATAATATGATCAATTATTGGAATTCCTTGAATTTCTCCTGCCTTGGTAATATTTTCTGTAAAAATAATATCTTCTCTACTTGGTCTGATGTCATTAGAAGGATGATTATGCATACAAACAATACTAGAAGCACTTACTCGATAGGCTTCTTTAAATATTTCTCTTGGATGAGTAATACTACGATTGATCGTTCCCATAAATAATAACTTCCTTTCAATTAATTCTTGTTTATTATTAAAATATAGGCAATAAAAATGTTCTTGTTTCAATCCTACAAATAAATATTTAGAATCTTCCCATATTTCTTTAGCACTAGATAATTTTATGAGTTGTTTATTTTTCCTTAGGAAAATTCTCTTTCCTAATTCTCTAGCTGCTAGAATTTCTAGAGCCTTTACTTCTCCGATCCCTGATATTTGCATTAATTCTGAACTATTTAATTCTTTAAAAGATGAAAGTGGATACTTTCTTAATAATTCTAATGCTATATCATTTACGTTTTGCTTTTTAGTTCCATTTTTTAAAATAATTGCTAGTAACTCTTTATCTGTTAAATTTTCACTTCCTATTTGTTTCATTCTTTCTCTAGGACGTTCTGATTCTGGAATTTCTTTTATTTTATAATGAATGATACTCACCTCTATTTATATCATTCCCTTTTTTCTATAAGTTACTTATCCTTTTTTACAATTTCTTCATAATTTGCTAAAACTACTTCTTCAATTGTTAATATCTCCTCTGGATTATCTGTGCTTTGAATTAAGAGATCAAATTGATTTACATTATTATAAAACTCTTCGTTTGAGATATTTCTTTCTTTGATGTAAATTTGATAACCATCATTTTCATATATTTGCTTGATTTTTTCTGCATTTTCTTTTTCTTGAGTTATTCCTAAATAGACATAGTATTTTCCATCTTCTTCAATAATTAGTTTGGTATCTAAATTTTTTATATTTTCTTCTAGATTTTCTTCTGTAGAATAAACTCCTTCTTGTAAAAAATAATAGCTTTTTCCCGTTCCAAATGCATCAAGAATTTCTTCTTGATATTCTCCGCGAAGAATTGTTCCTACTACTGTTCCTAATAAGATAAAAGCAATTCCTAATATAAATGTTTTTTTCATATCATCACCATGATTATAGTAACATTTTTGATCTTCGTATTTTGTCGAATTATTTTTTATTAACATAGATTTGTCTTAAATTGTGCTTTTTGGCAAAATAAAAGAATTAAGTAAACTTAATTCAAAGAAATCTATAGTGGAGTACAGGAAAATAGAAAGTGCAGAGTGTTTTGAAAATTCTGTTTAGATGATAATTGTTATTTTTATTCTAAAGGCGTTTGTTGTGATTTTAAGTTCTTTTTTCACTTTAACAATTAACTCTCATATATTTTTTATGATGAGAATTATAATTTTTCTTTTTTTGATAAGTATAGGTATGAGAGCATTCTTCGGTAGGAAAAGTATATTGCCGTTGGTCTTGATATTCAATTCCATTTGTACTTATATTATAGTGATCAAATTTTAGAGAAGTTTTTTGCTGGTTTGATTGGATGGTTAGCACAACAAAGCCTGGTTCATTATTTTGCCTTTTTCCATTTGGGAAATTATCACTTAAAGTTGGCAGGGTTATTTTCTTTTCTTTTGGAAAGTATTGGTGAGTGTGTCCACATATAGTAAAGTCAGGAGTAAACAGTTTATTTGCTTTGTTAGATTTGTGCTGTAAGGAGATAATTTTATTAGCGATTTTAAAATATGCTTGATAATAGCCTACTCCTGTTATATTAAGTTTTTCTTTCTCTAATGCTTTTAGTAAATCACATTCCTTTTTTTGATATTTTCTGTCGTGATTTCCTCCTAATATATATTGAAATAGATTTTGATCTTCTAAATAAACATCTAATATATGTTCTATTTGTTTAGGATAAGTATTATATTTTGATGCATAATTTAGCATGCCATCTCCTATATCTCCACCATGAATTAAGTATGCAATATTATTTTCTTGAATAAATTTCTTTATTAATTTTAGATATTCTATATTTTCTTCTTTGCTACTAATATGAGTATCCGAAATAAAGATGATTTTTCCTTCTTTCAGATTTAAAAAATTAATTTTTTTTAAATAATCTTGTCGTATTTGAAATTCGACATCCCATGGTAACATTCCTTGGGGCATATTTATGATTGCTTCATAGTATGCAAGTAGTTCATATTTCGAGGCATCAAGTTCAAATTGTATCTCTTGAAAAGTAGCTTCTTGTTTTTTTAATTCTATTATTTTTTGCTGAATATTCATTCTTTTTTCCTTCTTTTTCTTTCCATTCATTTGTGTTTTGTATTATAATGAAAAATCAAAAAAAAATCAATCTTTTAGTAAAGTTTATTCTAACATAAAGTCTAAACTAACTGTTTTTTTGAATAAATCAAAAGAATTGTACCTAGTTTATTCAGATACAATTCTTTTGGTATTTTTAGTTTGACTTTGTATTATAATTGCTCATTTAAATAGGCTAGTTTTTCTTCTTCTTCTTTTAATTTTTTTCGATCTGCCTCTACAACATTTGTAGGTGCTTTATTTATATAATTTTCATTTGATAATAATTTCTTGCGTCGTTCAATTGATTTCGTTAATTTTTCTATTTCTTCTTGAATTATTGTCATATCTATTTTTTCCTGTTGGAAGAAATAAGTAATGTTAATATTAGAAGATTTATAATTACAACTAATCATATTATCTGGATCATCGCTTGTCAAATTATCTTCTGTTATTTTTAATTGTGATGCATAGATTGGAATAAATTCTTCTTTTGCGCATTCGAAGTTTACTAATGCTTCTTTCGTAATTTTATTTGCTGCTTTTAAATTACGAATAGCTACGATGTCTTCTAATATCCTTTCTAATTCTTCTGATTCTTTTAGATATATTTCTTTTCTATTATATTTAGGATATTCTGCAATCATAATAGATTCTGATGTTTTTATTGGTAACATTTGATAAATTTCTTCTGTAACATAAGGCATGAAAGGATGAAGCAATTTCAAAATATCCGTTAAAGTATCCAACAATACTGTTTTAGTTGTTACAGTCATATTTGCTTTAGTAAGTTCAATATACCAATCACAGAAGTCTTCCCAGATAAATTTATATAATTCATTCCCAACATTATGAAATTCATATTTGTCCATATTTTTAATCGTTGATTTAATTATTTTATTCTTCTTAGTAAGCATCCATTTATCATATAAAGTTAATTCTTCTGTTTTAATATCTCTTTCTTTCAGATCCTCTATATTCATTAGAACGTAACGAGAGGCATTCCATAACTTATTGATAAAGTTCCAAGATGATTTTACTTTATCTTCATCATAACGTAAATCCATTCCAGGAGCTGAATTGGTAGTTAAAAAATATCTTAGTGCATCGCAACCATATTGTTCAATAACATCCATAGGATCTACACCATTCCCTAATGATTTGGACATTTTTCTACCTTCTTTATCACGAATTAATCCGTGAATTAGGCAGTCTTTAAATGGACGTTTCTCTGTAAATTCTAATCCTTGAAAAGTCATCCTATTAACCCAAAAAGGAATAATATCATATCCTGTAACTAATACATCATTTGGATAATATCTTTCTAAAAGAGCACTTTTCTCTGGCCAACCTAAAGTAGAAAATGGCCAAAGTGCAGAGGAAAACCATGTGTCTAACACATCTGGATCTTGTTGCCAATCAGGGCCAGGAGATTCTACTTGTACTTTTATTTCGTCTCCTTTGTACCAAGCTGGAATTCGATGTCCCCACCATAGTTGTCGTGAAATGCACCAATCATAGGTAATTTCCATCCAGTGATTCATAATTTTTTCATATCTTGGTGGCACAAAATTTACTTTTGTTTCTTTATTTTTTTGATTTTCTAAAACATGATCTGCTAAAGGTCGCATTTTTACAAACCATTGTTTAGATAAATATGGTTCTACAATGGCATCGCTTCTTTCGCTGTGTCCAACAGAATGAGTCATCTCTTCGATTTTAATTAATAAGTCTTGCTCTTTTAAATTTTTTACTAACTGTTCACGGCATTCTTCTCTTGTCATTCCACAATATTTTCCAGCATTTTCATTCATAGTAGCATCAGGATTCATTACGATAATACGTTCTAAATTATGTCTGTTTCCTACCTCAAAATCATTTGGATCGTGTGCTGGGGTAATTTTAACAACACCTGTACCAAATTCTGGATCAGCATGATCATCTCCTATGATTGGGATCTTTCTATTTACTATTGGTAAAATTACATTTTTCCCAATTAAATGCTTATATCTTTTATCTTTTGGATTTACTGCAACAGCAGTATCACCAAATAAAGTTTCTGGTCGAGTTGTTGCTACTTCTAAATAATCGTCAGCACCATCAATATAATATTTTAAATGATAAAAGGCACCTTTATCTTCTTTGTATATTACTTCTTCTGTAGAAAGGGCGGTCATCTGTTCTGGATCCCAGTTAATAATTCTTTCCCCACGATAAATTAAACCTTTGTTGTATAGATCGATGAACACTTTGTTGACAGCTTGACTTAGTCCTTCATCTAGAGTAAATCTTTCCTTAGAGTAGTCTACGGAAATTCCTAGTTTTGCCCATTGCTCATGAATCGTATTAGCATACTCTTCTTTCCAATTCCAAGCTTGTTTTAACCATTCCTCCCGTTTCATTTCTCTCGGCTTAATTCCTTGTTCTTTTAACCTTTTATCTACTTTTGCCTGAGTAGCAATCCCTGCATGATCCATACCAGGAACCCATAAGCAATCAAATCCTTGCATTCTTTTATAACGAATAATAATGTCCTGTAATGTAACATTCCAAGCATGCCCTAAATGTAGTTTTCCAGTTACATTAGGTGGTGGAATTACAATACAGAAAGGAGTTTTATTACTTTTACTATCTGCTTTAAAATATCCTTTTTCTTTCCATTCTGCATATTTATTTTTTTCAACTATTAAATGATTATATTTTTTTTCCAACATAATTTGGCTCCTTTCTTTTATGTTAAATAAAATTTTTCTTATTTGTCGACTTCATAATTTCATCTAATCCATGCAAATGGAATAGTTTATAATTAGATTCCTCCTTGAATAATTCATATCCAACTATCATACCATATTTCGATAATTCTCTCTGATGATCATAAAGCCAAAGAGATTGGCGATCCGTTATTTCCTCCGGTATATATGCAACAGCCAAAGATGCATCCTCTTCCGTTTTTATAATGAGATGTCCATCCATTGCTACTTGGCATGGTGCATTTTGATAATCTTCCTCATGAAATTGATATCCTAGCCGATATTTATCAGAAAACTCTTGAATTGCTCTTAAATGGCTAGATCCTATTTCCCTATAAAAGCAATCTTCGATTATCTGGTCTTCATTTGGGATAATATATACTTTTCCACGTTTCATATAACTCCTCCAATCAATTATAAATAAAAAACGAACAATGTCTAAAGGACGAATTGTTCGTGGTACCACCTTATTTTATATCTAATTTTAGATATCTTTCCTGCCTTAACGTGACAATCCCGGGATTTCTTACTATAAATTCAGAAACCATGCTCCTCTGCTACCTTCCATAACTCTTTTTATCCATTTGCACCTATCTATGGACTCTCTATAAAAAAGAAATTATGTACTCCTCAGATTCCCTGCATCTAATTGGTAGTATAACTTATTTTTTATATTTTTTCAAGGAGAAAGAAAAATTTATTTTTCCGCCTTGGTATCTATAGATTGTATTCACCTCTAACTTAAATATAAAATTTACTTTCTATTAATCTCTTTAATAAAATCTCTAATTTTTTTCTTTGCATAACTAGTATGTGCTTTGTCTTCCCAATCAGACCTAGGACCATATGATAAATCATCTGTAACTATTCTAACTCTATCTTTATTTTTTAAAGTATAATCTACAGGAACATAATCATCATTAACAAAAACACCAACCATAGTATTCCCAATATCTGTATGTATTTTATATGCAAAATCTATTGGTGTAGAACCCTTAGGTAATTCTATAATATCTCCTTTTGTTGTATATACATATACCTTATCAGCAAACAATTCGTATTTTACTTGATTAACAAATTCTTGATTATCTCCGAACATTGAATTAATTTCTGTTAAAGATTTAAAGAACTGATATTTTTCTTTTAGATCTTGTTGCATTAGATCTCTTGCACGACCTTTTTCAATATCCCAATATGCAGTAAGCCCAAATGATGCTATCTTATCCATATCAAAAGTTCTTATCTGCGTTTGAACTAGCCTATCATCTGGCCCAAAAACTGTAGTATGCAAAGATTGATACATGTTAGTTTTAGGATTACATATATAATCCTTAAATTTATCATTTATAGGATGATATTCTTTATGTATCATACCCAATGTTCTATAACAATTTTCTACCTCATCTACCATAATTTTTAAAGACAGTAAATCATGAATATCAGACAGTTTATGTCCTTCATTTAATCGTTTATATATTCCATATATATTTTTTGTTCTTACTTTTATTTCATTTGGAATGCTTTTGCCATTCAATAATCTTTCAATTTTATAAAGCATCTCTTTAAGACAGTCTGTACTGTCCTCTTCTAATTTTATTTTTCTTTCCTCAATTCTTTTATACATGTCCGGTTTCAAATATTGCAAAGATAAATCTTCTAACTCAGATTTTATCCTATATGCACCAATATAGTATGCCAATGGAACAAATATTTCTATTGTCTCTAAGGAATTTTCTTTTTGTTTAAATTCACTTTTAAATTGCAATGTTCTCATATTATGAAGCCTATCTGCTAACTTAATAATTATAATTCTCACATCTTCTGTAATACCAGTAATTATTTTTCTTGTATTTGCATAATTTTGATCTTGTTTGGAAGAAAAATTCATTTTAGCTAATTTAGTAACTCCATTTACTAAATTAGCAATATTCTGATTAAAATCATGGGCAATATCTTCTTTTGTAATAGCAGTATCTTCTAAAGTATCATGCAACAAACCTGCACATATTGTATCCCTATCAGCATGCATCTCTGCCAATATATATGCAACATTTAGTGGATGAGTAATATAATCCTCACCACTCTGCCTTTTTTGACCTTTATGCAAAGATTCTGCATAATCATATGCTTTTCTGATAATATCAATTTCTTCTTTGTTATACTCAGAAACTTTTGAAATTAAATCATTAATCGTTAAGTTACTCATATACACCTCCAACACCATAATAAAAAAATACACTGAGCATTTAAGCCCAGTGTTAGAATAATTTTGAAGATAAAAAGCAACAAGAAAGCACAAACAAAGAAAAGACTATGTTTAATCTGCTGAAATTAATGTTATACTTGTACATTTTCTTGTATCCTCTCACAATGACAACACCTCTTCAAATTATTGAAAATTAATTTACCACTTCAAAATAATATTGTCAATATCTAGTATTAAAAATTTGAACTTTTATGATTTCCTTGGGATAATGCCTTGAGTATTAACTTGCAAACATGTCTTATTAATATATATAGTAAGTTGGAAAAAGGAAAGAAGTAAAATTAAAAATAAATAAGCAAGAAAAACGAGAATATTTTCCCATTAGTGTTTAAATTTTTATAAGACAACAAGACATTTCACTAAGTTATTTTCAGGTTGCAAAAAATTTGTTTTTTTCCTTTATTAAAAAGAAATCTTCACTTTTTTATTATTAACTATAATATAAACATTTTGAAAAACATATTCTTAATAAACTATCTGAGTTTATTATAATGATGTAACCTTTTAATGCATTTTAATTATCTCTTAACTCTGCTTCATACAATTGTTTATATTCTCTACTTTTCTTTAATAACTCTTGATGAGTGCCTTGTGCCTTAATTCTTCCTTCACTTAAAAAAAGAATTCTATCACTACGAATCACCGTACTTAATCGATGCGCAATAATCAAAATAGTATACTCTTTTTGAAGATTCTCAATGGCTTTTTGAATACTTGCCTGAGTTTCATTATCTAAAGATGAGGTAGCTTCATCAAAAAGAATAATTTCTGTTTTCTGCACGAATGCTCTAGCAATCGCTAATCTTTGACGCTCTCCGCCACTTAAATTGATTCCTCCTTCACCTACTAATGTATCATAGCCATCTGGAAGTGATTGTATAAAGTTATGAAGACATGCTAATTTACAAGCCTCCACCATCTCTTCTTCTGTCAAATCTTCTTTTACTAATTTTAGATTATCTCTAATGCTTAAATTAAAAATATAGGGATTTTGACTAATGATCGTAATATTTCCACGTATGGTATCACGATCTAGTTCATTTATGTTAATTCCATCAATTGTAATTTCTCCTTCTGTTATTTTATACATTTTACATAAAAGACTAAAAATCGTACTTTTCCCTGCTCCAGATCTCCCAACAAACGCAACTGTCTCATTAGCATTTACTTTAAAGCTAAGATTATCTAAGACTTTTTGATTTTCTTTATAACCAAAACTCACATTTCTAAATTCGAAATCGCCTTTTACTTTTAATATGTGCTTTGTTCCAAAAACTTCTTTTCTATATTCTTTTCCTTCAATAATATCAAAGATTCTAGAAGAAGATAAGTTAAAATCTTTAATCCCTTCCATCAACATATTTAGATAAATAACCATAGAACTAACTCTATTCATATAATTATAAATAACTAAAGCATTCGTAATCAGTAGTTTCTCAGCTATAATCAGAAAAACTAAAAGAAATATCAACCCAAATGAAATAAAGTCTAGGATACAATTTATTAAAAGTCGATAATTTCTAGCACTTCTCCACATAGAATATCGTTCCTGATTCAAATCTATTACTTTTTTATTAAATTGCTTTAAAAAACTAGTTTCCGCATTTAGCATTTTTATATCTCTTGAACCACGAACTAATTCTCCAACAAAACCAGAAACACTTTCATTTTTATGGCGAAAATTTTTATCTTTAGCATTAACAGTTTCTGTACTTTTCTTTTCGAGAAAATAAATAATTAAAGTACCAAACAATAAAAAACAAAATGCTATCTTATTAATAATAAATATTGCGATAAAAATTCCAATATTTGTGATAATGCTGGATAAACATGTATTTAATATATTAAAAATATTGGCCATTTTACTAGTATCATTAGTTAATCTTTGAATGAAAATTCCTGAAGAAGATTGATCCAATACACTATTTTCTAACCTTAAAATTTCTTTTCCTAATTTATTTTGAATTTTTGTATAAGTTTCTCGGTATATTACTTCAGAAAAATACTTAGACAAGTAAGAAATCAAATTACTTATTAATTCTATAATTAAAATTACTAAACTAAACAATAATACTTGATTTAATTGACTACTTGTTAGACTAATAATAATCTTAGCACTAAGAATTGGAACAATAATACTAATTGTAACAGCAATAATATTAGATAAAATATATAAAATTAATTTTCCTTTTTGATCTTTTGCATACTTCCAAGTATATTTTAGATTATTCCATAACTCTTTCATTAAATTTACTCCCTATAATTTTCTATCATATTTTATCACATTCTATTATAAACAAAAACCATTTTAATTCTGATAATTTTATAGTCTGCAAGTGAATTTATTTAAGAACTATATAATTTTAGTAATTATCATGCTTATTTATTTTTAGAAAAATATCATTATTATTATTTTAGATTACTCATGTTTTGCATATTATATCATAATTTACTTCTTTTGTCATTTTTTATGATAGAATAATTTTAAAGGAGGTAATATGAAATTAGATAAAACAATTTTAGGAAACAAAAGAAAAAATTATTTGAGCTGGGATGAATTTTTTATGGGAGTTGCCAAAATGGCTGCAGGTAGAAGTAAAGATCCTTCTACACAAGTAGGCGCTTGTATTGTTAGTAAAGAAAATCGAATTTTATCCATTGGTTATAATGGTGCTCCAAATCGTTTTGAAGACGATGAATTTCCATGGAATCGAGAATCAAAAGATTCTTTAGAAACAAAATATCCATATGTTTGTCATGCGGAATTAAATGCAATTCTAAATTTTCCTGGAAGTAAAAAAGATTTGGAAGGTTCAAAAATTTATGTTGATTTATTTCCTTGCAATGAATGTGCAAAAATTATTATTCAAGCCGGAATTACTGAAGTGATTTATCTATCTGATAAATATTGTGGTACAAAAGAAAATTTAGCCTCTAAATTATTATTTGATACTTGTGGAGTTCATTATCATCAAATGAAAGAAGAACATACTAAAATTTTAAGAGTTTCTTTAAAACCAGATGAAAGCATTTCCTATCTTGAAAATTAATTTTGTTTAAATTTGAATTTATCAAAAAATAAGTCGCAAATTTACTTGCGACTTATTTTTGTGCTATTTTTTCTACTTGCTCATAGTCTTTTCCTTTCAAATCTACTAGTGCTTTCTTTATGATTAAATTTTGAGATAATTTTCCAGAATTTTGATCTGCTATAGTTTCAGATTCTTCTATTCTTTCTATCGTTTCTTTACCATCGATAACGGTTCCAAATGCAGCATATAAACCGTCTAAGTATTCTGCATCTCCTAACATAATAAAAAATTGACTTCCTGCTGAATCATAGGACTGTGATCTTGCCATAGAAACGATCCATTTTGTATGTTTTAAATCATTTTCAAAACCATTTTCAGAAAATTCACCTTTAATTGTATAGTCCGGTCCACCACTTCCCGTTCCTGTAGGATCTCCACCTTGCAATACAAATCCAGGAACTAATCGATGAAAAGTATTATTATCATAAAATCCCTCTTTAATTAAAGATATGAAATTATTTACCGTATTTGGTGCTTTTTCTGGATAAAGTTCCATTACAATCGAACCATAATCTTGAATATACATCGCCACTACAGGATTTTCTGTTTCATATTGATCAAGTGTAGTTTCATTTCCATCTATATTATAATCAATTCCAAGTAAATTCTCTTCAACTTGATTATCATTATTGTTATCACAACCACTAGTAATAAATAGCAATGGTACTATCATTACTATAGTCAGTATCTTTATTATCTTTTTCATTTGCATTCTTCCTCCTTTTGTAAAATGTCTCTTGCTGCCACTAAACCGGTTGCTGCCGCTGCAACAATATTCCCGGCTTTTCCAGCTCCATCTCCTATAAAATAAATGTCTTCTGTTTCTAATTTAAATTTATTATCTGTTATTATTTCGTTACTAAAAAATTTAATTTCTGGACCGTATAATAATGTTTCATCATTATTCACTCCTGGTATTATTCTATCTAATTTTTCTAATCCTTCTAAAATATTAGTAATAATGCGATGAGGTAAGACTAAGGCTAAATCTCCTGCTACACAATCTTTTAGTGTTGGTTCAATAAATCCTTTATTAATTCGTCCCCAGTTAGAACGACGTCCATTACGCAAATCTTTTAGCGATTGTATGATTGGTTTAGAATCCCCTAATACATTAGCAATTTTTGCAATGGATTCTCCATATTCTCTTGTATTAGTCACAGGTTCCGTTAAGTTTACTTTACTAATAAAGGCAAAATTACTATTATTAGATTTAGTCTCTTTTAATGAATACCCATTAACGCAAATATACCCATAGTAATTTTCTTTAGCAACGAAACCACCAGGATTAGTACAAAAGGTCCTAATCTCATCTCCATACGTATCGGTTTTAATAAAGATTGTTGGATCATAAATTATATTCGTTATTTCTTCTAAAATTTCTTTTCTGACTTCGACCCTTACTCCTATTTCAATACTTTGTGACAAATATGGAATCTTATATTTTTCTGCTAATTGTTGTACCCATTTAGCACCAGTTCTTCCTGGAGCGACAATAATTCTCTTTCCCTTCATTTTTTCTTGATTATTATAAACAATTTCATAAAAATTATTTTTTCTAGGAAGAATATCAGTAACATCTGCATTTTCTAATAAAGTAACTCCTTTTTCTTCTAAATAATTGCTGAAGCTATCAATATATTCTGGAAGATAATCACTTCCTAAATGCTTTTGTTTTATGAGTAGTAATCTTGCTCCTTGGATTGCTACTTTTCGTTTTATTTTTTCTGCTTCTTCTATGTTACTAGGAAATACGTCTCCATCCATTTTAAACTTTGTAAATATTTGTTCAGTATCTTCTATTAACTGATATGCTTCACTTTCATTCATATATTTAAATAAGTCACTTTTGCCTAATTTGGGAATAAAATTTAATTTTCCATCGGAAAATGTTCCTGCTCCGCCATAGCCCGATAAGATCCTACATGGATTACAATTTTTACAATTTGTTTTTGCCAGTTGCATTGGGCAGTTTCGCTTTTTTGCTTTTGCTCCTTTATCAAGAATTGCTATTTTTAAATTGGGATTTTTTTCTATTAATTCATATGCAGAAAAAAGTCCTGCTGGTCCTGCTCCAATTATAATTACATCATATTTCATTTTCATCACCACTTCTAGTGTATCATAAAATCTTTTTTTTTACTAAAAATTTAAACTATGATACAATAATATTGGTGATAATAGATGACTAGAGAAGAACTTAACCAAACAAAACAAGAAGAAATTTTTAATGAGGAAAGAAGAGAAAAAAGAAAGCATCTCGTTATGATTTTTCTTAAAATTACTCTTATACTCATTTTAATATTTCTTAGTGCTTTCTTTTATATTACCTATATTTCTACTAGTTCTCTAATAGTAAAAGAACAGAGAATTATTAATGAAAAAATTCCTGCTAGTTTTAATGGGATGAAAATCGTTCAATTTTCCGATTTACATTATGGAACTACTGTTTTTCAGTCCGAGGTGAAAAATTTAGTAAAGCAAATAAATGAGCGAAATCCAGATCTAGTTGTTTTTACAGGGGATTTGATTGATCAAAACTATAATTTAAAATCTAAAGAAAGAGAATCATTGATTACTGAACTAAAAAAAATAAAAGCTAGTTTAGGTAAATATGCAATTATGGGGGAAGAAGATGGAGATGATTTTATTACTATTTTTAATCAAAGTAACTTTACTATTTTAAATAATGATTATGAATTAATTTATAAGAATGATAATACTCCTATTTTACTTATTGGTTTATCCAGTACATTAAAGGAAGAAATAGATATAGAAAAAGCTTATTCTTATTTTCAAGATCCTACACACAATTCTAATATCTATACTATTTCTTTGCTACATGAACCTGATTCTGTAGATCAAATTTTAGCTCAATATTCCACGGATTTATTTCTTGCTGGTCATTCTCATAACGGAATAGTTCACATTCCTTACTTCGGTCCTCTTAATAAAAAGGAAGGTGCCTTAAAATATAATGAACCTTTTTATCAATTGACAGATTCTAAATTATATATTTCTAGTGGAATTGGAACAAGCGACTTTGGATTTCGATTATTTTGTCGTCCAAGTATTAACTTTTTTCGACTATCAAGTGAATAGATTCTTTATCTTAGTAAAAAATGATTCCTTTTCTTTTTCTGCTTTATTATAAATCGGGATTTCTCCGATTTTTTCATTTTCTAAATAAATTAAAATTTCTCCAACTTTATTTGTTTTTGAGTTTGTTATTTTTACGACTGTTTTTACTTGTTCTTTTTCTTCTTCCGTCAGTGGATAAGAAAATGATTTTTTAATATATGGGGTTCCATCATAAAATTGTTTATCTATTGCAAAATTATTTTTATCAATAATTTGATATGTTTGATATTGATTAAATATACTTTCATACAACTCTTCATGAGTTTCATATTCATTTCCATCATCTAAAGTTACAATAGTTAAATTTAGGCCATTTTTACTTGCAGTCGTTACTAAAGTCTTCCCTGCTGCTGGGGTATAGCCATTTTTACCTCCAGTACAAAATTCATAACTATTTAATAATTTGTTACGATTATACCATAGATATGTTTTTTCTCCTGTTTCTAAAGTATATTCTTTTGTTTTTACTATTTTTCTGTATGTTTTATTTTGATAAGCATATTTAGATAATAAGGCCATATCATAGGCTGTAGAGTAATTTTTTGTCTCTTCATCTAATCCATGTGGATTGGCAAAGCTACTATTTTTCATTCCTATTTCTTGAGCCTTTTCATTCATCAATTTTACAAACTCTTCCTCTGTTCCAGATACAGCTACTGCCAATGCAACTGCAGCATCATTTCCACTTCTTAATAATAATCCATACAAGAGATCTTTTATTTTTAATTTTTCACCTACTTCAATATAAATATTTGTTCCATACATCGTTAATATTTCTTCCCCAATTTCTACCTCTTTATTTAACTCACTATTTTCTAAAACTACGATTGCTGTTAAAATTTTTGTTGTTGATGCTATTAATCGTTTTTCTTTGGCATTTTTAGAATATAATATTCTTCCACTATCTAAATCCATAACTATACTAGATCTAGAGGTATCTGATGCATATACTGGCGTTATTGTACAAAGTAATAAAAATAAAGTTAATAATATTGTTGTTACTAATTTCATTTTCGTTTTCATTCAAAAATCACCTATTTAATTTTATGATTATTAGATTATTTTATTATTTTTTAACTCTATTTTTTATCTAATGTGCATATTCTTAAATATTTTTATATTATTTACTAGCTGATTTTGTTTTTTAGTGAACAATATAATAGAGGTGAATCTATTTGCAACAAAATATTTTTGATTTAAGGGATCATTTCTATAAAATTAAGTCTTTGGGTTGGATCAGAGGTATATCTAATGGTACTGGCAATGTTGGTATTACTTTTGAATCTTTACTTGGGAAGCAAAGAGAAAATTTCTCAATACCAGATTATCAAGGAATTGAAATAAAAACTAGCTTAAGTTCTCAGCACTCTTGGATTACTCTTTTTAGTGCTTCACCTGATGGGGCTTATTTATTTGAAACTAGATTATTGTGTGATCGGTATGGTTGTCCAGATCCTGTTTTAAAAGAACATAAAATTTTTTATAAGCTGATTAGGGCTGATAAAATTCGAAGAATAAATAAAAAATATTTAATGAAATTATCCGTGGATTATGTTACAGAAAAAATCTTTTTAGAAGTTTATGATAATTTTTTTCATTTAATAGAAAGAGAATGTTTTTGGAATTTTTCTTCGCTAGAAGAAAGATTATTTAGAAAATTAAGATATTTAGCATTAATTAAAGCCGAAAAAAAAGTTGTAAATACAAATACCTACTTTCGTTATACAGATATTTCATTTTATCAACTAAAGGATTTTCGCAATTTCCTAATGCTAATAGAAAACGGGGAAATTCGAATATGCTTTAAGGTTGGAGTTTTTCGTTCCGGGAAAAAGATGGGGAAGATATACGATCATGGTACAGGATTCCAAATGAAAGAAGAGTACCTTTTAAAACTCTATTCACCTTTATAATAAATATTTTAACTCCTTTATATAATTTTAGTTCATTTAACTTGTGATTTTTATATATTAAAAATCTTCATATATTGTCCTATTTATTTTCTTTACTTTTACTAAATTAGGACCAAATTTAACATCTTTTTTACATTGTTCCATATAATGTCTACACAAAGGTTTACTCCAATTATAATATTTTAAAAATAAATCTGCATAACCATAGCTTATGTTATTAGCAATAGCAGTTAATTTTTTCTTATCGTTGAGTAACTTCTTTTGCGTTTCCAATTTTTCTTTTTTAGTATTACTTTTATAAAGCTTTTGTCCCATTTTAATAAAATAATATTCTTGTATCAATTTATCTAATGTAATATACACATCTTTTGTATATTTATCATCAGTTATCTCTACACCCCAACCGCATAATTCATTTGTTAAAGTATCATATCCACACGTCATCGCAACATTAAACGGCATTTCTATCGCCTCGCTTTCATCATAGCTAATTCCATTATTATCAATGAATATACCTATCAAGGTATTCCTCAACGATTAGAGCATCTGTATTCATATGATACTCAGCACCTACTCTCAGAGGATAGTTAATATCTTAAAACAAATAAAACAAAATAATGTATTTAAGTGTTTTCTAAGGTCATGAATATTAAAATAAAAAAGCCTTGTATCCCAAGACTTTATAATCTAAATGGTCGAGAAGACAGGATTTGAACCTGCAACCTCATGGTCCCAAACCACGTGCTCTACCAAGTTGAGCCACTTCCCGATACTATGGTGCGCTCGAAGGGATTCGAACCCCTGACCTTTTGGTTCGTAGCCAAACACTCTATCCAACTGAGCTACGAGCGCATTTTATAAATTTTTAGAGTGTTTGTTAATTACTAAATAAATGGTGGCTCCAGCGGGAATCGAACCAGCGACACAGGGATTTTCAGTCCCTTGCTCTACCGACTGAGCTATGAAGCCATAATGGCGGTCTCAACGGGACTCGAACCCGCGATCTTCTGCGTGACAGGCAGACGTGTTAACCAGCTGCACCATGAGACCATATGGTTGCGGGAAGAGGATTCGAACCTCCGACCTTTGGGTTATGAGCCCAACGAGCTACCGGACTGCTCCATCCCGCGATATTAATGGCGGAGGAAAAGGGATTCGAACCCCTGCGCCGCTTGCACGACCTCCCGGTTTTCAAGACCGGTCCCTTCAACCAGACTTGGGTATTCCTCCGTTTGATATCGTCATCATTTCAGACGACAAAATGATTATATCACAATAAATTTATGCGTGTCAACCAAATTTTATGACTTTTCCATAAATTCATTGCTATTTTATAAAAAAACTCAGTAGCCGAGGCTAGCGAGTAATTTCTTTTGGTGCCTAAGGCCGGACTTGAACCGGCACGAGGGTTGATTCTCGCAGGATTTTAAGTCCTGTGCGTCTACCAATTCCGCCACTCAGGCATGGTGATCTGTATGAGATTCGAACTCATGACCCTTTGATTAAAAGTCAAATGCTCTACCTACTGAGCTAACAGATCATATTAATAAATGGCTGCCTCGGTTAGATTCGAACTAACGCATGTCAGAGTCAAAGTCTGATGCCTTACCACTTGGCTACGAGGCAATTTAAGTGGTGGAGAGAGATGGATTCGAACCATCGAACTCAATGAGAACAGATTTACAGTCTGTCGCGTTTAGCCTCTTCGCTACCTCTCCAAAAAAAATGGTGCCGAAGCCAGGACTTGAACCCGGAACCTACTGATTACAAATCAGTTGCTCTACCAATTGAGCTATTTCGGCAATGGTGGGCGATATAGGACTCGAACCTATGACCCCCTGCTTGTAAGGCAGGTGCTCTAACCAACTGAGCTAATCGCCCATAATGATCCAGTTGACAGTATTAAATATACCAATTAATGATTGATTTGTCAACAAAATTATTAATTTTTTTTGACTTTTTCAATATTATTATGTTCAATTTCTAATATTTTGTCGCGTATCCATACTTCTAACATTACTTTTAAAGTGGAAAATCCTGTTTTCGTTTCTTTTATTTTGTGAGTATTTTTTTTATTTATTCGGTATTCTATATTTTTAATACTTAATTTTACTTTATGCTCTTTTGGTATTTCTTCTATTACTTCTGCCCTTATAGATTCGCCTATTTGTACATAATCATGAATGTTTCTAACGTATGAGTTAGATATTTCTGATATGTGAATCAGTCCACTATAGTATTCATCCAAACTGACAAAAACACCATATTTTTCGATACCAGTTACACAACCTGCTATTATATCTCCTGATTTATACTTTTTCATGTCATACACCTTCTGTGGTAATTATACCATTTTTTTTCTTATATCACAAGAAATAATCTTTACATCATCTAATTTAATTAGTATAATTATCATGGTGATAATATTATGAAACAAGAGAATATAGAACTTAAAATTCGTTCTATTATAGATAAGATTCGCCCTATTTTGGTGAATGATGGTGGTAATTTAGAATTTGTAAAATATGAAGATTCTATTGTTTATGTGCGTTTATCTGGTGCCTGTGAGGGCTGTCCTATGATGGATGTTACTTTGAAAGATGGTATTCAAGAAATTATCGTTAATGAGATTCCAGAGGTAAAAGAAGTTCGAAATATTCCTGGGGATTAACTATTTACTTTTCTATCCACTCTATTTTTTTGATCTCTTGAAATTGGTTTATAATTTGATAGATGCTATTTATATAATGTTCATATTCATTAATTCTTGAAATAATTGGTTTTAATTCTTCTTCGTTTCCTTTACTATTGATAATTCTTTCGTATATATCAAAATAATAACTAGGAAAAAAAAGTCTTCCATATAATAAATAATATCCTATTTCATCACATTGTGCTAACTTAATGATTTTAAAGAGATCGATTTTTTTATATTCCTCTGTATAAAATATATATTTTAAATATTCGCTAATATCTCTTTCTTTAAAGTCGATCACTAAATTTAATGGATTAAAGAATTCATTTTTATTTATTCGTCTATGGCAAATTACTTTTCTTTTTCTTTGAAGTTGTTGCTTCTTGACATTATAGTTTATATAATTTATTGCTGTTTCTGCCATCCCAATAAAGTAATCAATGCTTTCATCAATTAATGGATATTTTCCTGCAATATGATTTAATTGATATTCAAAATAATCAATTTTTTTTGTCCATAAAAAATACCAATCTGTTCTATCTAATAAATATTTTCCGTCCATTAGATATTTTTTTCTAAATAGCTCCTGTTCAAAATCTACAGGGGCCATATTTTTTTTTAATAACACGTAAATTTGATTTTGATATCTTGTAAAAATGCTGTTATCTTTATTTAAAATAATAGGATAAAATTTAGGATGATTTTTTATTATATAATATATTTCTGTTGTTTCTTGCTCGTTATATATAGGTTGAAAAAGGTATATATCCTTTTTATGTTTTACAAAAATTTTATCATGTAGTTTTGTTATATGAATATCATCTAAATTATAATAATACATTATCGTATTTTTCATTTTGATCAACTCAATGAATTATATGTTAAAAAAAAGAGAAAATTACTTGAAGTTGTCAACAAAAAGTAGACACTAAAAAAGATTAATTAAAACCTAATTGAGTTCTATACTCAATTGGGTTTTTATATTGTAGTGCATAACTTGGTCGATAATTGTTATTATCCCAAACAATAT
>CALVQX010000041.1 GCA_944358405.1 uncultured Bacilli bacterium | reverse complement strand
TCTATTGTTTCTGTATATTCTATAATTAGATCCTCTATTTCTTCTTCTGTTAGATCTGTTTGTGTCAGTTTTTGTTTCATGTCGACTGTATTGGGATTTTCTTCTTCTACGAGTCTTTTTTCGTCTTTTAAAAATAGATCTATTGTTTCGATTTCAGTTGATGGATCATTCTTTTGGATTATATTATGAGTAAGAGTGGGTGGCGGCGGTGGGTTTATAGGAGATGTAATTACTGGGCTAGAAGCAGTTGCTTCTTTCTTACTACTTGCTAAAGAACTTGTATTTACTTTTGGATTACCAGTAAGAATGTTTCCCATCTTCCTCGCCTACCTTCTCTTTAATCGTATCAAGAAAAATGTTAAATTTCAATGCAAAACAAGAAACGTTTGTTTCTTGTCTTCCTTTTTTTATTGAATTTTACATTATAAATTATGATTTACTTGAAACTATAGGAATTACTGTATTAGATAATTCTTCTAATATTTTTTCTGTTTTTTCAGATATATTTGATAACTCTTCTTGGGCAAATGATTTGTTATTGATCTGTAAACTAGCACTTAATTCTTTCTGTAAATTTTTCTCTGTTTCGTTTAAACTAGCAATTTTATTTTTAATTAGTTGCAATTTGGTATAAAGATAGCGATATCTTTGTTTTAACATTTCTTCTGTATCCATATTTTCTCCTTAAAATATTTTTATTTTTCTAAGTTTTCAAAAGTGGTTTTTACTACTTCTACATTATTTTGATAAATTTCTTTATTTTTTTCTAATACATATATATTGTTTTCATGAATCTTATTTATTATTTTAAGTTTAGCTATTAAGTCTCTTTCTAAAGTCTTTAGGCCATCTATATTTTTACTAGTATAATTATATTTTATTGCTCCGATCCTTTCGTTAATAGAATCTATATTCAGATCTTCTTCTTTTTTATATAACTTTATTTTTTCTATGCTCTTTTCTAATTCTTCTATATACATTAGACTGTTCATTTTATCACCCTAGAAATTGATTTATATCTGTTTCTTGAATTTTTCTTATATTTATTTTACTTAATCGTAGTTTGATTTCTTCTTCCATATTTTCAATGTAAGCAAATGTATCTTCCATTTCTTTTGATACTTTTTCTAACTGATCTTTTATATTTATAAATTTATTTTTTTCTATTTGCAAATAATTTCTAACTTCTGGACAAAAACTGAGATCTAAATTGTTATAATTTGTAATTATCTCATTTATTTTTTCTACATATAAATTTATGGAGGATAAAGCTTTTTTTCTATTGTTTATATTGCAATTTATCTGATCCCCTATTTTTTTATATTTTTTTACTAAATAGTCATAAATATCTCTTGTTTTTTTTAATTCTTCTATTGTAAGGGTAACTTCCTTTTTCTCGTTAGAAATCGCTTCAAAAAATTTCATTGCATGATTATCTGTCCAATAATTTGTGCTTTCTTCTATCTCGTGATATAGATTTAGATTTATCTCTTCATATTGTTTTATTAATGAATTTAAATCATTTAGTTCTTCTTTTAACTTTATAACTTTTATTTCCACAATATCACCTTATATTTTTTTTTAAATATACAAAAACTACTTTATAAAGTAGTTTTCATAGATTTAGAAAAAATAATTTTTCTAAATTTATTGTTCTCCACCAGAAAATGCGTTTGCAATTGATACTGCTTGATTTCCATATCTATTTGCTGTATCTTCAATTGCTTTCATAGCTTCAGAGACAATAGTTGACATTGCTGATTCAATATTTGTTTTTATTTCTGTTAAAGATGCTATTAAATTTGTTCCTTGTTTTGTTTCAGCATCCATAAATCCACTCTCAAAAACTCCTTCTTTTGCTGCAGTTAAAGCATCCTGTACTTTTTGAAGAACTGTTGATTGTAATTGTTTTACATTTTCTTTTGCTTCGATTTCGATAATTCCACGAACACCATCAATATTTTCTTTGATTCCATCTACATCTAATTTTTGTTCATTAGGGAAGAAAGTTGTATCGGTATATTCTGTCCCCCCTGTGTTCTGAGCCCAGATTCTTCCTGCCTCATTCATTCCATCTACTACGCTTTGGAATGTATTAGTGATTTCAGTGGAAAGACCATCAATTACTCCTTTAAAAGCTAAAAACCAAGTTTGTGCTTCTTTGCAAGCCCAACAAGTTGCCATTTTGTCAACGAAATTTGTTTTAGTACAGTCTACTACCGCATAGATTAAATCTCTATAGGCAGCTTTTTCTTTTTCAATTGCACTTCTTACTACGGCTGGATCAAAACCAGTTCCTCCTAACATTTTTCTACCTTCTTTCTTTGTTTTAAATATTAACGATAAATTATCTTTATCTAATTTCATGATATAGTTTATGTTGTTTTTTGTCAATTATTTTGAATTAAATTGACGCTTTTTTTACGTTTCTACGTTATTATTCATTTGATACTATTTTTGAATTAAAAGCAACAATTCACTGCTATTTCTTATATCTGTATTAATTACTAGTTCATTGTTATCATAACATCTACCTGTATCTTTATTTAATAAAATAAAATCTGTTCCCTTTAATGGAGTATTGCTTAGATCAGAAATTGCTTTTGCTGCTAGTCTTTTAATTTTCCAGATTAATTCATTTACCGGAATAAAGAGGTCGAAGTTTTCATCCAAAGTTGGTACTATCATTTTTACCAATACTTTATTTTGCATTTTCGTCCTCCTCTTCTTTACTTATAAAATCAATCCATTTACACTCTGTTGCTAGTCCTTCATTGATTAAATATCCCATATCATTTTTTATATTTTTGGTCATTTCTTTCTTTATGCTAGAAACTCTTAAAATATTTTGATCTACAATTCCTCTTCCGATCCAAATACCATCATTTGCACTAAAATTGCCACTAAACCACGATTCAAATGTTACTTGTTTTAATTTATTGGCTTCTTCTACTATGATGATGCTCATTTTTTCATAATGTTTTATTTTTTTAACAAAATCAGCAAATTTTTTACTATCGGTTAATTTTTGAAGGAATTTATCTAGTCCGTAAATAATAACTATTCCTTTCATGGCCTGTTCGGTACCTTCTACTTTGGATATATAATTCATAATTTGATCTAGTATTTCTTCTAAATTATTTGTATAGTAATTTGGATATTCCTCTTTATTTAGATTAAGTAATCCCATTGGATCTAAAACGATTATATTTAGATTTTCTATCATTTTGAATACCATTAATATGCTTTTGATAAATTTTTCTGTATTGGCAAGTTTATTTGATGTTATGATATTACCTACATTTTGCAAATAATTTATCGTACAAATTTCTAGGCTTCCTTTACTCATTCCTACAGGGACATTTTCTAAAGAAACTTTTTCTTGCTGAATATCTTCCATTCTTACAAATTTTGGTAAAACTGGTATTTTTTTTGCTGTAGTAGGATTTTTTTCTTTTTGTTCTTTTACAAATTCTGCTATAACCTCATTTATATTATCTTCCTCTGCCACAATACTTGCTGTTTGAAATTCATGTAATCCATCATTGTTTATTATTCCCCTTCCTACAATATCTCTAGGAACTGTTTTGGATCTTACTCCAAATAAAGAAGCATAATCTATTGCATCTTTTAATTTCAACGCATATATATTTGGACAGTTGCCAGCAATCTTTTGATGAACAGAATTAATTGCGTTGGCTGTGAAGATAAAGATGATTCCATATCTAGCAGAATCTCTCACTAAATCTGGAAGTTCGTCATAAAAATATTGATTACTTTCAAAAATGGAATCATAATTATTCATTATGACAGTAAATATTGGCATTTTTTCATTGCTATTTTGAATATAATTTTGGTATTCTCCACTATAATCTACAAAGGCAGTTTTTCTTTTTTGAATCTCTTCTTTTACCATTTTTAAAAGATTCGTTATTTTTTCTTCTTCTCCTGCAAATACCATTCCACCGATCTGAGGTAATTTAGAATATCTTCGTAATGATTCTGAACCGTAATCTATAATATAAAAATTTACTTCTTCTGCTGAATGTAATTTAGAAGCAGAATATATTATTTCATTTAATACCATTTCTCTTTCGCTACTGTCATTTCCATATATTATTGTATTTCCATTTTCTGTAAAATTATATTTTACAATTCCTTGTTCTTGTTTTTCTGGGGCATCATATTCTCCAATAATAGCCTCTACTTGATAAGGAGTTCCCTTTATATTGTATTTCTTCTCTAGTTGTTCTTCTAGAATAATCTCTGGAATGTTTTCTAACCATAGTCTTCTACTTTTTTTATTGACTAAGTTGGCAATATCAATAATTGCTTTCATAATGCTTGCTAGTTGTTCTCCTTGAGATTCTACTTTTATATTGTTTGATGCTTGAATACTTTTTATGGTTATTCCACAATCATTGATAAAATTTAAACTTTTATCTACTTGCTTTACGATTTTATCTGATGGATAGTATTTTGCTCCACACCATGCAGATTGACCTAAAGCAAAGTATTCATCATAACCAACTTGTAGATAAAATCTACCCGTTTGTTTTAAACTTGCAGCATCTGGTCGTTTCAACATTTCATTACTATCTGATGCATCCTGGACTTTTAAGCATACTCTGAACTTTGAATTGGACCATATTTGGTCATTTACTACTCCACTTGGTTTTTGTGTTGCTAAGATCAGATGAATTCCTAGGGAACGACCAATTCTAGCTACACTGATTAGATTATCCATAAAATCTGGCTGTTGACTTTTCAATTCTGCAAACTCATCACAAACAATAAAGAGATGGGGAATTGCTTCCGTTATTTTTCCTTCTTTATAAAATCTTTGATACTTGTATATATCAATGGTACTTTCTTCTAATTTGTCTCTTGCTTCATTAAATAAGTGCTGTCTTCTTTTAATTTCACTGTCAATACTTACTAAAGTTCTATCCATTTCAGCTTTGTCTAAGTTCGTAATCGTTCCTGCTAAATGTGGAAGGGAAATTCCCGTTACTTTATTCTCAAAGGCAAAAGCAAGTCCTCCACCTTTATAATCTATTAAAATAAAGGAAACATCATCAGGACTATAATTAATTGCCATTGAAAGAATATAGGTAATAATAAATTCACTTTTTCCACTTCCAGTCATTCCTGCTATTAAACCATGGGGACCATGATATTTTTCGTGCAGATCTAGATACATGAGTTCTCCATTTTGTTCTACACCTATCTCTGCTTTTAGACTAGTAGTTGAATCATTTGTGT
Organism: uncultured Bacilli bacterium; assembly: GCA_944358405.1. Classification (GTDB taxonomy): domain Bacteria; phylum Bacillota_I; class Bacilli_A; order RF39; family UBA660; genus CALVQX01. The sequence goes on along the minus strand of CALVQX010000041.1, from coordinate 2,301 downwards.
TCCATCGATTTAAAATATTTAATTGTTCTACTTTTCCTACTTTTTCCATTTCTAAAAAAGTAATTGTATTAGGCAATTGAGCAATACCATTTTCAAATTCTATGGGAATATTTGAAATTATTTTAGCAATCTCCATCATATCAATTTTGTAATTAATTTCATCATAAAACGTGATCTGTTCTTGGTTTTCATATGAATTTTTTAAGATTCCTGATTTTTGTTCTCCTAAGGAAATAAAATTGTTACATTTACTTGGTAAATTGCTTAGTCTTTCTTCTATTATGGTTACACTAAAACCTATATTTTCATCTACTTCTGTTATCGTTTTTATAAAATCAAATCTTTTTACGGTACTATAGTCATCTATAATAATTAAATAATATGGCTTTTTTGTTTTATTTTGCTGTTCTGAAAGCCTAGCATTTACTATTATACTTAGAAACTCAGCAACAATTTTAGCATCTTCTGGTTTGGATGCAAAAAATCTGATCGATTTATCATCAGAGAAGTTATGATTTAAATACTTGATATATTCCCAATGCTTTTCATCTTCCTCTGTTGTAAATACAACTAATTTTAAATCATCATAACTATAATAGGTCAATAATTGTAGTAGGATATTATTCATAAAATAAAGACTTTTGCTTTTGTTTCCCATGATGGCAGTGACTTTATTTTCATATAGGGAATATCCAATCGGAACATTTTCAATATATTTATATTTTTCAATTACTTCTTCTGCTTGTTTTTTTAAGTGATCCTCATCCATCGTAAATCCTTCTTCAGGCCATTTTATATCTACATCTAGAAGTTCGTTTCCTATACCAATTCTAGCTATTAAAAAATCACTTTGATCTATTCTTTTGTCCCAAAAATTATTTGCTTTCTTTTTGATAATATCTAAACATTGATTTAAGTCTATTAAATTCTCTATTAGAATCTCTTTTTGAATTATTGTTTCATTATTTAATTCTTTTTCTTTTTCTTTTAAATAATTGGTATATTTTTCTTGAATTCTAGCTTTTTCTTTGGCTTGTCTTTTCTTATTATATCTTTTTGTTAAAAGAGGCCATAAAAGCATGGATAATAGCATGGCTCCACTCATTACAAGAGAAGGCCAAGAATCTTCTAGGGTTGTTTCTTTTAAGTATATTCTATCTAGGGTATTAATCAACATTACCATAGACATAACTCCCATTGTAAGCATTGGTCCTATGGTTAATATAAAAGGAAGTTCTTGCTGATCTTGAAGATGGGGTGGCTTACTTAGTTCTATTTCCTTTTGTTCAATTACTCTTCTTAATCTTGGAGACTTTGAAAAATAGTCGTCCTTTTTATATAAATCCACATCTTTTATTTCTATGTTTTTAGGCATTTCTCCCGAAGTTAAAAAATATGTTTTTACTTTTGCCAATAATTCTTCTATTTTGAAATTATTTCCTGGATTATTTATTAATAGTAATGTTGGTAAAATTATTATCTTTAGTCCATATATATTGATTTGATCACCATTTTTTAAATAATATTTAGGAGCTTTTAAACTTCGATTATTAATATACATTATTACGTTATTTAATTTTTCTATCATTAATTGCCCTTGATCATAGAAAATTCGAAAAAGAGGATCTTTTATCAATGGACAGTGATAATGGGCATTACAATTGGTTTCGTTTCCTAATATTAAATTTATAGTTTGATCATAAGAATAAGAAATTAAATTATCTTCCGATGGTTTAGAAACATAAACTAGATAGTTTGTTTCATTTCTTCGAATAATATAAAAAGTATTTTCTTTTAACTCAGACTCTAAAACAATATTATTATCGAAGATCACTTTCGATTCGTCTGTCGAATAGATCACCCATTGACCATTTCTTTCTTCAATATTAATTAATTTGCTTTCTTCTTCTGGATTTTCATCAAAACTAAAACTTCCAGAAATTTCTTTTGGCAAAGAAAAGGAGATGATTTGATCTGTCAAGTATAAATATATCTTCATTTTATCATCCCCATTCTATCTTATTAATTGTATTATAACATTTCTTTTTTTTCTTGTCATTGATGTATTTTAATTTTTGAAAAAAAACTATATCTTCTTTCCTTTCTTTGGATTTTATTTTTTATTTATAATAAGAACAAAAGACTTAAGTAAACTTAATTCGCCTTGGTCGTTGCCTTCCAATCATCCTGCTTCACTGACTAGGTATCCCTACTTCTCCACAGGCTTAACAAAAGGTAGTCGCTACCGTAGTTTTCTTTTGCTTCTTACTTTAACTCCATTATATATTTCTTTAATCCCTC
>CALVQX010000040.1 GCA_944358405.1 uncultured Bacilli bacterium | reverse complement strand
AAATGCTTCTCTGACATTGGGACAATTTGAACAAAAAATTGATTCACAAGTTGAACTGACTCAAGGTGGAGCTTGGGGTGGTGGTGTTAACTTATATAAATTAACCATTGCGAACAATACTTCATCTACAGTTACCAGTTGGAGAGCCAATTTATATTTTGGAAATAATGCAACTTTAAATTCTATTTACCCTATCAAAGAATTATCTAAGGACAGTACGAGTTACACATTTATGGATGATCCAGGGAATTCAGTCATTGCTCCTGGCGGTAAAGTAGAATTGACACTGGTTTTAAACACTTCAAATCCCACTTATGTACCAGATCTTGTAGTTGCCGGATTAATCAAATAAAAGATTAGCACTTTATTTATAATGATATGAATCATTCGTAAATGAAGTGCTTTTCTATGGCAACTTATTATGCTATAATAATGTCACTGGAGGAAAGCTATGAAACAGGAGAATATTAGAAATTTTTGTATTATTGCTCATATTGATCATGGGAAGAGTACTCTTGCGGATCGCATTTTGGAAAAGACGAGAGCGATTGATGCAAGAGAGTTAAAAGATCAGATGCTTGATTCTATGGATATTGAAAGAGAACGTGGAATTACTATTAAGTTGAATGCTGTACAACTTACGTATCATCATGGAAAAGAAGAGTATTATTTTCATTTGATTGATACCCCTGGGCATGTTGATTTTTCTTATGAAGTTTCTCGAAGTTTAGCAGCTTGCGAAGGAGCGTTACTGGTAGTAGATGCAACACAGGGAGTAGAGGCACAAACTTTGGCTAATTTGTATTTGGCTTTGGATAATCATTTGACCGTAGTTCCAGTAATTAACAAGATAGATCTACCTAGTGCTAATATTGATCAGGTGGTAGTAGAACTTGAAAATATTGGTTTTTCTCGTGATGAGATTATTTTGACTAGTGCCAAAACTGGTGTTGGGATTGAAGAATTATTACAAGCAATTATTGAGAAAATTCCTGCTCCTACTGGTAATTGCCAAGAGCCATTGAAGGCATTGATTTTTGATAGTTTATTTGATGCTTATCGAGGGGTTATTGTTAGCATTCGAGTCATGTCTGGAGAAGTAAAGGTAGGAGATATGATTCGAATGATGGAGACTGGTGCCGTTTATGATGTTATTGGTCTTTCTATTAATACTCCAAAAGAAAAACAGGTGAAGTCTTTAAAAGCTGGAGAAGTTGGGTATTTATATGCCTCTATTAAAAGTATTAGCGATGTTTTAGTAGGAGATACGATTACGTTGAATAATCATCCAGCCAAAGCTCCATTACTTGGATATAAGCCAATGAAGCCAATGGTTTATTCGGGACTATATCCTATTGAATCTAGTAAGTTTGAAGATTTACGAGAAGCTTTGGAAAAATTAAAATTAAACGATGCTTCTTTGTCGTTTGAACCTGAGACTTCGAAAGCATTAGGCTTTGGGTTTCGATGTGGTTTTTTAGGGCTTTTACATATGGAGATTATTGAAGAGTGAATCGAGCGAGAGTTTGGTATTGATTTAATTGCGACTTCTCCTTCTGTTGTATATGAAGTTCTTCTTACGGATGGTTCTAAGATTATGGTAGATTCTCCTGCGAAGATGCCAAAAAGGGAAGTGATATCTAAAACTTTAGAGCCCTATGTTAAAACAAGTATTTTTACGCCTAGTGACTATATAGGTCCGATTATGGAGCTATGTCAGGATAAACGAGGAACGTTTATTAATATGGAGTATTTAGATCAAACTAGGGTTACGATTCATTACGAACTTCCACTTTCTGAAATTGTCTATGATTTTTTTGATAAGTTAAAGTCTTTTACTAAGGGCTATGCATCTTTTGATTATGAGCTTATTGGTTATCGAGAAAGTAATTTAGTTAAAATGGATATTTTACTTAACGGAGAGGTGGTTGATGCTTTATCTGTGATTGTCCATAAAGATTTTGCTTATAGTCGTGGGAAAGTCGTAGTAGAAAAACTAAAAGAAATTATTCCAAGGCAAATGTTTGAAGTTCCGATTCAAGCAGCGATTGGTACACATGTGATTGCGAGAACGGATATTAAAGCATTGCGTAAGAATGTCTTGGCAAAATGTTACGGTGGAGATGTTACACGTAAGAAAAAACTATTGGAAAAGCAAAAAGAAGGAAAAAAGAGAATGAAAAGAATTGGTAGTGTAGAAGTTCCCCAAGAAGCATTTTTATCTATTTTATCTACAGGTGAAAGTAATAAATCATGAGGAAAAAGAATATGAAAAAAGCATTTTTAAACGATACAGATTTTGTTGTTAATACAGTGATGTCTGTTCGATCGGCTTATATTCACATTCCATTTTGTAGAAATATTTGTAGTTATTGTGATTTTTGTAAAGTGTTTTATAACACGGGATATGTTTCTAACTATTTAGAAGTATTAAAAGAAGAAATTAGTACTTTTTATCAGGGAGAAGAGTTGGATACTATTTATATTGGTGGTGGAACTCCTAGTAGTTTGTCTGATCAAGAATTAGAAAAATTATTTGTGATACTTTCATCTTTAAAAAAATCTAATCATTGTGAAATTACTATAGAAGCTAATTTTGATAGTATTATTGAAACTAAATTAGATATTTGTAAAAAGTATGGAGTAAATCGTATTAGTTTTGGACTAGAGTCAACCCATTCTTGGATTTTAAAGAAAATGAATCGTAATTTAGATTTAAATTATGTTAAGAAAATTATTTCTTATTGTAAAAAAATAGGTATTAGTAATATTAATATCGATTTAATGTATGCTTTTCCTGGTGAGACTTTAGAAGAAGTAGAAGAAGATATTGATTTTATTCAAAGTTTAGATATTCCTCATATTTCTACTTATTCATTGATATTAGAAGAACATACTAAATTATTTTTGAATCATGAACAGATGATTTCTGATGAGATGGATGCAAAAATGTATGATTTAATTTGCACTAAGTTATCTGATTATCAGCATTATGAGATTAGTAATTTTTCTAAGGATGGATATTTTTCAAGGCATAATTTATGTTATTGGAAGAATAAAGAATACTATGGGTTTGGACTTGGTGCTAGTGGATATTTAAATGATGTTCGTTATACTAATACTCGCAGTATTACACGTTATTTACAAAAAAAGTTTCGATATGAAGAAGAAAAACTTGATCTTTATGATAAAATAGAGTATGAAGTGATTTTAAATTTACGAACTAGGGATGGTATTTCTAAAAGTGAGTTTTTTACTACTTATTCGAAGCGAGTAGAGGATTGCTATCATTATCAAGAACTTGTGAAGCAAGGGTACCTCGTAGAAGATGGGGATCATTTATATATACCTGAAAAATATTTTTATATTAGTAATGAAATACTAGTTCGTTTGTTAGAGGAGTGTAAGTTATGAATAAAATAGATGAATTTGCGATAGAATTAGAATATATAAAGGATGAGACAATTCAGGAAGATTGCCGTACGATGATCGAATTGTTGCCAGATTATTTTTTTTCCGTTGCTGCATCTTCAACAGGAAAGTATCATCCTAGTTATTCTTTAGGAGATGGTGGACTTCTTCGTCATACGAAAGTTGCTGTTAGAATAGGATATGAACTATTACAAGATCCTTCTATTGGAGATAAATACACAAGTATAGAAAAAGATATTATGTTAATGGGACTTTTATTACATGATGGAATAAAACATGGTATTCCAAAAGAACGTTATGTTCGTTTTGATCATCCTATTTTAATGTCAAATTATATTATGGAACATAAAGCAGATTTACTTATGAGTGATGAAGAGATAGAGCTACTTTGTTCGGTTATTAAAACACATATGGGACCATGGACTACAGATTACAATGGGGAAGAAGTATTAGAAGCTCCTAAAACTAAATATCAAAACTTTGTTCATATGTGTGATTATTTAGCAAGTCGTAAATTTTTATTAGTACCTTTTGATGAAAATAATAGAATCAGTGTCTAATTTTGGGCACTGATTTTTGTTGATAGATAATTTATTTTTTGGTATGATAGATTCAGGTTGTAAGTGATAGAGAAGAGGGATAGGATGCAAGGAAAAATTATTGTTATTGAAGGAACTGATTGCTCTGGAAAAGAGACCCAATCTCTTTTGCTAGAGAAGAAATTGAAGGAAATGGGAAAGAAGTGTGTTCATTTTGGCTTCCCTATGTATGATACTCCAACTGGCAAAATTGTGGGTGGTCCTTATTTAGGTAATCCTGATATTTGTAATGGATATTTTAAAGAGGGTGCTGATCAAGTGGATCCTCATATTGCTTCTCTTTATTATGCTGCTGATCGAAAATATAATATTGGAAAGGTATTAGAATATTTAGAACAAGGGTATTATGTAATTTTGGATCGTTATACTACTTCTAATTTGGCTCATCAAGGAAGTAAAATTAAAAATGCTGATGAGAGATTCCTGATGTATCAATGGATCGATAAGCTAGAGTATTGGCTTTTGAAGCTTCCTAAACCAGATCAGACAATCTTTTTGCATGTTCCATTTCAATATGCTTGTGAATTGAGAAAAAATCGTTCTCCCTTGGATGAGAATGAACGATCAGATGAACATTTAAAAAATGCTGAGGATGCATATGTTGAGTTGTCTGAGTTGTATCATTGGGATACTGTAGAATGTGTAAAGAATGGAAAAATACGATCTATTGAAGATATTCATGAAGAAATTTTAAATCTTGTTGTTACAGAAAATAAGTTATAATAAAACACCATTAAATTGATGGTGCTTTATTTTGCTCTGTTGAGCTAATGTTATTTGTTTCGTTATTTCGATTTGTCTGAGTTACAATTTGTGGCCGTTGTAATCTTACTGTTGGGTTTGTATTTGGATTTATTTGAATTGGTGGAATTGTTCTTTGAGGTTGTATTGTTTTTATTGCTTCTGATGAATTCTCTTTTGGCTTTTCTTGAGTTTGAGTTAATGTTTCAATAGGAGATGTTTCATTTGTTTTCTCAATCACTTCTTTTTTTGGAGTTTGATTTAGAGTAGTGGCAGAAGGGGTAGATTTTGGTTGTTCTATTATTTTTTTCTCAGCGGCTTGAGTAGCTGTAGGGGTAGCAGGTTTTGGTTGTTCTACTACTTTTTTCTCAACAGACTGATTTGTAGTTGCTGGAGTAACAGGTTTTGGTTGTACTACTACTTTTTTCTCAGCAGACTGAGTTGGAGTAGCTGTAGGGGTAGCAGGTTTTGGTTGCTCTACTACTTTTTTCTCAACAGACTGATTTGTAGTT
>CALVQX010000039.1 GCA_944358405.1 uncultured Bacilli bacterium | reverse complement strand
AAAAAGAAATATAGTTTAAAAAACAAAGTTACCTATATTAACGATAACTTTGCCTCTTGTTTAGATGATGTGTTAACTCAATTGTCATCATCATGTAAATAAATCATTTTTCATGCTTTTGTCCTGATACTTTGCTTTTTGTTTTGATATCGTTTGATAATTATGATATACTTTTTTTAGGTGATATAAATGGGATTATTTAATAAAATTAAAACGTTATTTAAAGGAACGGATGATTCTTTAGAAACTGATAAAATAAAGGAATCTTCTAGCGAAAATTCAGAGAAAACTTCTAGTAGAGAAGATGTTAAGGTATACGAAAAAGGATTAACAAAATCTCGGGAGGGATTTGTTTCTAAACTTGCTACTCTTACTAGTAAGTATCAAAAGATCAGTGATGATTATTTTGATGAATTAGAAGAAATTTTGATTATGGCTGATATTGGAGTAAATACAGTAATGGAGTTTATTGATCGTTTGCGTGATAGGGTAAAAAAAGAACATATTGAGGATTCAAACCTATTAAAAGAGATGATTGTCGATGAACTTTTTATTATCTATGTTAATGATGAAGTTTTGTCTAGCAAGATTCATTATAATGAAGATGGTCCTACGGTGATTTTATTTGTTGGAGTAAATGGAGTAGGAAAAACAACTACTATTGGGAAATTGGCTTGGAAATTGAAAGAGGAAGGAAAAAAAGTTTTATTAGTTGGTGCAGATACTTTTCGAGCAGGGGCAGTTTCTCAATTGAGAGAATGGAGTGAAAAGGTTGGTGTTTCTTTCTTTGGTAAAGAAGAGGGAAGCGATCCAGCTAGTGTTGTTTATGATGGATTAGTTCAAGCAAAAGAAGAATCTTATGATGTTGTGTTAGTGGATACTGCAGGACGTTTGCAGAATAAAGTTAATTTAATGAAAGAGTTAGAAAAAATAAATAAAGTAATTGATGGCTTTCTTCCTGGTGGAGCTTCTGAAACTTTATTAGTGATTGATGCTACCACAGGACAGAACGGAATCAGTCAGGCAAAAGCATTTAAAGAAATTACTAATATTACAGGAATTGTTTTGACGAAGCTAGATGGTACGGCAAAAGGTGGAATTGTGTTGGCAATTAAAGAAAATGTTGGACTTCCGGTAAAGTATATTGGTTTAGGAGAAAGAAAAGAAGATCTACAAGTTTTTGATATTGAAAAATATATTTATGGTTTATTTAAAGATTTTATGTAAAGAGATGTGATTTTATGGCAATGCGTTCGAAAAAAGAAAAGAAAAAGATCAAAACTATTGATATTGTCTTTGTTTATTTACAGATCCTTTTTACCATTTTGACGGTTATTTTATTTATTGTATTTCTATTTCATCAAGAAATATTTAAGATTTTACAATTATCTTTAGGATTTGATTTATTAGCAATGGCTTATAATAATCAAAGGATTTATCGAAGAAGGGCTGCTACTATTATTTATGCTTTGATAGGAATTGTTTTAATTATACTGGATATTTTGTTATTTATGGGGATTTAAATATGGAAGATTTTGTTTATTTTAATGAATTGTATGATTTTTATAGTGGTTTATTAACAGAAAAGCAGCGACTTTATTTTGAAGATTATTATTTTCGCAATTTAAGTTTTAGTGAAATGGCTGAAAATTACCAGGTCAGTCGTAATGCTATTTATAAACAGTTACATATTGTTTTAGATAAGTTGAAAGAATATGAATCTATCTTACATTTATATGATAAGAATAAAAAAATAGAAGAAATTTTATTGTTAGATTCTGTTACAGAGATTAAAGAACAGTTACGTTTATTGTTGATGGGAGAATAGATTTACTATTCTTTTTTCTTGTCATTCTTTCACAAAAACGATATAATTTGATCATAGAATATGAGAATCGAGGGATAGCTATGTTTGATAAGATTGTTTATATTAGTGATCGTTCTGCAAATGTTAAATTGGCAGATAATGCAGAGATCACCATGAATTTAATGAATCTTCATATTATTTTTGAAGATGATAAGAAAAAAATATTAGGGGAAGTTGATGATTTAGATAAAGATTTGGTCAAAGTTCGTTTCTTAGGAGAAATTGTTAATGGAAAATTAATTAGTGGTACGATTCGTAAGCCATCTATGGATGCTAAAATTAGAGTTATTAGTCCTTCTGAGGTGCCAATGGTTACTGGAAAAGATGAAGCTGGTTTTATGAATTTAGGAGTTAGCCCTTTTTATAATGATCATCCAGTATTTTTAGATGTTAATAATTTTTTTAGTAGTCATTTTGCTATTTTTGGTAATAGTGGTAGTGGAAAGAGTTGTGGTATTTCTAGACTTTTTCAAAATATGTTTCATGATCAAAGACTGTTTCCATATAAGGCAAATATTTTACTGTTTGATTCTTCCGGAGAGTATTATAATGCGTTTAGTAATTTAAATCAAATTAATCCTAATTATCATTATCGTTTTTATAGTACCAATGAGACCGATCCAAATGCTGAAAAGTTAAGATTACCTATTTATTTATTGAATGCCAGTGATTTAGCTTTATTGTTACAGGCTACCAATCATTCTCAATTACCAATTATTGAGCGTATGTTAAAACTTGCTTTGATTTTTTCTCAAACAGATATGAATGCAGATAATTATAAAAATCATTTGATTGCGAAAGCTATTATGACGATTCTTTATACTAATGAGACTGCTCCAAATAAGAGAAATGAAATTTTTTCAATTTTAGCTAGTTGTTCTACTCCTCAATTTAATTTAGAGGCTGTAGTTCAAGGAATTGGTTATACTAGAAAATTTCGTGAGTGCTTTTTAATTGATAATTCTGGGCAATTTTCAGAAAGTGTTCTTCTTACAGAATATGTTTCTTCTTTTATTAAGGAAGAGTATGATGATTATGAACCTCAACAAAAAGTTTTTTATACTTTAGATACTTTAGAAAAGGCTTTAAATTTTACTTTGATTAGTGAAGGTTGGCTTCGTAATGAAAATACTTATGGAGATGCTGTTACTTTGAAGGTACGGTTACATTCTTTAATTGTTGGTCCTAATGCTAAGTATTTTGATGTTCCTGATTATATTTCTTTAGAGTCATATTTATCTTCGATGTTGATTAGTAATGGTCGAAAATATCAAATCGTTAATATCAATTTGGATGATGTAGATGATGATTTTGCGAAAGTTATTACAAAGATATATTCTAGACTTGTCTTTGAATTTGCAAAAGGATTAAATGATCGAGCTAGTATACCTTTTCATATTATCGTTGAGGAAGCACATCGTTATATCCAAAATGATACAGATCGTTTCTTAATTGGTTATAATATATTTGAACGAATTGCTAAAGAAGGAAGAAAATATGGTGTAATTTTAGGATTGATTTCGCAAAGACCGGTGGAGCTTTCTGATACTGTTATTTCACAATGCTCTAATTTCTTAATTTTTAAAATGAATCATCCTGTTGATGTGGATTATATTCGTAAAATGGTTCCTAATATTAGTGATGAAATTGTGGAAAAGCAGAAAACTTTACAATCAGGAACTTGTTTGGGGTTTGGAATGGCTTTTCGTATTCCATTAATTGTTAAGATGCAAATGCCTGATCCTGCTCCATGGAGTGGAAATTGTGATGTTGCTTATATTTGGAATGGAAATAATTCAACGCCAAAGCAAGACTCTACTTCTCAGACTGTTATTTCTCAGCGTTCGGATAATATAGAACCTAGTGCTTTGCAGTTAACACAGGAGGATACTCCTTCCGGATTTGATGATTCTTTTGTTATTCCTGGAGGTGTTTCTCAGGGAGCTGCTTCTCAAGGCCTTCCTACAACAGATACGGGTAAGCCACTAATTACATTGACAGATAATAATATGGATTCTTCAGGATTAATTTAGTGGGAGAAGGATTTGAGGATATAGGTAGCTTTTCCTTTTCATAAGAAAAATTTCGATTTGTAGTAAATATAAGTCTAAGACAGGAAAAATTTGCAACTTGATTGCGAATTTTTTTCGTAAGGATGAAACTATGAGTAATCTGTTTTTTAGCTGTAGTAGTCTTATCAATTTAGATTTTAGAAATGCTATATTTAATGTAATTTGTTATGGTTTTATAAATATTGGATCTAAGTTATTGTAAAAGTTGATGTGGCTAAGGCTTGGATGGAAGCAGGTGAGTGAAGCAAGAAGGATCTTATTTAGTGTAGTGGTTGTTAGTTCTTGGAAAATTAAAAGTTGATATAGAACTTTTCCAGGTGATTTGAAGATTGTTTTCTATTTGTATAACTTTATTCTTTTTGTTTACTTGTTTTCTTTTTTTGGTTATAATTTATCTAGGTGATGTCCATGTTTGAAAGTTTAGGAGAAAGATTACAAAATGCCTTACATAAAATTAAGGGTTATGGAAAAATTACAGAAGATAATATTTCTGATATGATGAGAGAAATACGTTTGGCGTTGTTGGAAGCTGATGTGAACTATAAAGTTGTAAAGGAATTTACGAATTCTGTAAAAGAAAAAGCGTTAGGTGAAGAAGTTGCTTCTAGTATTCATCCTGGTGATTTGTTTGTTAAAATTGTGAAGGATGAGCTTACTGAACTATTGGGTGGAGAGACAGAGGAACTAAATCTTAAAGGAAATCCTGCTATTTTAATGCTTGTTGGATTACAGGGTTCTGGAAAGACAACAACAATTGCCAAGCTTTCTAATTTTTTACGAAAAAAACATCATAAGAATCCTTTGTTGGTGGCTTGTGATGTTTATCGTCCAGCGGCGATTGATCAGTTGAAGCAACTTGGGAAACAATTAGGAATAGAAGTTTATGATGAAGGAAAAAATGATCCTGTTGAAATTGCACTTCATGCTGTTGAATACGCAAAAGATAATCATTTTGATTATGTATTAATCGATACTGCAGGACGATTACATATTGATGAAGAACTTATGAATGAACTAGATCAAATACAGAAGAAAGTTTCTCCTAATGAAACTTTGCTAGTGATTGATGCTATGATGGGACAAGATGCCATTAATGTTATTACTGGATTTCATGATCAGTTACCATTAACTGGAGTTATTCTTACTAAATTAGATGGGGATACTAGAGGTGGTGTTGCACTATCTGTTCGACATTTAACTCATGTTCCTATTAAATTTATTGGTACTTCTGAAAAATTAGATGGTTTAGATTCTTTTGAGCCAGAACGTATGGCTGGTAGAATCTTGGGTATGGGAGATATTGTTTCTCTTGTGGAAAAAGCTACTGAGGCGATTGATGAAAAGGAAGCCGAAAAAACAGCCAAAAGAATGCAACAAGGAAAGTTTGATTTAGAGGATTTTTTGTCTACGATGAAACAGATGAAAAAACTAGGACCTCTTGAAAATTTAATTAAATTGATTCCTGGGGCTAAAAAGATGGGACTTAATAATGTTAAAATTGATCCAAAACAAATGAGTAGAGTAGAAGCTATTGTTCTTTCTATGACGCCAAAAGAAAGAAGAAATCCTGATATTATTAAGGCAAGTCGCAAAAGTCGGATTGCAGCTGGTAGTGGTACTTCAGTTCAAGAAGTTAATCGTTTACTGCAGCAATTTGATCAAATGAAGAAGATGATGAAGCAAATGAGTAATGGAAATATGAAATTACCATTTTAATTAATTAGGTATAGATAGATGGTCATTTTAGAACGTGGCTATCTATTTTTCTATTTAACTTATTTTTCTATTAGGCTATCGCTATAGCTAAAATCTTTTTTTTACATAAGATAGATTAGAGGAGGTATTTATATTATGTTTGATCAAGGTATGTCAAATTCTTTTGATTTTGATTCTTCTGTAGTTGGTAATAATAATGTTGTAGATAATGATATGAAGGTGGATATTAACATGATGAACTATAGCGGTGGTCAGGAAATGCAAAGTATGGGTAATCCGGTAAGTGAAGCGGTTCAGGAGCGTTGTGTGCATAGAACTTTTGTTCATGAAGTTCCACATGTTTGTCCAATTCATACAAGAATTATTAATCATCATGTGTATAAACATACATATAGACCACAATATTCTTGTTCTGAGGAAAATACAGTAAGTAATATTCAATGTGGTTCTTGTTGTCAATTTAGATAATTTTATAAAAAGAAAAGTGTCTAATTATGTCACAATCCTTGATTATTTTTGAGCTCTGTTTTATTCTAATAATAAGGAGTGTGATATGAATGATTTATCCTTCTATTGATAAATTGCTTAATATAGTGGACTCTAAATATGAACTTGTTCATATTGCGGCTAGAAGAAGTAAGCAGATTTCTAAAGATGGTTATTTGCAAATGCCAGAGGCAGAGTATAAAAGTAAAAAGAATATAGGAAGGGCTTTGGAAGAGGTTGCAGAAGGATTAATCACTGTTAAAAGAGGAGATGTTCATTAATCTTCTTTTTCTTTTGTTTATAAATTTATTAGTATATCTATTTGAAATAGGGTATAATGAAGTAGAAACTATATTGATTTTTAATTGGGTGATAAGATGAAAGTTGTAAAATATAAAAAACTATCTAATGGACGATATAAAGTACAATTTGATAATGGAAGAGATATGGAATTATATGAAGATGTGATTTTGAAGTATGAGTTATTGTTAAATAAGCAAATTGATAGTTCTAAACTTTTTGAGATGTCACAATATAATCAAGAATGGGATGTCTATTATGTTGCATTAAAAACTTTAAGAGCACGATATAAAAGTACTAAAGAATTAAGAGAATGGTTATTTTCTAAAAATTATCCACAAGAACTTGTGGATAAAGCAATTTGTAAGTTGCGTAATCAGGGGTATGTTGATGATCGGAATTTTGCGAAAAGTTATATTCATAGTCAAATTGCTACTACTATGAAAGGACCTAATAAAATTCGAAAAGAGCTTTCTAGTAAAGGAGTAGAGGATGCCATTATCATCTCAGAAATCGAAGTTTTTGATCAAAAAACTCAGGAAGAAAAAATTAGAAAGTTGATTGCTAAACAGTTGCAAATCAATCGTAGTAGAGGAGGGGAAGTCTTGAAGAAAAAAATCGCTTCAGACTTAGTTTCTTTAGGATATGATATTTTTCTTGTTCAGCAACTTTTGTTAGAATATGACTTTTCTATAGATTCTTCTTTAGCGAAAAAAGAATATGATAAATTATATCGACGACTTAGTCGAAAATATACGGGAAAAGAATTGGAGTATAAAATTAAAGAAAAGTTATATCAGAAAGGACTGTATTATGAAAATTAAGCGTTGGATTTGTCAAAATAAGATTTTATTTTCTCTTTTTTTATTTGTATTTGCTTTTTGTTTGTTTCTGGGACTTTTTGCTTTTATGGAAAGTGATACTTATTGGCATTTAAAAGCTGGGGAATATATGATTGTGCATCATACAATTCTAAAAGAGGATGTGTTTTCTTGGATCGTTTCTGGGAAGTATTGGATGTCACATGAATGGTTGCTTGAAATTTTGCTATTTCAATTAAAAAGTCTTTTTTCTTCTTCTTTTCTTATTATTTATGTTGTTTTTTCTTTATGTCTTTTCTATTTTATTTTGATTTTTCCTAATCGAGAAAAGTATTTGAAAAATATTCCTTTTAGTTTATTGTGGATTGCCTTTTTTTTAATTTTCTGTGGATTTTTATCTGCTCGTCCTCATTTAATTACTTATTCTTTTTTGGCGATTACTTTATGGTTGTTGATGGATCTTTACCAAAATTCACAATCGAGGAAAATTTATTTTTTACCTTTTCTTACAGTTTTGTGGGCTAATATGCATGGTGGATCTAGCAACTTGAGTTATTTATTATGTTTTTTATTTTTCCTTTGTGGGATTGTTCAATTTCGCTTTTCTAAAATTGAATCTAAGCGATTGAGTTTTCTTCCATTGCGTCGATATTTTATTGTTATGATTTTTTGTATTTTAGCCATTTTTGTGAATCCTCATGGGATCAAAATGATTTTTTATCCTTATCAGAATATGGCAGATAGTTTCATGCAAATGGCAATTGTAGAATGGCATCCTACGGATCTTAGTAATTTGGCGCATTATCCTTATTTAATATTGTTATTAGTAGTTTTTTTAATTCTTTTGTTTAGTAAGAGAAAAATTCGATTCTTGGATCTTGTGTTATTTGCTTGTTCTGCTTTTTTAGGTTTGAAAAGTATTCGTTTTTGGCCTTATGTATATATTTTTTGTAGTTATTTTATTTTTGATTATATTCCTAAGAGAAAGTATGATTCGGGGACGGCTTTATCTTTGGTAATGCTCAGTATTTTATGTTTAGGATTATTTTTTACTGGTTCTAATTTTCAGATTCAGAAAAATGAAATTGTTTCTTCTGAAATTATTTCAATTCTTCGCAAAAAGAACCCTCAACGATTATATAATTATTATGATTATGGTGGTTATTTAATTGATCAGGATATTTTGGTTTTTGTTGATGGTAGAGCAGATTTATATGGACCTTATAATTATCAGGATTATTATAATATTTCTCAATTACATAATGATTATGAAAAACTTATAAAAAAATATCAGTTTGATTATTTTTTAGTACCATCTTCTTCTCCTATTGGTATTTATTTAAAATATCATGAGAACTATAAAAAAATAATTCAAAAAAAGGGTTTTGTTCTTTATCAATCTTTAAATGTTTCTTCATAAAATAAAAAATATAGACTGGTTTGTCTATATTTTTTAGGATGCTGTAGTACTTTTTGCTGTTTCAATTAACTGATCCATGTATTTTTCATATTGTTCTTTTAATTCATCATCTTTCCAAGTAATTTTATTTTCTTCTCTAATATCAATTAGTTTTTGATAATGTAAGGAACTATCTTCTGTTAGTTTGTTTTCTGTTAGTGTTTCTTTGATATCATCTTCTACTTCTTCTAGTTCTGCTTTTTCTTTTTGATTTTCTTTTAAGATGATATGATATCCAAATTTTGTTTTTATTGGTTCTTTCGTATATTCTCCATTTTCTAATTCTTTTACGGCATCTGCAAATTCTTCTACCATTTCATCGGCTTGAAAATATCCTAGTTCTCCTCCGCTTTCTGCAGTTGCCTCGTCATCGGAATATTTTTTAGCAAGCTCTTCAAAATCTTGTCCATCTTCTAATTTTTTTATAATGTTTTGTGCTTTTTTTAGAGCTTTTTCTTCTGCTTCTGTCTTTTCTTCATCGGTAGCATCATCAGATACATCTGGTGCGATTAAGATGTGTTTTGCTTTGATGTCGCCGATAATGTTTTGATTATAATAATCTTCAATTTCTTTATCCGTTAGATTTTCTTTAATATAATCATTGACTGCTTCATTTCTTTTATATTCTAGACTTAGCATTTCTCTTAACTCGTCTTCATTATTTACACCAAAGTATTGTTGAATGAAGCTAAGAAATAACTCTTCATTTTGATAGCTGCTTTTCATTTGAGAAATTTGTTGATCTATTGCTTCTGTTTCTTCTTCGTCTGAAGGATATTTTTCATCAAAAAGTTTATGATCAATCATATCTACTAATTGGGAAATGCTACTTTTCTTTATTTCATTGTAGTATTCTGTAGCGGTAATTTTTTCTCCATTTATAGATACAGCAACTTCTGCACCATCTTTTAGTTCTGCTTTTTGTCCGCAACCAGTTGCGATAGAAGTGATTGCTATTAGAGTGGTTAAGCCTAAAATTATTTTCTTATTTTTCATTTTTTTCCTCCTCGTCCACTTAATTATAATAACAAAAAATTAAATTTAGTGCAATAAATATGGCAGATATAATCACAAAATTAAGGTTTTGCCATAGAATAAGGTGAAAGCATAAAAAAAGGAGGAAAAAGCATGGCTAATTGTGTATCATCTTCAGCTATTATTTTAGTATTATTTATTCTTTTAATCATCATTTTAGGTGCTTATATTTAAGGAGGTGTTTTAAATGTCTTGTTGCGAAAATAATGCTACCACTGGTAGAAGAGGTAACGGTTATTTAGTTATTATTATTCTATATATCTTACTTGCTATTATTTTAGGCGGGGCTATCTGTTATTAAAAATGGAAAGCCTCTTTTCTTTAAAAATAAAGACTTTTGTGCTTAATCTTATATAAGATAAAAAAATACCAAAATAGTATGTCATTTTGGTATTTTTTTGGTCTTTTTTCATATTTTTAGTTTAAAATTTGATAACTAATATGATTTGTTTTTAATATTTCGCTTTGACTGTTATTAAGTATATCATTTAATATTTTTGTTAGTTGGGTGGATTCCACGATTGAAGAAGAAAGATTTACAATTTTTATTGAATTTTTAACTTTTGCTTTATCTGTGATAGTCAAATTATAATTTTTAGGAGTAATATTATCTTTTTTTAAAGTTTTATGTAATGTTAAGATGCTTTCTACCATATTTTCTGCTGTCCATTCTGTTACAATTTCTTTTTCTAGCGTGTATATTGGTACATCTTCGATGGTGTTATTTTTCAGTATTTTTTCTTGTGTTGTTTTATTATAGTTATTCCATGTAGATAGAGTTTTGATATGATAAGAGTCTTTATATTTTTCTTCTAACTTTTTTTCTAGATTATTACTTAATGTAGTTAGAAGAGTTTTCCCTTCTATATAATCTTCTTGATAAGTATCTGATATTTTTTTGTTTTGATATTTTACGGTAAAATATAAATTTTTATTTTCTTTTGAAGTGACTTTCATTTGATAAATGGTATTTTTGTAAACTGTTTTTTTTATGGACCATTCTGCTAATTTTTCAGAATAGTTTTTTTCTAAATAGGTGTTTAGTTTTTCGTCTATTTTTGGTACAAAATATGGGGCTAGTTTTTCTGTTACTATGATGATTCCAAAACATATAAAGAGAAAAAAACTGAATATGGCCATATATATTGTTAATCTTTTTTGTTTTTTCATTGATTACCACCAGTACTATTGTATCTTTTCTTTTAAGAAAAAGCAAATGATGAAAAAAAGTTATTTAATGAGCAAAAGTGGTTGTTTTACTTCCTTTTTTGTGTTAATATTATTTATAATGGATGGTATAAAATAGGTGGTGTTAAATATGCAAATTAAAGAAGCGGTGGTTCAGTATAAGGAGCGTTCAGATTATCGAGCTACATATATGGAGATGGATGATCATACTCAGTATTATTTTTTACCAGGTGGGAAGCTTAGTAATGGAAATATCATTGTATCTACTCTTTTGGTAGAAGCGATCGATCCACTTGTTGTTGCTTCTCATGTAGGAGTGATTAATGAAAAAGGTGATGTTATCATTCCTTGTGAGAACAAGTCGATTAAACCAGTTTTAGATAAGGCTTTGGTAGTAGAGAGAGCACAGCCTATTACTGAAAGTGTTTTAGAAGCAGTACGTAATAGAAAAGATCCATTATTTGCTACAAAATTGGTTACTACTCCGGCTATGATTAAAGATAAGATGAATTCTTTGATGGGACAACATGGTAGATTTGTATTTAATGATCAGTTTTCAGAAGCGACAGTTTGTGATTTAGACGGTCATAATTTATTAAATAATGAGTATTATAGTTTTATTGGTATTAGCGATGAGATACTTTATTTTAGTAAAAATGTAGCAGGTTCTGATGTTTTGAATTATTCTTTTTCACAAGATCATGCAAAAGAGGGAAGCAAAGAGGAGACTCCTTTAAATGTAGCAGATGCAATATTGCCTCCAGGAGCAATTGATCATGCGATTGTTTCTCCTGAACCTGTAGTCGAGAGTATTCCTTCTGCTAGTGAAGAAAAAGAAGTTAATACCCCAATTCCAGTGGTTGATTTGTTTCACCCTGTGGATTCACAGAAAATTAATTCTAGTTCTGAATTTGCAGACAAAGAATTAGAAGAAGTGAAGGAAGATGATTCTAAGGATGAGAAACAGATGACGAAAGAAGAAAAACATACAGAGATGCCATTTGATGTATTTTCTTCTCAAGTAGTAGCCCCAGAAGTTCCTCCTGCGATCAATTCTTCTGTTGCTAATGCTTCGATTTTTCCAGAAAATTTATCTTTTGAGAAAAAGGAAGATTCTTCTGACTTAAATACTGAAAAAAATGTGGATGTTGACAATAAGAAAGATATGCAACCACCTATTATTGAAGAGACTACTTCTACTTTGGCTAAGTTGATTCAACAAAATAAAGCACAACAGGAGAAAATTGTTTCTTATGAACAGAAGTTAAATAAAATTATCACTCAATCTCAAAAAATAGCAGAAGAGAATGATTCTTATAGAGAAAGATTTGAAGAAATGGAAAATCAAAATAAACAGCTAAAGTCAGAAAATTCTTCTTTGCAGTCTACAGTTGATGAGCAGCGTAAAGTTATTTCTACTCAAGAACAAGAGATTGCATCTTTAAAACCTCAAGTAGAAGGAAAAGATGAATTAATGAAATTATTGGCTGATGCTCAGGTTTTATTAGGAGGACAAAATTATAGTGAGGAACAAGAGGTAAATTCTCCTATTATGGCTAGGGTTGCTTAAAAATAAATTTTTGAAAGATGGGATAATGTTATGGTATCTCTCTTTTTTTTTGTATAAGATATTATATATCAGGTAGGAATAATTAAAGGAAATCATTTGTTTTTATGGCATTATGCATTATGTATGGAGGTGATTTTGTGCATCGAGAAGATTTTCCTATGCTTTCTCAAGATATTGTTTATTTTGATAATGGTGCTACTACGTTAAAACCATATTCTGTTGTCGATAGTTTGACTAAATATTATACAGAGCATACCTCAAATATTCATCGTGGAGATTATGATGCTTCTGTAGTTACTAATCGCTTATATGATGATACAAGGGAAGTTGTAAAAAAGTTTATTCATTGTAAAGATAGTCGAGAAGTTATTTTTACTAGTGGAACGACTATGTCTATTAATATGGTTGTGTTTGGATATATGCGAAATCATCTTCATTCTGGGGATGAGGTTTTGCTTACTAAAGCAGAACATGCTTCTAATATTTTGCCTTGGCTTCGTTTGCAGGAAGAGATAGGGATTGTTATTAAATATGTTGATTTAGATGATAATTATGAATTAACTGTTGAACGTTTGCGTTCTTATATTACTTCAAATACGAAAGTGATTTCTATTGCCCATATTACAAATGTTATTGGTGATGTGCGAGATATTGATTTAATTGGAGAAATTTGTAGGCAAAAGAATATTTTATTTTGTGTAGATGGAGCTCAAAGTGTACCACATGTTCCTGTTGATTTTCAGAAAAGTAATATTGATTTCTTAAGTTTTTCTGGTCATAAAATGTTAGGACCAACTGGTGTTGGTGTTTTGGTGGGTAAATATGAACTGTTAGAAGAGATGGAGCCGTTATGTTATGGTGGAGGAATGAATCAGTCTTTTGATGCGTCATTTTCTTATGAGTTAAAACGTGTACCATTTAAGTTTGAAGCAGGGACTCCACCAATTGCGGAAGTGATTGGATTGAGGCAAGCCATTTTATATTTAATGGACATTGGTATGGAAAATATTCGTGTTCATGAGATAAAATTGAAAAAATATTTGGTATCTAAATTAGAGAAAATACCTAATATTATTATGTATAATAAATCTTCTGATAGTGGTATCTTGGCCTTTAATATTGTTGGTGTTGCTCCACAGGAGACTTCGATGTATTTAAATCATCATCATATTTATGTCCGTGCTGGAAATCATTGTGCTAAAATGTTAAAAGACGAAATTCAGGTAAATCATACAGTTCGAGTTAGTATGTATTTATATAATACTGAAGAAGATGTAGATCATTTGGTTTATGCCTTAGAAAAGAGTGAAGATGTATTCCGAAGGGTTCTTTCATAAAAATTTGGAAATTTATTTTTATTATAGAAGTTGTTTATTCAACTTTTTTTTGTTTGAAAAAAAATTTTTTTCAAAGTTGTTTTTTTTATTTTTTAGTAGTTTTCTTTTTTAATTTATTAAAATTGTTCGGTTGCAGAGAAACTTTTCTTTGGATATGATACTTCCTGAAAGGAGGTGATGTATGTTAAATCAGATTGTTTTAGTTGGGCGTCTTACTAGAGATATTTCTGTTTATAAATCAGAAAAAGGGAAAAAGGTTGCTACTATCTCTTTGGCTATTCCTAGAAGTTTTAAGAATATGGAAGGAAATTACGATACTGATTTTATTGATTGTGTTGCTTTTGAGAATATTGCTGAAAATGCTGCTGAATATTGTGGAAAGGGTGATATTGTAGGAGTTAAAGGTCGGGTGCAGTCCAGGGTTTTGGAGAAGGAAAATGAGAAGGTATATCTCATGGAAATTATTGCCGAAAAAGTTACCTTTTTAACTTCTAAAGAGAAAAAGAATTAGTTTTGTGTCAGCGATTTATTTTGCTGGCCTTTTTATATATAATTTGCTTCATTTCTGTTTTTATCTATGGTATAATTTAGAAAAGGTAAGGTCGATGTTATGGAAATAAGAGAATATGAGGAGAGGGATTTATCCTCTTTGAATGAATTATTGCAGGAGGCTTTTTTTGTTTCTAAAAAAGGTAAAGTTTCTTCTGGTGATGTAGAACTTGTAGCAATTGCTGATGGTCGAGTAGTTGGGCATTTGCTATTAAGTCGTTGCTTGGATCCAATACGTGATGAGTATTATTTTTTTGTCAGTTATGTATGTGTTCATTCTGATTATCGAAGAAGGCATATTGCTACTCAATTATTTGAAAAGGTTTTTTCTTTATGTCATGATGAAAATATTGCTTATTTGGAATTGACTTCCAACCCTTCTAGAGTAGCTGCTCATCATTTGTATCAAAAACTAGGATTTCAAGTTCGTGATACTTGTGTTTTTCGAAAGGAGATTTTATGATTGTCGATATTATTAATAAGAAACGATTAGGACAAGAATTATCTTATCAAGAATTAAATACTATTTTTGGGGGATATATGGCAGGGAAGGTTAAAGATTATCAGATGTCTTCCTTTCTTATGGCCGTTTGTATTCAAGGAATGACAGATGAAGAGACCTTTTCTTTGATTAAGATTTTTATTGAAAGTGGAGAAATATTAGATTTTTCTATGATTCCTGGAATTAAGGTGGATAAGCATTCTACGGGAGGTATTGGTGATAAAACGACCTTGATTATTGCTCCAATCGTTGCTAGTTTAGGGATTCCTGTGGTAAAGATGAGTGGAAGAGGGTTGGGATATACAGGAGGAACGATAGATAAACTTGAGAGTATTCCAGGATTCCAAATCGATTTAAGTGATTCTGAAATGATTGAGCAGGTAAAAAAAATTGGTGTTGCCATTACGGGACAGACTGCCAATCTAGCTCCCATGGATAAATTGATATATGCGTTGCGTGATGTTACTGCTACTGTTTCTTCTGTTCCTTTAATTGCTTCTAGTATTATGAGTAAGAAGATAGCAGCTGGGGCTGATAAGATTTTAATTGATATCAAAGTTGGCAATGGGGCATTGTTACAAAAGATGGAAGATGCGAAAAGATTGAGTGAGCTGGTTGTTAAAATTGGTAAATATTATAATAGAGAAGTTCGAACAGTAATTAGTGATATGAATATTCCATTGGGTTATGCTATTGGTAATCGGTTAGAAGTTTTAGAAGCAATTGATGTATTACAAGGTAAAGAAAAAGAAAGTAATTTAGTTTCTTTGTGTTTTGATCTTGCTAGTGAGATGGTTAGTATGGGCAAAGGAATTTCAAAAGAAGATGCTAGAAAGTTAGTAGAAGAGAGTGTTTCTTCTTTGCAAGCTTATCATAAATTTTTACAATTGGTAGAAGAACAAGGTGGGGATATTTCTGATTTATCTATTCACAGAGAAAAAGAACAGATTTTAGCTTCTAAAGATGGAGTTATTGCATCTATTGATGCTTTGGCTTTGGGAAAATTATCCATGATGCTTGGTGCTGGTAGAGAAAGTAAAGAGGATAGTATTGATTATGAGGTCGGAGTTGTTTTAAAAAATCATGTTGGTTCTTTTGTAACAAAAGGTACGGTCTTAGCAGAGGTTTATTATAATAAAAGAGTGGATTTACAATCATTTGAAAATATTTTTTTGATAAAATGAAAAAATAGTTTGAAAATATAAAAAATATGATATAATACTAGTATAAAGGTAGGGTGTGTATGGAAAAGATATATATGGAAAATAATCAAAATAATAAACAATCGAATTTTCAAAAGTTTATGCAGTCTAAAGGTTCTATTATCTGCTCTTTTGTTTTAGCATTTGTAGCAGTGGTATCTTTAATTTCTGCAGGATTTAATCAAGTTTCTTATGCAATTCCGGATGTAGAAAATCATTTGCCAGATCAGTTTGAAACAGCAGAGGTAAATGCTACTATTATAGGTAGTAGAGGTGAGTTTAATGTTGTTCAATATCATACTTCTTCTGGAATTCCAGTTTTCTGTTTAGAACATGGGGTTGATTTTTGTGAGAGTCATTCTTATACTAAAGGTGATATGATTACGGATTATGGATTGCTTTATGTCATGGCTAATTCTTATCCTAATAAGGATTTTATGAACGATGGTCAAAAGTTAAATAATTATCTTCAAACTTGGATTACACAAGTTTCTATTTGGGTATATTTGAATGAGGCTGCTAAAGCAGACAATATTACAGATCCAACTTACTTAGCTAAGATTCAGCTTTCTGAAGAGGACTTAGCTGCTATTAAATCAGAAACAGGGGTTTATGTTGAGACTATTGACGATTATGATGATGGTATGACTGCTTATTCTGCTGGAGGAAAGAATTTATATACAACATATATTGAGCCATTAGTATCACAGGCATTGGCTGTTCGTCATACACCTAATAAGACGTTGAATATTTCTAGAGAAGATGAGGAGATTACTGTTAGTGGTGATGAAGAGTATTATGAGACTTCTATGATTACTGTTACTGGTTCTCCTTCTGAGAATTTTAATGGATTCAAGTTGGAATTATCACAATCACCTAATGGAACAAAAATTATTGGAGAAGACGGTCAGGAAATGACTGAGTTAGATAATTTATCTACGGGTACTAAGTTTTATCTAAGAATTCCTATTGCTAATGTTACTGAGGAAAATAAAACAATCCAACTTTCTGTTACTGGTTCATTTAAGACGTATGAAGGAAATTATTATGTTGCTTCTGAGTGTCAGACGATTTCTAGTGTAGAAACAGTTAATAATAATGTTAATAAAGGATTGGATATCGAACTTAATTATACTCCAGAGGTTCCTGATACTAGTATGAGTACGGCTCAAACTGTTTACTTTATTGGTTTAATTGTTTTGTTAAGTGGTATAGGTATTATTTATGCAAACGCTAAAACATCAGAGAATAGATAGAAAAAAGAAAGTTAAAAAGAGCCATTTATTGTTAATTGGCTCTTTCCTTGTATTTTTGGGGATTGGGATTTTATCTTGGAATCATCTGTTAAAGTTGAGAAGTGAAGTTTTCTCTGAGATGCAAATTGCTATGTTTGAACGAATTCCTACAGTGCTTCAGGAAGAGGTTGTGGAAAATGTGCCAATCGTGGATAATATTTCTTCTGACAATACTCCGGTAGTATCTCCTCCTCCTGCGATTGATTATAGTAAATATTTAGGAGTTTTGGAAATTCCTCGAATTAGTTTAAAACGGGGATTTTATGATCTCGATTCTAAATATAATAGTATTCAATATAATGTTACCCTTGTAAAAGGTTCTACTATGCCTGATGTAGATCGTGGTAATTTAATTTTGATGGCACATTCTGGAGATGCTTATATTTCTTATTTTGCTTATTTATATCAATTGCAAATTGGAAATGATGTTTATATTACTTATCACGGAAAGAAATATCATTATCAAATTGTTAACATTTATGATGTGGAAAAAACTGGAACTGTTAAAATTCAAAGAAATTATGATAAAACTACGTTAACGTTAATTACTTGTACGAAAAATGATGATACAAAGCAGACAATTTATATTGCAGAATTGGTAGCTTAGTTTGGAGGTGACAGTATGAATTTATCTATTGCAGAAAAAGTGGGTTCTATTTTTCAATATCTTACTTCTTCTTTTTTAGCAATTGAATTATTCTTACTTTGCTTCCTTTTTTTCTTGTTTTTAATTATTAATTTGAAATATCAAAATAAAATTGTTCATATATTTTTGACTATTTTATTTTTGGTGTTTGTAGTTCTTTTAATAGTTTATAATTCTTCTTATGTTTTCTATTGTATTGATTTTTTATTAAAATCTATCATGGATTATATTTATTTTCCATCCACAGCAATTTATTTTCTTATTTTTTGTTGTGTTACGATTGCAATTATTTATACTATGTATAGTAAGAAAATTGGAAAAGTAAAAAAGACCTTTAATTATTCGTTGTTTTCTCTACTTTATTTTTTCTTTTTTTCATTTGTTGCGATTTCTTATTATGAGCAATTGCCTTTAGCAGATCCTGTTTTATTGTATCAAAATAATATGGTTTTATCGATTGTTCAGGTTAGTAATTTTATTTTTGCTTTTTGGCTTTTGATTACTATATTTTATCACTTATATCTTTTCTTTCGAAAAAAATTTGACTAGTAAAAAACCACATTAAGATTTTTAAGTCTTGTTTGTGGTTTTTTCATATTGTTGATTTTCAATTTTGGTTACGTAATATTCTTCATAACTTATCTTTTTTTCATGAATGTAGGTGGCAATTTCTTTTCCTACATATCGATAATGCCAAGATTCATATTGATAACCTGTCTGTTTGGTTTTTTCTTTTGGAAATCTTAAGATAAAGCCATATTTGTATGCATTTTCTTGCATCCATTCAAACTCTTCCGTTTCTTCAAAGTCGGTATAATCTTTTTCTCCATTATATACATCTACTGCAAGACCACTTTGATGTTCGGAAAATCCAGGCCTTCCTGAATAGGTGTCGGCGGCTTCTTTTCCGTCTTCTTGAACATAACGATTATATAAATTTTCTTGATATTGGTAACTTCGATAGCTAGACATGGCAACAATAGTCATTCCATCTTTTTTGGCATCTGTTGCTAAAGATTCGAATGCCTCTTTTGCATAGTTTACTAGTTGCATGCCACTTCTAGCATATTCTTCACTAATTGGTTCTAGATTCTTTGGAACGTAGTCTTCTGGCAAGTAATTATATTTATTTACTAATATGTAGCTTTTATTGAGATATGGTGTTTCTTTGGTGTTTGTATAATAATCGTTGTCTAGACCAATATTTACTTCTATAATAATATCTTTTATAGATAAATCTTTATTTTTGTTTTTGTAATCAATATAGCGATCTAAGTAGTCGTTATTGAAATAATCTATCTTTTTTTCAATATGATTTAATTGCTGAAGTTTTATTTCTTCCTTGGTATTATTCATTTCCTTTGTTTTTTTTGCATGCGGTGATGATAAAATATATATTCCGTAGGATATACTTCCTATTATTAAGGTAATGCAAAGCAAAAATATAGCAAAATTCTTTTTTTTGAGTTTTAATTTTTTCTTTTTTTTCTTTGCCATATTATCACCTAATTCTATCATAGCATTAAAATGAGAATTTATGTATAATTTTACTTTATTTGACATAAAAAAAATTAGGAGGTAGACATGAAAAAATTTGGTAGTTTTTTATTTGTTGTAGCAGTTTTGTTGATGCCCTTTTCTACTTTGGCTGTAGAGTCTGATGCTTCAACATTAATCCCTAATGCGACTAGTGGTATTTTGATTGAGGCCAATACTGGCAAAATTATCTATGAGAAAGAAAAAGATAAACAGGTTGCTGTTGCTTCTATGACTAAAATGGTTGCTCAAATTATCATTTTAGAACAAATAGAGCAGGGAAAGATTCATTGGGATGATGTTGTTACTGTTAGTAAAAATGCAGCGGATATGGGTGGTTCACAGATTTATTTAAGTGAAGGCGAAAAGATTTCTATTGAAGATTTGATGAAGGGAATTTCCATGGCTAGTGGGAATGATGCTACGGTTGCTATGGCTGAAGTGATTAGTGGGACTGAGGCAAAATTTGTGGAGTTGATGAATCAGAAAGTAAAAGATCTAGGACTTAAAAATACGCATTTTAAGAATTGTACTGGTTTGGATGAAGAGGATCATTATTCTAGTGCTTATGATATGGCTATGATTGCTAGAGAATTGGTTATGAATCATCCGGATATTTTAAAGTTTTCTTCTGTCTATGAAGATTATTTAAGAGAAGATACAGAAAATAAATTTTGGCTTGTCAATACCAATAAATTGGTTCGTTTTTATGAAGGAGCAGACGGATTGAAGACAGGTCATACCGATGCAGCAGGATATTGCCTAGCAGCTACTGCTGTTAAAAATGATTTACGTTTAATTGCTATTGTTTTGGGAGAGAGTGATAGTAAGGTTCGTAATAGTGAAACAATGGATTTTTTAGACTATGGATTTAGTAATATTAAGATGAGTGTACTTAAGAAAAAAGGAGAAGTGGTTCAGGAATTAGATTTAGAAAAAGCAGAACCTTCTAAGATTCAAATTGTTTTGCAAAATAATTTAGGTGTTGTAGAGGATTTAGATACTGACACTCATAAGTATTGTTATGATATTCAATTAGATAAAATTGAACTACCATTAAAGTCTGGTGATGTGGTAGGTAAAATTTTGGTAAAAGAAAATGATAAAATTGTTTCTACTGGAACATTGGTGGTTGATGAAGAGGTTTTGCCACTTAGTTATCTGCAATTATTTTACCGAGGGATTAAAGATTTGGTAAGTGGAGAAATTTAATTATTTCTCTTTTTATTTGTATTTAATTTTTTAAATGAGAAAATATTTATTGACATACGAACAAATGTATTATATATTAAATTTGATTTAGATTTTGTGTATAAACGTTATTAGTAGGTGGATGTTTATGAAGTTTAACCGTTTAATTCCAGAATTATCAGTTTCTGATATTCAAAAAAGTAAAGAATTTTATCTTATGTTAGGGTTTCATATTATGTATGAGCGAATTGATGATAAATTTTGTTTTTTAGAACTTGAAGGAAATCAAATTATGATCGAAGAAATTAATGATCATTGGAATGTAGGAGAATTGAGTTATCCTTTTGGTAGAGGGATCAATCTTAGTATGGAGGTTTTTTCATTTGAGTTGATTTATCAAAGATTAAAAGAAAATTCTTATCCATTATTTAAAGATATTATGTATAATGAGTATATGGTGGATGATAAAAAATATGTGGATTGTGAATTTTTAGTTCAAGATCCTGATGGTTATTTATTGCGTTTTACGGATGCTTCTAGTGATTAGAATTTTATTTTTTTTTTTCTTTCGCAATGGTATAATAAAATGTATAAGATAGGTAGTAGTTATTTTAAGTTAAGATTGGGATGGATGATGTGTGCAAGAAAAGGTTTGGAAATCGAGGAAAATATTTCTAATTTTTTTGATTACTTTATTGAGTATTATAGTACTTGCTATAGTCGGATTATTTATATATGAAGTGATTCAAATTAAAAAGTATGATACTATAATTTTGCCAAATACATATTTAGAAAAGTATTCTTTATCTCTTGTTTCTTTTGAAGATTTAGATCAAAAGATTGATTCTTATATGGATTCTATTTTGGACAGTAAAATTGTAGTGGAGTGTAATGGTGTAGAGTATACTTATACTTATCAAGATTTAGGTCTTAGTGTGAATAAAAATAAAATTATAGATACTATCACTATATATCAAAATTCTCTTACGTATGGAGAAAAATTTTCAATATTACAAAAAAATGAACGACAGGTTTTTAAATATGGATTATTGTATGATGAAGAGTTATTACGTAATTTTTTAACTCAGTTAAAAAGTGTGGTGGATGTTGGTAAGGTTGATAGCTATTTTTCTATGAGCGATGATAGGGTATTGCAATATGTTTCTGGAACGAATGGTTATTCTTTGGATATTGATAAATCATTACAACAGTTGGTTACATTGTTGCAAGGTTCTATTGGAGACTATGAAAAAGTTACGTTAGATGGTGTTGTAGATTATGCTGTTAATAATGAGAGTTATCAAACTATTGATACGAAGGTCTCTTCCTTTGTAACTACTTTTGATCCTTATATCACTAGAGCAACCAATCTAAAAGTTGCTTTAAATTATATTGATGGTGCGATTATTCTACCTGGAGAGATATTTTCATTTTATAATTATGCTGGACCATATAATAAAGATGGTTATGTTTTTTATTATGAATTTGTTGGGAATGGTGTTTGTCAGATTGCTACGACAATTTATAATACAGCTTTATTGGGAGGATTAGAAATCGTTAAAAGATATCCTCATGCGGCTAAGTCTCCATATGTAGCAGGAGGACTGGATGCAACGGTTGCTAGTTATTCTAGTGGATGGAATGTTGATTTTCAATTTCGTAATACCTATTCTTATCCTATCTATGTTTCAGCCTATGCTATTGGCGGAGAAGCACACGTTGATTTTTGGTCGAATCATGATGCTATGGGTGGGAAAACTTATTCTACGGAATCTGTCCAGATTGCTCCTAGAGGATATACTACTTATTTGCATACTTATCAAAATGGTGTCGAAATTAATCGAGATAAAATTGCTACGACATGGTATACAGAAGATTAATTATGTGTCATATCTTTTTATTTCTCTCATATGATTTATTGTACAGAAAGAGAGGAATTAATTATTATGGAAACACTTAAAGTTAGCAGTAAATCTAATCCAAATAGCGTAGCAGGGGCTCTTGCTAATGTATTTAGAGAAAAAGGAACGGTGGAAATTCAAGCAGTAGGAGCAGGTGCATTAAATCAAGCTATTAAAGCAGTAGCTATCGCTCGTGGTTTTGTTGCTCCAAGCGGAAAAAATTTGGTATGTATTCCTGCTTTTCAAGATATTGCTATTGATGGTGAGGAACGTACTGCCATTAAATTAATTATCGAGGCTAAATAAGCCTTTTTTTTTCTTTTTTGGTTTCTATTTTTTCTTTTCTATGATAAACTATATAATAATATAGGAGTAGGAGGGATTCTAATGGAAGGTTCTGTAAATAATGATGTTATTTATTGTAATCGTTGTGGTGCACCTATGAAAAAAAATCAACGATATTGTATGAAGTGTGGTAATTTAAATTATGATCATCCTGATAATCGTTCAATGAGGGCATATGCTACTGGGACTGTAACAGAAGGTGGACAACAGCAACCGTATGTTGTAGGAGAAAATAATTTAAATTTGGCAATCGGTAATGAGGCTGTTCGTGGAGAAGTTCTTGCTGACAAGGCTGGTAAGAGAAAAACGTGCTTTTTAGTCAATGTTTTATTATTTTTAATTTCTGTTGTGATTTTGACAGTAGTTATGTTTTCCTTTACGAAGGATTTTGCTGCGCTTTTTGCTGATCCTGTTTATAATGTGGTTTTACTTATGCTTACGTTTATCTTCTTTTATTTTTTAGCAATGCAATTTCTTTATATGAAAGCAAATCGTCCATGGTGGTCTTTTTTTGTTCCAATCTATGGACAATGGATTCAGTATGAAATTAGTATGGGGAGTGGAATTTACTTTTTACTTTCCTTTATTCCTATAGTTGGTACGATTATTTCTTTGGTTTCTACTTATCAGTTAGGAAAAAAATTTGGAAAAAGTGGTTGGCTTACTTTATTTTTTGGTTTTATTATGATTCCGGCAATTGCATTTGGTTCGAATGTTGCTTATGAAGGGATTATCTATATTCCAAAAGATGTTTCTCAAGCACAAGTAAACGGCGAAAAGACTTCAGAAAATACGTATAAACTTAATCGGCAAATTTTATTGCTTTTTGGTATTTTTGCTTTATGGGGAATTGCGGGACTTGTACTTGGTAATTTAGATTCTATCGTTAGTGGTTTTTCTAGTATGCAGACAAATTCATATTTAGAGCAGACGGAAGCTATTTTAGAATCTGCTATTACTGATATATCGGAATCTAGCTATACTTGTGATACGGGGGAGAGTATTCATACTTCTGGCAGAATTTTTTATGTATACTTTGTAGAAGGAGATTATTTTAAAAATGATAAAATCAAGAAATCTTCTTTTAATGGAGAAGCTTTGAATGGTTTTGTAATAATTGATAATACGAATATTAGGCCTGTTTATTCTATTAGTATTACGGATGGAGAAAATGGATTTATCGAATTATCAGAGTACGATCTTGAGTCAATGGATAGTGTTGACAAAGTCTCTTCAGTATCTCCTCCTCAGGATGCGATTCTTTGTGTTAGTAATTAGAAAATCCTTGATAAAATTTTTGAATTGTCATATAATAATAACAAATCGATGATTAGAACTAATAATAAGATCCTTTAATCATAGAGAATTCGTGGTTGGTGAAAACGATATTAAAGACTTATTTATCTACTCTATAGATGAGATATCTCCGGAAGTTCCGTTATCAAATTAAGAAAAAAAGAGGATGGCACCGTGCTTTTAGCACTCCTTGGCTATTCTCTTTTTCTTTATTAGGAGGAATATTATGATTGATACTCATTATGATTTGTTGACTATTGCTTATCTTGCTTATTTGAAAAAGGATTCTTCTTATTTGGAAGAGATTGTTTCTTATTTTCGCAAAGATAATGTACGTGGAGTAATTGCTAATTTATATTTTATGAGTGAAGAGGAAATGATCAAAGAATTGGATCCGTGTTATTATCAAAAGAATGTTTCTGTGTTAGAAATGTTTTGTCAGGCGAAGCATGTTCTAGATATGTATCTTCCTGATTTGGATATTTTATATAGTATTGAAGGTGCAGATTATATTAAAGATGAAGTAGAATTGGAGCGGTTATATGATGCTGGACTCGATGCTTTGATGCTTACTTGGAATACTCCGAATAAGTATGCCTCGGGGAATCGTGGAAGTTATGGATTGACCGAGGTGGGAAAGATTCTTTTGAAAAAAGCGATTTCTTTAGGGATGGGGATTGATTTGTCCCATGCTAATGCTAGAACATTTGATGATATGATTGCATTGATTCAAGATACTCAAAAAAAAGGAGTTGCTGTTTGTTGCTATGCAAGTCATTCTAATAGCAGAAAACTTTGCAATAGAGAGCGTAACTTGACTGATGTGCAGTTGAGAAAATTACGTTCTGTTGGTGGAGTGGTTGGTGTATTTGCTCATCTTGGTTTTGTACTTCCTGCTATTTATCCAAATATAGATAGTAGAGATTATTATTTACAACATATTGAATATATTTCATCGATTATGGGAATTGATCATGTTGCGTTAGCAACAGATGATATGAATTTTTGTAAAGATGCAGATCCGGTTTATGGTGAAGTGTCCATATATAATTATGCTAATTTGGCAACAGAAGTTTTACAAACTTTAGAAAAGAAATATTCTAAGAGGGAAAGAGATCAATTGATGTATTACACAGCAAAAGAAAAAATATTTGATAAAATAAGAAACTATAGAAAAGGTAGAGGTATTATATTATGATAGATATTAAATTAATTAGAGAAAATAGAGATTTAGTAAAAGAAAATATTAGAAAGAAGTTTCAAGAGGAAAAACTTCCTTTGGTAGATGAAGTATATGATTTGGATAAAAGAGTTCGTGAGGTTCAAGTAAAAGCAGATGGTCTAAAAGCAGATAAAAACCGTTTGAGTGGTGAAATTGGAAAATTAATGAAAGAGGGAAAGAAAGAAGAAGCAGAGCAGATAAAGAAGAAGATTGCCACTACTGCTTCAGAAATTACTGCGTTAGAGCAAGAACAGGAAACTCTTCAGAAAGAAATTAAAGATCGAATGATGGTCATTCCACAAATTATGGATCCTTCTGTTCCTATTGGTAAAGATGATACAGAAAATGTTGAAGTAGAAAAATTTGGTGATCCTATTGTTCCAGAGTATGAGATTCCTTATCATGCAGATATTATTGAACGTTTAGGAGGTTTAGATAAAGAGGCGGCTGGAAGAACGAGTGGACAGGGATTTTATTATTTATTAGGAGATATTGCTCGTCTTCATGAAGCTATGCTTGTTTATGCTAGAGACTTTATGATTGATGCTGGATTTACTTATGCCATTCCACCATTTATGATTCATAGTGATGTTGTTACTGGTGTTATGTCTTTTCCTGAGATGGAAGCTATGATGTATAAGATTGAAGGAGAAGATTTATATTTAATTGGTACTTCAGAACATTCTATGATTGGTAAATTTAAAGATCAAATTATTAAGGATAGTGAACTTCCTATTCATATGACAAGTTATTCTCCTTGTTTTAGAAAAGAAGGAGGTTCTCATGGATTAGAAGAGAGAGGACTTTACCGTGTTCATCAATTTGAAAAGCAAGAGATGATTGTTATCTGTGATCCTGAAGAGTTTATGGATTGGTATGAAAAAATGTGGAAATTGACAGTGGACTTCTTTAGAAGTTTAGATATTCCTGTAAGACAACTTGAATGTTGTAGTGGAGATTTAGCTGATTTAAAAGTAAAATCTTGTGATATTGAAGCATGGTCTCCTCGTCAGAAGAAATATTTTGAAGTTGGAAGTTGTTCTAACTTAGGAGATGCTCAAGCTAGACGTCTTGGTATTCGTAAAAAAGGAGAAAAAGGAACTTATTTCTTACATACTTTGAATAATACAGTGGTTGCGACTCCTAGAGGACTTATTGCTTTCATTGAAAATAATTATCAAGAAGATGGAAGTATTAGAATTCCTAAAGTATTGCAACCATATATGGGCGGTAAAGAGGAAATTAGACCAACGAAATAAAAATTTACACTTCTTTTCAGAAGTGTATTTTTTGTATTGTTGTGTTTTTAAAATAAGTATGATTTTATTTTTTTCTTTCTTGACATTAAATGCAGTACATTATATAGTGAGTTTGTAGATGTTTTATGAGCGAGGTGTGTTCATGGTTGATGAGAAATGTTTCAAGCAGCTATATGAGGGATTTATTGATAATCAGGTATTATCTACGAAACAGTTAAAAGAGTATGGATTTCATGCTTATGATTTGACTAATTTGCTCAATGAAGGAGTAATCGTAAGGGAAAAAAGAGGATATTATTCTTTTTCTTCTGTTGATCATTTATTTCATTATGGAAAAGAGTTGCTTGCTAAAAAGGAATATGATAGAGCGAATGATTGTTTTAAAAAGTGCTATGAACTAGATCCGAATCATTTGAAAACTTGCTTTTCACTGTTTTTTAAAAGTATTAAAGATGCTAATTATGAAGAAAGTTTTCAATATTTTGATACATTGTATCAATCACAGGAGAAACAGTATCAAAATGATTATAATTACTATTTATATTTATTGAGTTGTGTTACTGAGGTTCCTTTGAAGTATCAGGAGCGTATTCAAAAGATGCGGTTTAAAGATATTGAGCTTTCTTTTGATTCTGAGCAAGCCAAGAAATTTTATCAGAGAAATCAAATTAGATTATCGGTATTAAAGCAACAATTTTCATTGGCACTTCAAAGATATCGAGTTCTAAAGCATCAGGTAAAATTAGCTACTTCAGATATTATGGCAGTGTCATTATTAAATAGAGCTAAACTCGAACAACAAAAACGAGGACAAAAATTGTTACAATTGATTCAGCAACATCAATATGATTCGGTGATTGAATTTTTAGAATCCTATGAAAAAACACATCGTTTAAACTTATTTGATGAGAGTATTTTGTCTTTGACGAGGGATTGTGTAGAGATACAAAAAACAGGTATCATTCCTAAAAAGCATTCTAATTCTTCTAAGTTCTTTTCTGCAATTCATAATAAAGATTATGAATCGGCTTGGAAGATTAGTTCTGAATATGTTCATCATTTTAAGAAGCATACTAGTTATAATGACGCTATTTATTTGTTGTTAAAGGAAATTATGCTAGCTAAAGCAAGATTTTCTTCGGAGAATAATAATAGAAATCTTGTTCCTGTACCAAGTGCTTCTGATGTTTGTTTTTATACCAATGCTTTTCAAAAAATTTTCCAGTATCTTTTAACACAAGATGCTTTAATGATCCAAAGATGGTTAGATTATATAGATACGAAGGCATCAGAGAATACTATCCAAGAAAATTCTATCTCTTGTCATATGGATAATCGTACTGAATTTTCTTCTTCATTGGAAGAAGATAGAGATTCTTTCTCAACAGAACAGGTTGAGTCTATCAAGCAAAAAAGTGCTATATCGCAGGATGAAGAAAAAATGTTATATGATCGAGATGTAAGATTTATTGAGCGACAAATTGATAATTTGTGTGAAAGAGGCATTCTTTTATTACGACCAATGTCTTTGGAGAGAGAAAAGAGAATCCATG
Source organism: uncultured Bacilli bacterium (assembly GCA_944358405.1). GTDB lineage: Bacteria > Bacillota_I > Bacilli_A > RF39 > UBA660 > CALVQX01. The sequence continues at coordinate 17,558 of CALVQX010000039.1, read as the reverse complement.
AAATTGTGAGTAAAATTTCCGATATTCAATCTTTTAGCATAGGAGAAGGAAAATTAAAACAAGTAGTTTTAAGATTTTGTCCTTATTTATTTAATATTGATTTGAAGACTTGGATGGATGAGGGAAATGCTGCATATAAGAATGGTGATTATGATCTTTGTATAAAAAACTTCAAAAATATGTTGGCGAGTGGAGAACCTCCTGCCTTTGTTTATGCTAAAATTGGGCTTTCTTATATGAAAAAGCATGAGAATGATATTGCTATTGATTATTTAACAGTGGCAAATGAATTGAATAAGAAATCAAATTCATCTATTGATTTTAGTGATTTGATTGCACATTTAAAAGGAATTAATCAAAAGCCTTTCTTTAAAATGGAGATGTCCGAATTCGATAATGATATTGATAATTATTATGGTATTGATGTTATTCCACAAATTTCAAAGATGCTTTTTTTAGGTATTTCTTTTGAGGAAGCATGTACTAATTTAGAAATGAATGCAAATGAAAAAAACATTGCTACTTTAATTTTTGCTAGAGAATGTTTTGTTCAAGAGAAGTATTCTCTTGGTGAAGAATATTTAAAGAAAGCGGAGCAAGAAAAAGAAAAATCTCCATTTACTATTTCTTTGATTGAAGAAATTAGAAGAAATAGGAGATTTTACAAATATCGAAATTTGGAGGAACATAAAAGTTTAGTATTAACACCTCAGTGTAGAAAAAGATAGAATAAATTATTAGGTCTATTTTTTTAATACTTATCATAAGATGTAATGGTGATAAGATGAAAGTGGATAAAAATCGAATTAATACAGTTAGTAAAGAAAGTGGTCTTTATAATATTCATGTAGATTGTAATTCTAAAGAAGGAAAAATGCTTGTGGAAGTTGTGGAAAAAGAATCTACTATGAAAAAGAAATAGTTAATTTTAGAAAATTCTTTCGTAATTTGTGGAAGAGTTTTCTTTTTTTTGGTATCCTGTAAGTAGGAGGTTTCTTATGCCATTTTTAATTGGAGTAATTTTACTTATTTCTTTTTTGATTTTTTCTTATTTATATCTTCGTAAAAAATTTATTCACTATTTTGGTAGTAGTCTTAAAGAGGTGATACAAGAGGCTAGATTGCAAGATGAAGAGATCCCTAAGTCTTTAGCCAGTATGGATCGACTTTATTTAGAACAGATAAGAAAAGATTTCCCTCATCTTGTGATTTCTGAATTGGAACAAATGGTCGAGGAGATGATTGTTTCTTATTTTTTAGCTATTGAAAATAAAGATAGTAGTTCTATCCAAAATGAGAAAATTCGTACCTTGGCAGATAAAAAAATTCGTGAATTTGGATCTTCTAATGCTTTTTATGATCATTTTAAAATTCATCGCACTGTTATTTCTAATTATAGGAAGGAAAAGGGAATTGCTACGATATGGTTTGCTAGTAGTTTTGAATATAATTATCATCAAGATCAAGAAAGTAGTAAAAAGATACAGGATCGTGCTAAAATAGAGGTTATTTATATTATTGATGTTAGAAAAGTTTCTCTTAAAAGTAAGTCCTTAGGATTGAATTGTCCTAATTGTGGATCACCAATTCGTAGTGTCGGAGAAAAAGTTTGTAGTTATTGTGGTACTGGAATTGTGGATATTGCAAAAAGAGTATGGGTTATTAATAATCTTGTTTTTTATTAATTAGACTTTATGATATAATTTTAGTATAAGGGAGTGATACTAGTGGAAGCTTTGGATAATCGTTGCCCTTCTTGTGGAGCAAAGATTACTTTTAATCCAGAAATTCAGAAGTGGGATTGTGAATATTGTGGTAGTCAGTTTTCTTTAGAAGAGATGCAAAAATATCGAAATGCAAGTAGTGAAGAGGTAAATCAAGGTTCTAAGCGGGAAGATTCTTCTAATACTAAGCTTAAGGATTTGGATGTTTATCATTGTAAGAATTGTGGAGCAGAGATTATGGCGGATGCTACCACTGCTGCAACATTTTGTGTTTATTGTGGTAGTACAGCTATCTTGAAAGAACGAATTGAAGCTGGAAGGGCACCTGATTTGATTATTCCATTTAAGAATGTAAAAGAAGATGCAGTTCGTGCTTTTCGTCAAGTGGTAAAACATAAACCATTAACACCTAAATGTTTTAAAAATGAAAAAAATATCCAGAAGATTACAGGAGTCTATATTCCTTTTTGGGCATATGATTTTAAAGCGGATGGTGAAATGGAATTTTTAGCACGAGATATTAGGACTTGGAGCGATTATCATTATCAGTATACAGAGACACGTAAATATGAGGTTCGAAATCGTGGTCACTTTGACTATTCGAAAGTTTTGGCAGATGCTTCTACACGTTTTGCTGATGATTTGATGGATTCTTTGGAACCATTTGAATATGATCAGTTGGAAAAATATAATCATGCATATTTATCTGGTTTTTTGGCTGAAAAATATGATGTAGAAGAGGATAAAGCTTTAGAAAGGGCTGAGAAAAGAACCATGAATACTTGTGTTCAATTATTATCAGATTCTATTTTACATCAGAGTAAAACGCTTCGTGATAATCAAATGAAACTTGAAAAAGTTGCCTCTTATTATATTATGTTGCCTGTATGGATGGTTAATATTCAGTATAATAATAAGTATTATTTGTTTGCTATGAACGGTCAGACGGGAAAGATTGTTGGTAATTTGCCTATTGGAGTAAAAGAAGTTATTCTATGGAGTGTCTTTTTGTTTTTGATATTTTTCTTATTAGGATGGGGTGTGATGTACCTTGTATAAAAAGATAATGTGTTTTGCTTTGTTTCTTTTTCTTACTTGGTCCTTTTTGCCGTTATCTGTTTTGGCAAGTACCAATACGGAAGTAAGAACAGAGGATAATTATTTGGTTCCTGATTATGTTCAAGTTACAGAGGCAAATAAGTATTATATTTTAAGTACACCAGCAGTGGATGCTAGTGAGAAAATTTATGATTTTGCAGATTTATTTACGGATGATGAAGAGCAAAAATTATTTCAGCAAGTTTCTAATTATATTAAGAAATATGATATGGATTTAGCTATTGTCACGATTGTTTCTAATGAGAAATCGAGTACACATACTTACGCAGAAGATTTTTATGATTATAATGAGTTTGGAACAAATTCTACGCAAGATGGTTCTCTTCTTTTAATTGATATGGATAATCGTGAAATCTATTTTCAAACAACAGGTGTAGCTATCTCTATGTATAATTCTATTCGAGTAGATCAGATTTTAGATGACATTACTTCTTATATGACAGATCAGGAATATTATGAAGGAACGTCAAAACTTGTCACAATTCTAAAAAATTATGCACAAAAGGGCTTGCCACAAAGTAATGAAAATAGATATACTATTAATCGAGATGGACAAATTGTTAGGGATATTCCTTGGCTAGCTATTTTCTTGTTTTCTGGGCTAGCTACTTTAGTTATCATTTTGATTTTAGTTCATCAGAATAAAATGGTTCGCACGGCTTCTTCTTCTAGAGAATACTTAAATAAAGATAGCCTAAAAATAGAGCAATTGAAGGAGAACTTTTTAGGTTCAACAGTTACTAAAGTTCCAATTTCTCATGATAGTTCTAGCAGTGGAGGCAGTAGAGGAAGTAGTGGTGTCAGTCATGGTGGTGGCGGACGTAAATTTTAAAAAAAATATGGAAAAGAGGAGAGAATATGGGTTTAATTAAAGCTGCAGTAAGTGCAGTTGGAAGTACTTTACATGATCAATGGAAAGAGTATATTCGTTGTGAAGATTTAGGACAAGATATTTTGATGAAGAGGGTATCTACTTCAAATGGAATTATTACTAAGGATAGTGCAATTCAGGTTGCTCCTGGACAGATCGCTATTATTTTCCAGAGTGGAAAAATATTAGATGCTACGGCAGAAGAAGGTATTTATACTTTCGATCAGTCTACGTCTCCAAGTTTTTTTGCTGGACAGTTTGGACCAGTATTTAAAGAAATGTGGGCTCGTTTTGTTTATAATGGAGCAACAGATAAAGAACAAGCTGTATTTTATTTAAATGGTAAAGAAATTATGGATAATAAGTTTGGTACACCTGCACCAATTCCTTATCAAGATTGGTCTCATCCAATTCCAAATCAAATGACTGGTAGTATGAGTCCATTACGTGTCGAAGTAAAGTGTTTTGGTAAGTATACATTTAAAATTTCTGATCCAGCTATCTTTATGTCTAGAATTGCTGGTACAGCTACAGAGTATCGTAAAGATGAACTAGTAGAACAGATGAGATCAGAAGTTATTGGTGCCTTCCAAAACGTTTTAAATGAATTAGGAAATTCTAATCATAAAGTACCGGTACTTGAATTACCAAGTAGTACTGATGAGATTAAAAAGGCAATGGATGTAAATGTTTTCGATCAACCAATTCGTGATCGTGGTCTTAGTATTGTTGGTTTCGTTGTTGAATCAGTTACTTTAGATGAGGAATCAAATAAAAAGATCGATAATTATGAATTGTCTTCTAATGCTTTTATGCAACAGGGAACTCTTACTGGTGCATATGCTAATGCAGTTCAGGATGCTGCTAAAAACGAAGCTGGAGCAATGAATGGATTTTTAGGTGTTGGTATGATGAATATGGCATCTGGTGGAATGATTGGTGGAGCTGTTACTAATGCAGCAAATGTACAATCTGCTCCTTCTAATCAGCAAGCATATAATCCTTATGCCCAAAACACTCAAGCACCTCAAGCAGCAGTAGAACCAACTACATCTACTCCTATGAATCAAGGTACTGCTAAATTCTGTGCTAATTGTGGTAATCCAGTATCTGGTGGTAATTTCTGTACGAATTGTGGAGCTAGATTAAATTAATTTATTTTATTTATTGTAATATTAAAAGCAGAAGTTGTAGTTTTTACTACGAAATTCTGCTTTTTTTTCATTTTCTATTTTTTATAATTATTATGAGGAGAGTTATATGAAAAAACGGTTCCAAAATCTAATTCATTCATCTATGATACCAGTTGCTGCATCTACTGTTTTTTTACTTTGTTTTATGTTTGTCCTTATCTAACTAATTTAAATATAAGCAGTTTTAATACTTCTAATGTAACAGATATGAGTTCTATGTTTTTTGGTTGTAGCAGTCTAACAAGTTTAGATTTAAGTAGTTTTAATACAGCAAATGTAACATATATGAGTATTATGTTTTCTGGTTGTAGTAATCTTACTAATTTAGATTTCAGAAATGCTACATTTAATGCGACGTCTTATACTTCTATGTTTAGTTCTGTTAATCATGCGATTTCAGTTATTGTAAAAGATGAAGTGGCAAAGACTTGGGTTGAAGCAAGGCTTGCTGATGCGAATAGAACTTCATCTAGTGTAGTTGTTGTTGGTTCTTGATTTTTTTCAAAATATAAATCCTTAGTTTGATTGGAACTAAGGATTTTGTTTTTTATATACTTTAGTTGTTTGAGTTTCACTGTTTATAATAGGGTTATTTAATGCTTCTGCTATAGTAATTGCTATTTTTTCATTATTTTCATTTGGGATGTTATTAGAGATAAAATAAAATTCTTTAGCTATTTTCATTCTTTCTTGGTTTGTGAGTAAATTTAGAAATGTTTGAAGATTCAATATTTCTATCTCTCTATCGTATTCATCTAAATCATTTGCTTGAATTGTAGCTATTTTTTTATTTATTTCTTCCATGATATTTTCTGAATAAATTTTATCCACTAATTTTTTATTATGACCAAATATTACGCATCGTTCTCTTGAAGTTAAGTCTTCTTTTGGTATTCCTTCTTTTAAATATTTTTCAAGTATTTTATAGGAATAAATATAATAAGTTCTGTTTGCTATTTTTTCTCTTTTATCTGTTTCTGAAGTAGTTTCTTTTATTTGTCTTTCTAAGCAGTATAATGATAATCTCATTACATCGAATTCACAGTTGTGTCTTATAATTTCTTCATTATTTAATGCTCGATCTCTTTGATTGGCTAAATTAGATAGAAATGGGTTCTTATATGTGGTTGCTATTATATAGCATATTACTCGATTTGTTATGTTCTCTTTTATTTCTTCACTGACATCTTTTCCTTTTATTGTTTTAATTATCTTTTCAAATCCATAGGGAGTATGCTTTATTGTTTCTAATATTTTTTGAAAATATTCGTTTTCAATTGAAATAACAAATTCTACATTTTCTAAAGCATTTTCGTATTGTTCTTGATTTTCGGCATTTTCTAGTGTTAGATAAGCTTTATATACTCCTATTTCTATATTGATTAGTGAGTTTAAATTTTTTTCTAAAATTTTATCTTTTTTTGTTTCCATATTTTCTTTCCCCCCAAAATGGAATTTTTTTTATTATACCACGATTTTTTCTAGGTGTATAAAAAACTTTTCTTTTATTCATAATAAAAGTAAGGGAGGTAGTAATTTGACAAATAAAGATAAGTTTGTTAGAATAAATAACTGTCACGTAGACAAAGAGGTGTTTTATATGTATAATGAACAGCAAGCAATTCTTGCTTGTAGTGAAGAACCTTCCCTGATTTTTACCTTTATTAAAAAGGGGTATTATGATATTGTAGAACAATTAGTAGATTTGGGAAAAGTTCAAGTTAATCTTTGTGATTCTGTTGGGAATAATGTTGTGATGCGATTATTAAAAGTAAAGCAGTATGATCTTGTGTTAAAACTTATGAAAAAGAGAAATTGGGATGTGAATCATCAAAATGAAAATGGAGATACTTTTGGTCATATATTGGCCCAAGATAATTCTGTCTCTGCTTTAAAAATTGTAGAACAGTTGATGAAGAAGAAAAAATATATTCCTAATATTAAGAATCATAAGGGACAAACAGTATTGGATTTAGCAATTAATAATAATTATATTTATACTGCTTTTAAATTTTTGGAGGATAAAAGATTTAATAATATTGATGTTTTATCATTTAAGAATTTATATACAGTATGTATTAAAAATACTTACTATGGGATTTATTCTAAATTGAATAATTTAGAAGTAATTGTAGATAGCTTGAAGAAAAAAGATTTGGTTCCTAGTATGGAATGTTTAATTGAACGTATTGATGATAATATGGATGCTATTAAGGGAGAAATTATGAAGAATCGTTCTTCTTTGTTAGAGGAGATGATTGATTCTTCTTTAGAGCCATCTGTTGCATAGAGCAAGAAGAAATTCTTGTTTTCTTTTTGATTTTAGGATATTATAAATAGGGATGGGAGTGATTTGTATGCATCTACCTGATTATAAAGAGGCTAGGACTAGGGATAGAAGAGATTATCATAGAGTTGATTTTTCTTTTGATTCTGAAATTAAAAATAAATATGCGGGAAAGACTTTTTACTTAAAAACTTATGGTTGTCAAATGAACGAGCATGATAGTGAAACTATTACAGCACTTCTTATTAGTTTGGGTTTTTCTGCGGTTTTAGATTATCATGATGCGGATTTGATTTTATTAAATACTTGTTCTATTCGTGAGAATGCACATAATAAGGCTTTTGGTATGTTGGGAAGAATTAAGCATTTGAAACAGCAAAAACCTGATCTTTTGGTAGGAATTTGTGGTTGTATGGCACAAGAAGCTAGTGTGGTTGATGATATACTTAAGAATTATCGTTGGGTAAATTTTGTATTTGGTACTCATAATATGTATCAATTGCCTAATATTATAGATAAGGCGATTGAAGAACAAAAACAGCAGATCGAGGTTTTTTCTAGGGAAGGAGATTTAGTTGAGGGATTGCCTGTTGTAAGGACAAATTCTTACAAAGCATATGTTAATATTATTTATGGCTGTGATAAGTTTTGTACTTATTGTATTGTTCCTTATACTAGAGGTCGTGAACGTAGTCGTGCTAAAGAGGATATTTTGAAAGAAATTGATGAATTGATCCAAGATGGCTATCAGGAAGTTACTTTATTAGGACAGAATGTAAATGCGTATGGAAAGGATTTGTATTCTGATTATACTTTGGCTAATTTGTTAGAGGAAATTGCTAAGAAAGGATTACCTAGAATTCGTTTTATGACTTCTCATCCATGGGATTTTACGGATCAGATGATTGAGGTGATTGCTAAATATGATAATATTATGCCTAGTATTCATTTGCCTGTACAATCAGGTTCTAGTAAGATTTTAAAACTCATGGGAAGAAGATATACTAGAGAGGAATATTTAAAATTATTTCATAAGATTAAAGATACTATTCCTAAAGTTAGTGTTTCTACTGACATTATTGTTGGCTTTCCTGGAGAGAGTGAAGAGGATTTTCAAGAGACTTTGTCTTTGGTGCATGAATGTCAATATGATAATGCCTATACTTTTATTTTTTCAAAAAGGGAAGGAACGCCTGCTTGCAAATTGAAAGATTTTGTATCAGAAGAGGAAAAAGAAGAAAGGCTACATCGTTTAAATGAGGTAGTTAATTATTATTTTTTAGAAAACAATAAACGATTAGAAGGAACTGTTTTGCCTGTTTTAGTAGAAGGATTTTCTTCCAAGAAGGAAGATATGTATTTTGGGTATAGTGATACGAATAAACTAATTAATTTTACTGCAAATTCTAAAATTCAAGTTGGGGAAATTGTTCCAGTTAAAATTACTTCTGCAAAAACATGGAGTTTGGATGGTGAATTGGTTGAATAAAGCACTTTCTGATGTGATTCATTTCATTATTGATAGTGATGATTATCAAACTTGTCTACGATTAAAGGAAAAAATGAGGAATAACTCTTCTTTAATGAAGTTAATTGAGGATTTAAAGAAGACTCAAAAAGAATACGTAAAGAGCGGTTATGATCCTTCTTTTTTAGATAAATTAAAGCAAGTTGAAGAAGAACTATATCAAATTCCTATCTATGTTATTTATATGGAACATTTAGAAAATGTAAATCAAATGATTTCTTATGTTCAAGATGATTTAAATGATTATTTTTATCATTTATGTAATTAAAAGACTACGAGCTTTTATTTATTTGCTTCGTAGTCTTTTAATTCTTTTAGAATTCTTTCTTTTGCATTTTGAATAAATTCTTCAATTAGATATATATCAAAAATGTAAGTTTTTTCTTCTTTTGAATTTTTTATAATAATTCCCATGTTATCAATTAATATATTTAATTTTTCTTTTGGAATTTCTGTAATATTTTTATCTGGTATTTGAAACTCTTCATAAAATAGAGATAAATCTATATCGTAATTTTCTATTAATTTTATATTTAGATTTGTATAATCTGAATATTTTAATTTTGATAATGTTTGTTCTGTACAGTGTATGATTGTTCCATCTATTAATTTTACAGCATTATTTTGTACTAAATTTCTAAGAAATTTATCAAACCATAATTTGTCTGTAAATAAGTGAATATAATATCCTAGATCGAAGCTATTTTTATTAAATTCTGGATATTTGTTAGTGAATTGTTTTATATTAGGGACACTTTCTTTTTCATTATATAAAAAGTGGGATTCTTTTTTTGATTTTCCTATATGTTTTGAAATATCTGGTGCGATAGATCCTAAATAATAGTCTTTTTCCTTAGAAATTGTTAGATGGGGATATAGCTCTTTTGCTACTGCCATATGTATTATTGCAGATGCCATATTTTATCTACCTCCTATGTTTAGGATAACATAAATTAAGAAAAAATAAAATAATAGTCAAATATCTATTGTTTTTGCATACATTAAATTAAGGAGGGGTACGTATGGCTAATTATAGAGAAATTGTTACTAAGGCTGTAATTGCAAAAGGGAAAAAACTTTTTACGACTCAGAGTAGTGTACATGTAGATAATCATCCATCTACTATTTTAGGTTGTTGGGTCATTAATCATAATTTTAATGGAGTAAAAAATGGAGATCAGATTAGAATTGATGGTAGTTATGATGTTAATATTTGGTATTCTTATGATAATGATACAAAAACAGAGGTTGTTCGTGAGACAAAACGTTATACAGAAGTTGTTAATATGCGTCCTAGAGAAGAGGAGACTTCTGGTGAGGAGATTATCGTTCGTAGTTTGAAACAACCGAGTTGTGTTAAAGTAGATATTGATGGGGATAATATTAATTATACTATTGAAAAGGAGTTAGGAATTGAATTAGTAGGAGATATCAAAGTGAAAATAGAAGCAAATCAAGAAGAAGATCCATGGGATGAAATTGTGGAGGAGTCTAAAATAGAAGAACAAGTAGAACATATTGATCAAGAAGTACATGAAGACTATATTGAAAATACTAACTTTTAGGTTTTTTGACAAGTTCGTTGAACTATGCTAGAATAACACTCATTCGGGGTGTTATTATTATGGAAAAAATTGCACAAGATCTTTTTATCGCGGAAAAACTTATTTCTACTGACTGGGGATCTTTAGATAGAGATTTGCCTAGACTTTATGCTCGTACTAATGAAGATCTTTCTTTTTTGTTTTCAAATTTCGATGTTTATGATCAAGATGTTTTAAGTGTTTTGGCTTCTTCTGACCAATATTTTTCTTGCTGTTACCAGGGAGCACATTCTGTTGATACATTTGATGTAAATCCGTTGACGAAGTATTACTATTATTTGAGAAAATGGGCTTTAGAAATGTCTTTAGAATTAAATCCTCAGGATTATAATAATTTTTATTTGGACGTTTTGTTAGAACAGGTACCAATTCGTTTTGAACAGGAAGAAGCTGCAAAAAAGTTTTTCTCTACTTTATTAGAGAGATATGATCCGTTGATGAGAACTAAGTTATTTCATCCAGTTACTTTTTCTGCTAAAGTTCCTTTTTCTAAAGATCCTCAAGGATTACTTTCTGTTCTTTCTGAGAAAGCACTTCCTTTTTCATGTCAAAATATTTTTACTCCTATGAATGTGGAAAAGCAATATGATACTGTGATCTTATCTAATATTTTGGATTATAGTAACTCTGATATATCTAAGTTAATTATTTGTCGTGATAATTTATATTCTCTTTTGAAAGAAAATGGGATTGTTGTTTGTTCCTATTTAAAAAATTGGCATGAACCTTATTCGTTTCACTTTATAGAAAGAGAAATTTTTGAGGAGAAATTTCTCTTTTTAGATGGGAAGTGTCGTTATTCTTCGTTATTAGATGATTATCTTCCTTCTTATTATGTATATCAGAAAAGATGATTTTTCTTATTATCCTTTTTAAGGTGAGGGGATATGGAAGGATCATATTGTTGATTTAAATAGTTTATGAGAGTAGTGTTGGACATGTTTCTTTTGTTTTTCATCCTAATGAAGAAAAATTAGAGAGATTTTGTGATGTTTGAACTTCTATCGTTGTCGGTGAAGTTTCAAATGGTTTTGCACTAAAGATGCTAGGTATTAGTTTGATGGGACATTGCCTGAGAGAAGATTTTTTGTAAATGATGAATGCCCTGGTAATTAAAGAGGAATTATCTAAGTCTTTGGAAACGAAACACATCTACAAATGATAGCTGTTATCAAAAAAAGGTTGACAGTTTTTTTTTTGCATATTATAATATTGAAGTGAATTAGAAATGGAGGGAAATATATGGCAGTAAAAATCAGATTAACAAGAATGGGTGCTAAAAAGAAACCTACTTATCGTATTGTTGCTACAGATTCTAGACGTCCTAGAGATGGACAGTATCTTGAATTGATTGGTACTTATTCTCCAGTGGGTGATTGTCAGGTAAGAATTGATGAAGAACTAGCTATGAAATGGCTAAATCAAGGTGCACTTCCAACAGATACTGTTAGAAGTTTGTTTAGTAAAGCTGGTATTATGAAAAAGTATGCTGATTCTAAAGAAAAGAAGGGTAACTAATATGGATTTGGTTACTTTGACAGAAGAGATTGTAAAATCTTTAGTAGTAAATACAGATGCTGTTAGTGTGAAAGAATTTCCTACGGAAGAAGAAAATGTGATGCTTATTCAGGTTATTGTAGACTCTGAAGATATGGGTCGTGTTATTGGAAAAGGTGGGAAATGTGCAAACGCAATTCGTACGTTAGTACAGGCAAGTAGCAGTTTAAAGGATAATAAGTATATAAAAATTGATATTGATAAGTTTTAGAGAGTAGTTTTTACTTTCTTTTTTTTGCTCTTTATTATATAATGTTAGTGAGGTAGAGTTATGGATGATAATTTAATAATTCCTAAGCATGTTGGTATTATTATGGATGGTAATGGCCGTTGGGCTAAAAAAAGAGGATTAATTCGTAGCATGGGACATCGAGCAGGTGCTGATAATTTAAAAGAGTTGTGTTTGCATATGGCATCTGTTGGAGTAGAGTATGTTTCTTTGTATGCTTTTTCTACTGAAAATTTTAAGCGTGAAAAAAAAGAAGTTGATTTTTTAATGAATTTGTTTGTTACTCTTTTTAAAGGAGAATTTCAAACAATTATGGATCATAATATTCGTGTTGTTTTTTCTGGAAGAGTTTTTCCTTTACCGAAGAAAGTTTTACAGGCTATGAATTATGTTTCTGAAAAAACATGTAATAATACTGGTGCGGTTTTAAATATCTGCCTAAATTATGGGAGTCAAAGTGAAATTGTTGATATGACAAAGCAGTTGTGTCAAGATTATAAAGATGGGAAAATTGAATTGGATGATATTGATCCAGAATTTATTCAGCATCATTTATATCAAGATTTACCACCTTTAGATTTTGTGATTCGAACTAGTGGTGAACTGAGACTGAGTAATTTTATGTTGTATCAATCTAGTTATGCTGAATTTTATTTTACTGATGTTTTATTTCCTGATTTTAATACAGAAGAGTTTGATAAAGCTATTGTAGAATTTAATCAAAGAAATAGAAAGTTCGGAGGTTAATATGAAAAAAAGAATTTTTAGTGCTATTTTAATGATTGCGGTATTTTTGCCTTTTTTGATTGTTGGTGGAAAAGCTTTTGCAATATTTATGTCGTTTCTTTCTATGTTGGGATTATATGAATTAATTCATATTCGTGAAACAAAAAGGGAATTTCCTTTTTTAATTAAAGTCTTTGCCTATTTAATGGTTATCTTTTTTTCTATGAGTAATTTTTCTTCTATTGAATTTAGTTATTATGTGGATTATAGGGTTATGGCCTTTATGATTTTTGCTTTTTTGACTCCTATGATATTTATTAATGACTCAGGAAAATATAATTTAAATGATGCTTTGTATTTAGTAGGTTGTATTTTGTTTGTAGGTCTTAGCTTTAATTTGTTAATTATCACGCGTAATTTTGATGTTAACTATATCATATATTTATTATTGATAACTACAATCACAGATACTTTTGCTTTACTTACGGGGATGCTAGTTGGCAAAACAAAGTTAGCACCTACTATTTCTCCTAAAAAAACAATCGAGGGATTTGTAGGAGGAACTTTAATGGGAACTATTGTAGCAGTTGCCTTTTATACAACAGTGATTAATCCAATGCTTCCTTTAGTTTTGTTGATTTTTATTACTTTCTTTTTGGCATGTATTGGTCAATTAGGAGATTTGGTTTTTTCTTCTATCAAGAGATATTATGGTCAGAAAGATTTCTCTGAACTTATTCCTGGTCATGGTGGAATTCTAGATCGATTTGATAGTTTAATTTTTGTAGCTTTAGCATTTATAATCGTACTTGGTATTATATAGGAGGGATAGTTTGACATTTCTTTTAAATTTACTTTTATTTATTTTAATTTTAGGATTTATTGTTTTTGTACATGAATTTGGGCATTTTATTTTTGCTAAAATTACAGGGGTTTATGTTTATGAGTTTGCTCTTGGTATGGGGCCTAAGCTATTTAGTAAAAAGGGAAAAGAAACGGAGTATACTATTAGAGCGATCCCTATCGGTGGTTTCTGTCAGTTGGCTGGAGAAGATGTCGATGATGATGATTTAAAAAAAGTTCCTAAAGATCGAAGGCTTCAATCAAAATCGTGTTTTCAACGTTTTTTGATTATGTTTTTTGGAGCTGGAAATAACTTTATTTCAGCTATTCTGATTCTATTTTTGATTGCTCTTATCTGGGGAGGAACAACGATGAATCCGGTGATTTCTTCTATTGAAGAGGGATCTGCTGCGGAAAAGGCAGGTTTGAGTAAAAATGATTTGGTTTTAGAGATTAATGGTCATGATATTTCGACTAGTGATGATATGTCTTTATATTTAGCTGTTGCGGATCCGGCGAAGAAAACTAGTATTCGTGTAGAAAAAGAAGATGGAGAAGTTGTTACTTATAAAGTGAAGCCAACAAAAATAGAAGAAGATGGTCAGGTTGTCTATCGCTATGGCATTGGAATGCAACAAGAGAAAACATATGGATTTGTTAATGCACTTAATTATACGGTTCGTAAAACAGGATCTATTTTTAAGCAAATGGTAGTTACTGTAGGTTATTTATTTACGGGAGGAATTAAATTAAATCAATTAAGTGGTCCAGTTGGTATTTATTCTATCGTTGGGGAACAGACGAAAGCAGGAGTTGCTAGTGTTTTGTATTTAGTTGCTTTTTTAAGTATTAATGTTGGGTTTCTTAATTTATTGCCATTGCCAGCATTTGATGGAGGACACATTCTATTTATAATTATCGAGAAAATTAAAGGATCTCCTGTTGCTCCTGAGACAGAAAATATGATTCATACTGTCGGTTTGTTTTTACTTATGTTGCTTATGATATTTGTTACATTTAATGATATTTTGAAATTATTTTAGAGTAAAATTAAAAATTTACTCTTTTTTCTTTTTTTAATTTCTATTATAATCAATTTATGATAAGGTGGTTTTTGATGAAGATATTTTATTTTATTTTGATTTTTATCTTTTTTGTTTCTTTTGTTGTCGGAGTAATTTTTATTCTTTTAGAAAAAAGAAAGCATCCTTCTTTTCCTTTGACCGATGATGTTAGCGTTCTTTTTCCTTCTGAAGATTCTGTAGTTTCGAAAGAAGAAGAGGTAGAAATTATTTAGAATAGTTAAGTTAATTTTTATAATTTTTAGCATAAAAAATTGCTTTAATTTTGTCAAAATTTTTCTTATACTATTTCAAATTTCTCTTGTTTTTTTATATGGAAATGGTGTATTATGTTATTAGGATAGTGTATTTTAGATTTTGGTGGTGTTATATATATGCGAATAAATTTAAAAAAACAAAAGGGATTTACTTTGGTTGAATTGCTAGTTACTATTACTATTTTGGGAATTATTACAGCTTTAGCTTTGCCAGCTGTTAGTAGATTGCAAGAGAGTAATAGGGAAACAAAATATAAAACTTACGAATCTTCTATGCTTTCTTCCGCTAAGCTTTATATTGATTCTTATTCTAAAGATATCTTTGGAAATAATAATAGTGGGTGCTATGATGTTCCTTATAAAGATATGGAGGATACTCTTTTATTAAAAGACTTTAATGAAAGTGGGGTTACTTGTAACGATTCACAGACTTTTGTCAGAGTATATAAGATTAATGATGAATATCGTTATGAGGATTCTATTCTTTGTAAAAAAGATGGAGAGGAGGTTTATTCCAATAGTACTTTGCAATTTGATGTTTGTGATAATACAGCAGATACTATTGGTCCAGAAATAGAAATATCTCCAAATGGAACAAGTGGTTGGAAAAAGAGTGTTGATGTTACTATTGCAGTACGTGATGCTTATGGTTTGTATGAGAATATTTCTTATAAATATGGTTGGACTACAGATCCAAGTGTAAAACCTTCTAGTTATAAGACGAAGACTTTTACTAATAAAAGAGGAAAAGATATTGAGCTAACTTTTGAAGTTTCTACTCCAAAGAATGCTTCTGGAACCTATTATTTAGTAATCGTACCTATAAATGTTAGGGATGTTTTTGGTAATTATACCTCAGATACTGTAATATCTAAAGAATTTTTATTAGATAATTCTGTACCTACTATACCAACTTCTGAGGTTCGAATTAATAATTCTAATGGCGCTCTTCATGATCACACGAATAGTAGTACATGGACGAAAGAAAATTTATGGTGGGGTAATTTCAATTCTACTGATACAGGCTCAGGTATTGATTATTATCAGTATTCTACTAATTGTTCAGGTAGTGCAACTAATAAGTTGAATTCTTCTTATACTTATTCTTCTTCTGTCAATTATAAATTCTGTATTCGTGCAGTCGATAAGTTGGGAAATAAGAGTGATTGGAGTGCTGCCTATTATATTAAAGTTGATAAGGATTTTCCAACTTGTAGTTCTAGTGGCGGAAATCCTGATTGGACTAATGTGGGTAGGACATTAGTTGGAACATGTAGTGATACAGGGGGAAGTGGTTGTACAGGAAATACTTCACCATGGGTTATTGATTGGGAAGGAGATTGGAAGAATCTTTCTCCAGGGTCAGTTTGTGATGCTGCTGGGAATTGTACCGTTTGCCCTGCGAATCAGACCGTCCGAGTTGATAAAACAGATCCTACTTGCAGTTTATCTGTATCTGGAACTTCAGGAAATAATGGCTGGTATAAATCTAATGTTACCGTGACCTTAAATAGGAATGATGCAATGTCAGGTGTTTTTGCTTATGGAATTTCTGCTGTGGGATATACAACGAATAATACTTCAAATCCTGAGGGAAAAAGGGAGCAAACTACAGAAACTTCTGGAACTAAATGGTATGGTCAAGTTGTAGATAAGGCGGGAAATGTACAGACCTGTACTACTACAGTTAAAATTGATAAGACGCCACCAACTTGTGGAAAAATTACTGGAGGAAGTAAAACTTGGGCAAAAAAAAGAACTCTTTCTATTAAATGTAGTGATAGTACAAGTGGGTGTGTGGCTAATCCAAGTTCAATTACTTATAACTCTTCTAATCTTTCTCAATCGATGAAAACTTTGAAACCTATTATTTATGATAAAGCTGGTAATTCAAGGGAATGTTCTTCTACTAATATTTATGTGGATATAGCGCCTCCTACAGTTAAGTTTTCTCCTCAGAGAAATAAACTTTGTGACGGTGGTGCTACATATTCTTATCGTGCAACTATGGAGATTACTGATGATTCCGATGATGTCGCTGGATCTGGATATAAGAATTTTTATAGTCACAATATTAAAGTAGCTGGGGTTAAGATAACAGATCGTAAGTTCAGTCGTAATGATTGTCCTGGTGGTACGCTGTGTCGTGAAGGTTTTTGTAGTAATAATAGTGCAACTGGTACTTATACGAATGTTCAGATTACGGATGCCGCTGGTAATACAACTTATCTTGAGAATATAGATTTTAAATATACTGGTAGAGCGATCGGAAAGGAAGTTACTTATAAAGTTCCTAAAGTAATTTATACTGATGCTGATAAAGTTCTTACTTGTAGTCAAGCTAAAACAAAATTGGAAGCGAATGGGTTTAAAGTTACTAAAAAAGGTTCTGGAAAAGCTTCTTCAGTAGCTCCTAAGCAAAATTCTTATCAACCATTTGGAACAACAATTACGTTGACTTGTAAGTAGTATTATCGCAAAATGGAATGGTATTATCAACCATTCTTTTTTCTTGGGATATGGAAAGAAGCAATTGCT
>CALVQX010000038.1 GCA_944358405.1 uncultured Bacilli bacterium | reverse complement strand
GCTTTTATTGAATTAGATACTAATTCATCATATTGTTTTTTTTCTTCTTAATTTAGTAGCTTAATATCTTCAACTTCTTTATCTAAAATAATAAAGTCTGGATTTTTCTTAAATTCGGCAGATGATGGATTACTATTCTTTCTTTCATAATCTAATTCATTATGCCATTCGCGAGTATGATTAATAAATTCGTCTGGGAAATATAATTTAGAATATATTTTAACTCCCATACTTCTACTATCTGGGGCACTATTTATATCGTTAATTTCGCCACCTAAAAACCTTCTTTCATCAAAATCTAAGAATCCCAATTTAATATGAATATTTCCATCTTGTTCTGCAAAAGCGAGATTGTCATTTCTAATAAGCCTTACTGCATTTACATGGCTTCTATATCTCTTATTATTCCATTCTTCATAGTAATTTTCTGAACCTTTACCATCATCAGAAAAGGCTCCTAATGTTTTAACTATTGCATAAAATTCTTCTCCCGAATCATAAAATCTTATTTCATCTATTGTGTTAATCAAGTTATCGTCATTAAATCTTGGTTTACACTTATTAAATTCCCTAGCATAAAGTAATAATAAATTCTCTTCCATCAAAGTATTGTTGAATAAGTTTATTTCGTATTCGGGATTATTAATAAATTCATTAGCTACATTTTTTAGTTTTTCTATATCGTCAGTTTCTAGCAACATTTTTAATGCCATTAATTCTATAAAACCTGGACTTGTATAATATTCTGGTGGAGCTTCATCCATATTAAATGCTTTAACAAAGGAATTAGCTTCACTTAAATCCATAGCAAATAAAACCCAAATTATATTTTCTTTTAATTCTTCGAGTGAAATATCTTTATTATTAATCTGTTCTTTTAAAATTTTTTTTACCGCATCATTATAATCAACTATCTCATCAATCGTTGTTGGAAAACAAACTACTGTTTTTAATGTAGTAGCAACATTTCCTAGCATTTTTTTATCTATTGTGCCATTAGTATTTTCATGACTTTGTAATAATTTGAAAAAGGAATCAAATCTATCTAGCCATTTTTCATTATTTCTACCAGGAATTGAGGAAAATCCTATATTATTGATTATTACTGATACTATATTATTGGGTTTTACTCCATATTCAATACAATACTCAGTAATTCTTTTTAAAACAGACAATTCATAATCATCAAGGCTTAATAGTTTATCTTGAATTATTGTATCGATAACTAATTCATCAATTACAAAGTTTAAAAAAGAATATTTAATATCTAATACATAAGGATTTAATGTAAGAAATAATTCTTCATTTTTTTCTAATAATTCTTTCATTAAAGATTTTTGATAATCATTTAAACTAATTGAATCATATAAAGCTTCTATTGCTTTGATATCTTGTGATAATGTTGCTAAAGAAAATTTATCTGCTGGATTATTGGCTTTTTCAATATATTTTAATGTATCTTCCCATACAGGAGAAAAACAACCAGCAAACATTTCTTCATGTTTTTTACAATTATGACAGATTTCTAGCCATATTTTACATATTTCATCTTTCTTCCTCATGAATTCACCTCTTTATAATATATACCAAAACAGCCATTTTTTCAAGATATAATTCCTAATTTATGCTAAAACTGTAAATGTTAAAATAAAAAAGGGAACATTCAGTTTCGTCAAGTTGAATGCCTACCCAATAATTTGCCTTATGGCACTTATTCAGCGACACTTATTCAAGCGAATGAGTGTCATTTTACTGGAGCACCAGTGCAAGAGGTTATAAAGGAAAAAATAAGTAGATTATGATCAATTTATAGAGAAAAAGGATTTCAATATATCTACTATAAGTGAATCTGTCAAGACACAAGGAGTGTTACCAGGAATCGTTATTGGAAGAATTCAAAATAATACAAAAGATTATTCTTTTTTAGCAAAGTATAAAGAAAAATATGTTTAGCATTAATATTTTTTTAATTTTCTTTTAATATTTCTGATAGTAGTATTAAGATGCTGCCTGTAAGTAAAAATACGGTGGCTAGAAATTGAATATTTCCAGCTAGTAGTTCTTTTGGTGAGGCATTCGGACTTAGTTCTTTTAAATGACGATAAGCTAAAAAGAAAAAATATAAATAAATGAAAAATCCTATACTTAGAAGTGTGATATTAATTGTTTTATATTCTTTTCTTGCTTGTTCATTTTGTTCGATGATGGATTTTCTTTCTAGATAATTAGAGTAGATAGCAAAGCTTGCTAAAAAGAAATAGGTTATCCAAATTAAGTCTTCTGTATTTAATTCTTTTAGAGTCTCTTGTAGATTTCTCATATTCAAATTATATGTTCAAATCTTTTAAGAAAGAAGAAAATGTGATATGATAAGGATGAAGTGGAGGAATTTATGAAAAATAAATATCAAAGAATGAATAAAGAAGAAAAAAAGAAATGCCGTGAAAAGTTTTATCAAACGGATAAAGGAAGAGAACTCAAAAAAAGATTTACTCGTTTGACCATTCTAGGAATCATTGGAATTTGTTTTGCTGTTTTTTTAGTTATCAGTGGCTATATCAGTGAAGAAATTTCTTGGGCTACTTGGACACTTGCTGGAATCTTATTATTCTTTTCGTTAGTTTATCTC
>CALVQX010000037.1 GCA_944358405.1 uncultured Bacilli bacterium | reverse complement strand
TAATTTTACTTAAATTTCTACATTTATAATCAAATATTCTATTTTCGTGCTATAATTAAGTCAGTTAAATTTATTACTAACTATTTATTTTGCTCTAGGAGTTGTTGTACGTCCTCCCGAAGGGCACTTATCATGCTAGAGATTATAATGTCAGTTATCATATCATATTTGAAAGATGAAAGAAACATATGAAAGCGTTGATATAGAACAAAGTAGAAGAGTAAGAAATATAGTATTTTCTGTTCATTTTGTGGATTAACTAGGAAGCAGGAATTTTAAAGGGTGATGACTGAAGGAAAATAATTATATTTTTAGGAATATTTTATTAAAGACTCTATGAGAAGGATGTGATTTAGATGAGGAGTGCTCCTACTGATAATTATGAGTCTATTGCACTATTAGGGAATAATGTTTACGATATTCTTTTTATGAATTATTTGTTTTTATCACAAAATGTAACTCCTTATTATTGTGATAAATATTTTATAGAAGATTCTGAAAAAAAATATTTTGAAAAATATTGCATATTATTTTGGTACTAGGGGACCAGTAATGATTGATAATTATGGATTAAAACAAGTATTTGTAGATTATGGAATAGATAATATGGTAAATTTTCCTAATTTATCAGCAGAAGATGTTATTCATCAAATAAATATGTGTTTAAAAAGTGATGCAGTATATGTATGTAATTCCAATGGAGAATTAGATAATTGTACCATGCTTTTATTAGGGTATTTGATGGCTATGAATCAAGAAATTTTCTTTTGGAGTGATATAGATAAATCGGAATGGTTAATGTCTTGTATTTTAAAAAGGAATACTAATGGTTATCAAGAAGTTGTGCAATTTCCTTTAGAAATAGTGAGGAGTTTTGCTTATCCTTATTTATTAAAAAAATTTCTTCTAGTGAACATGATGAATTCATAGCTAATGATGAGAGATATGTTGGCATTGATAGAAATACTGAATTTACTTTAAAAGTAATGGAAGGTTCTCAGAAAAAAAATACAGTTTCTTTATTAGGAAGCTTAAGTAAACAATTACAATGCATCAGGGAGGAAGCAATATATTTAAAAAAGAATGGATATGAGATTTTGGCGCCAAAATTATCTAATATTAAAACTGGAGAAAATGGGTTTGTTATTTTTGAAGGTGATATCAGTGATAATCCAGTGATTATCGAATCGGATTTTCTTGAGAAGTGTTTAAAATCAGAACGTATTGTTGTTTGTAACAAAGAGGGTTATGTTGGCAATACGGTAATGTTTGAAATTGGATATTTATTGGCGAAAAAGAAAAATATTGAATTTATTGAAGTTCCAAGGCAAGATTTCCTTTTGGGAGTAGTAGATTATTTTTCTGATGTGGACAATAAAAAAATATTTACATATCATAAATAAAGTGCATTTCTGAAGGATTAAATTTTTCTTTCTTTTCTTATTTGACAATTTTAGGCATTATTTATGGCATATCGTGCCTTTTTTGTTATAATCTTTTTAAGAGGTGAGAGTTATGGAGAAAAAAGTAAAGGTTTGATCGTGGCAGTTGTATTATTAGTTTTGTTAGTGATAGGGCTAGCTTTGTATATTTGCTATAACAAGGGAATTATTTTTAGTTCTAATAGAAATGATTCTAATGAGGTGGCAAATGATGAGAAAAATGAGGAAGATAATGGTACAGAAGATGAGGATATAGAATCAGAGCTTACTGATGGTTATGTAATAAAAGATATTAATAAAAAAGTAAATGCTTTTTATCTATAGGTCAAGATTCGGATGATGATACCAATATTATCTGGCATGGTAATACTTATCGGTTATCTTCTTCTGATTATATGAATTATTCTGATAATAATAAATTGTTTATGGTACTAAATTCTAATACTCATAATTTTAGAACCATGTCAATTACTGAGGTAGAAAATGCAAAATCTATTATTAGTAATAGGTCTTCTGAGGATATTCAAAGCTATTGTACTGTTTATGAGGTTGCAAAGATCAATGAAGATTATCGTTCCTTTTTTGGTGCGAATGCAAGTTATAGCAATACTAATATTTTAGGTAATTGTCCGGAGTATTTTTATGATTCTACTAATCAAGTATATTATCAGTGTTCTGGAGCTTGTGGTGGCTCTTTGGCTATTAGTATTGGTTATATTTATTGTTATGGTCAAAAAGGGGATGAAGTGTATGCTTATCTTACTTTAGGAATGATTGCTGGCGATATCTATACGGATCTTTATGTTTATGGTCAAGGTGATGCTCCTGCCAAATATGACAAAGCATTGAATAATAATACAATTGATGAGACTAATTATACTGATTTTACAAAATATAAAATGACCTTTAAAAAGGGAATAGATGGAATCTATTACTTTTCTAGTTTTCAAAAAGATAGTTGATTTTAATTTATTAGATAAAGGACAGTTCTGTTCTTTTTTCTTGACAATTTTTTTATAAAATAAAACAAATTTTCTAAAACTTATTGCCAACTTTTTAAAAGTTTATTATAATGAAAGAGACATAGTAGGAAAGGTGGCATAAAGAAAGTTGGGTTACAGTATATTTTGCAGATAGTTGGTGATGGGATGAAGAAAGATCATACTGTAGAGGTAGAAGCACAGAAGGTATATAAACAGAAATTATTTATAAAATTAGTAAAAATCGCTTTTTTATTGTTGCTTTTGTTCATTTCCATTCTCTATTTGGCTTTGTATATTGTATATGATGGTGGTCGTTTTACAGTTACTTTAGATAAGAATATGTCTAATCGTAAGAATGTGTTTTTGTCTGAAGATGGAAAATTGAGTAATAAAACCAGAAAATTGTCTGCGGATACTATTGATTATATGGATAATATATCTGTTAAATGGTTACCTGATGATTTAGATACTTCAACAACAGGAGCACATAATGGGGATAATTATATTGCTTATACCTTTTATATTGTGAATGCTGGAAAAGAAAATGTTCATTATTGGTATGAGATAGATATTGATGATACTGTTAAGAATGTTGATGAGGCAATTCGTATTATGATTTATCATAATGGTGAAAAGACCATATATGCAAAAAAGAGCAAAGAAACAAAAAAAGCTGAGCCTGGTACTAAGAAATTCGTTTCTAAGACGATAGCTGTTTTAGAGCAACGAAAGAATTTTAAGCCTAATAGTAAGGATCGCATTACCGTCGTTGTTTGGATCGAAGGTGATGATCCGGAATGTAAGAATGATTTGCTTGGTGGAGAAATTAAGATGCATATGGATATTACTGAAGAACATGTCGACAAATAAGAAATAAGGAGTGGGAAAGATATGGATAGAAGAAACTCAAAAGAGAAAAAGAGAAATAAAAAAATATTTTTGGCTATATTGATGATTTTGTTTACTGGCGTTGTTTTAACTGCAAGTACTTACGCTTGGTTTACTGCAAACAAAACAGTTACGGTAGAGCAAATTGATGTTAATGTTGCTGCATCTAATGGTTTGCAGGTGTCTGTAGATGCAACGAATTGGAAAACGGTAATTACGAATGATGACATTAATGGTGCTGGTACAACTTATCCTACTGCTGTCAATCAGTTACCAAGTTTGGCCAATTCTATAGTTCCAGTATCTACTGTTGGTGAAGTTGATCCTGATACTGGATTTATGAAAATGTTTCAGGGAGAAATTTCTAGTAATGCTAGTGGTAATTATATTTTGACTGCAACACAGTCAACGGAGACTCATGGTAGTACTAGTGGTAGTTTTATTGCTTTTGATTTGTTTTTTCAAGTAACTGAACCAACGGCAATTTATTTAACTTCTAATTCTAATGTTACGGCATTAAATACTTCAACTGGTATCGAGAATGCTGCTCGTGTTGCATTTTTACCTCAAGGTAATGTTTCTGCAGGTACTCCTGCAGCTACTGCTCAAGCTTTGAAAGCTGCTGATAATACTGGATTACAAATTTGGGAGCCTAATTATGATGTTCATACTGCGGCTGCAGTAAGTAATGCATATGATAATTATCAGATTAATACTACACAAACAGGCGGTACTTTATTAAGCTATGTAGGAGTTAAAGCACCTATTGAGGCTGGAGCTGAGATTCCTTTGAATTCAAAGGATACTACTTATTTTGCAGATGTTACACCAACAATTACGTCTGTTGCAGCAGGAATTCCATCTACTGCTTATGCAAAAGCATTTGATTTACAAGCAGGTATTACTAAAATGAGAATTTATATGTGGGTTGAAGGACAAGATGTAGATTGTGAAAATAATGCATCAGGAGGCTCTTTATCTTATAACTTACAATTCAGCTCTTTGGAACAAGCATAATTTGTGGATTGTTATTTCAGACCTTCTTAGGAAGGTCTTTTATTCTATATAGAGAGGTGTTTTATGGATAGTCAAGTGATCAATGAATTGGTATCTTTAAATAATAACCAATTACTTCAATTATATGCCGATGTTTTGAAACATCTTGATTTTCTTGATTCTAATATAATTGATTTAGAAAGTGATGGTCAGAACGATGAATAATGAGACAGTAATTAAAAAAAATATTCAGATTAATGAAACGCATATTCGTGATTTTCCCCTTACTATTTCTAATGGTACAAAACGTATGAAAGAGAAGTTTTATCGTAATGCAGCAAATGAAAGAAATAAGTATATAGAAAAAGAAAAAAAGAAGTTTCATGCTTATCAGAAGAGAATTTATTATGAATTAAATTCCAGAGTAGAAAAATTGTTACCAATAGATCAGAGTGATCATTATCAGGAGGAAAAAGAACGTTTAAGAGTGATGGAATCTTTATTACAATTTTTTTCTTCTTCTTTCAATTCTTCTTATAAGTTAGGATTTTCTTCTTTGATTTATTCTATTCGTGAAGATCATGATGTATCTTTAGCGGAAATTAATTCTGTTTTGAAGCAATTTCTTTCTATTTGTCAGTCTGCTTCCGTTGTTTTGACAATTCATGATTTTTCTTATAGCATGTTTGTTGAAAAATATATGACAGTTTTTTTACAGAATCAAAGTGAGGAACAATTAAATGATTTGATAAAACAAACTTTTGAAGAAATTTATTGGGAATGTCCAGAATTTACTAGACATATTCGTTTAAATCTATTATTCATTTTAAGAAAGTATCAAAAGGAATTTGATTTATATATAGAAAGAAAGAAAAAACAAATGATGATAGAACAGCATATAGATCAAGATAAAATTCTTTCTGAATATATGCAGAAGAGAAAAAGCTTACTGAAGGAAATAGCTAAGGATCCTTTTTATCATTTAAATAATTTTTTGGATAAGAAAAAAAATATTTTGGATTACTTAAATGGGGCACCTACTCGAATTAAAAATTTTAATCAATTTACTTTTGATGGTAATTATGATCAGTTATCTTCTTTGGAACAGAAAAAGTATCAAGATGAGATCGTGAATTTTTCTGATACATTGCAGGTTTTAAAGGAATATTATCGTTATGAATTTGTTATTTTAGATATGATTGAAAAATTTAGGAAAAAAGATGAGAGCAAAGGTGCATATGAGCAAAAACTAAAAGAAATACAGAAAGTGGAGAAAAAGCGTTCTAAGTTGTATCAGGAATATCGTAAGGCTGCTGGGGGTGGCTTTTTTAAGAAAGTTCATAAGGAAAAATCTGAGAGTCTTAAGTTGCAAATGAATACACAAATTAATCATTTGCACCAGTTATATCAAGAGTTAGATGACTTGGAAATTATGGTTAAGATACAGGAACAGTTGACGGATTCTTCTAGTTTAGAAGATTTATTGCTTACTAGTTTTTGTTCTTATCCTTATATGAATAGGATATTTAATGAACATTTTTCTGAAGACGATACTTTTTCTTTTTCTCGTGAATTGGAACGATATTTTCAATTTCTTTATAATCCTGATAATGTTTTTTTAAGAAGAGTTCATGCTTTTGCAGAATATGATATTTCTTCTGTGGTTGCTGAAAAATATCGGTTGTTAGGTCTGAATATTTCCAAAACTGATGTCTTTAAAGATTTGATTGATACTACTATTGAAGTGGTTTCCTTCATTACCTGTATTTTATTTATTGAGGCTGGATCTTTATCTTTAGATGATATGTATTTTATTTCTAGATTTAAGGCAATTGAGCCAATTCCAATGGATGATGAGGGGTCTATCGATGTGATTTAACTTCCTTTTTTGAGGAAGTTTTTCTTTTTTGTTTTTCATTTGTAAAGCAGTGTGATATAATGATAATTGAAAGAATAGATGTGTGGTGATTTAATGGCTTGGGTGAAAAAAATATTAAGATCTATTGCTTATCTTTTTTTGGTGTTTTTAGTTGCTCTTTGTGTTTACACTTTTGTTGTGACTGATGTTTTGAAAAAAGATTATGTAAATATTTTTGGATATAGTTATTTTGTAGTGAAGACTGGTAGTATGTCTGGTACTTTGGAAGTGGACGATATTATCATAGTTGAACTTACGAAGGATGCTAAAATTAATGATGTTATTACTTATAAGAATGATGAAGGAAATATTATTACACACCGTTTTGTTCGTCGGGTTGGAGATCAATTAATTGCTCGTGGTGATGTTAATAATACGGATGATGATCCAATTACTAAAGATCAATTAATTGGTGTTGTTCGTTTTTCAGTTGCTCCTAGTTTTTTACTAAAATTAATGGCTACCTTTTTGATTCTTTTTATCTTCTTATCTTTGATTAATTTTGATTATATTTTTAAGAAGTATATCATTAGAGAAAAGAAGAAGGTTTCTACTGGAACTGTTCCTGAGGATTTATTTGTTACAGATAGTAATAAGAAAGAAGAAAAATCTACTGGACTTACGGTTACGATACCACTTCAAGAAATCGAAAAACTACAAAAGGCACAGGAACAAGAACCGATAGAAGAGGAAATTGAGATTTTAGAAGTGGAAGAAGTCATCGATGTGGCAGGAAATAACATTATTACTAAGGAGTGTAATACACAGAAAGAATTAGAAAAGGAACTGTTAGAGCAAATTTCTAATTTGTTGCGAGTTAAAAATGATACTTTGACAACGACTAGAATTAATAAAAAATGGTTAGTTAAGTATCAGTATGTTTATAAATTGTCTCATATCCTTTTAATTGGGGATACAGTAGAGTTAGTAGATGCAATAGAACATCCTACTTTTAAAGAGATTTATGATTATGATTTAGAAAAAGCAGGACTGTATGAAAATTTAAGAAATAAAATTTATGATATGCCAATTTATGTTTTTTTAAGGATCTTAACTTTTGCTATTTTATATAACGATGAAGAATTTTTTGATGGGATTTATAAGATTATGAAATATAAAGTTCAAATCGATAAAAATGGTTATTTTAAAGAAGTTAAGAAAAATAATTCTTATGGAAGAAAACAGCTTCGTTCTTTAATTTCTTTTATGCAGAAGATTTCTATTAAATTTGATAATAAAAATGTTTTTGAATTAGAGAGAATTGAAAAATATGTAAAATTAAAGAGCTATGTAAATCATTGATGGAGGGATGAACTTTGCTTGGTAGGAAGTGGATTGAAAACAAGTTAATATTTCATATTTCATGCACTTTAATTATCTTGATTGCTTGTTTTAGTGTGGTTAGTTTTCTTACCAGTAAGTTTAGCTTTAGTGATGAAACAGATGAGTTGTGGGATGGAGTTCGTGTTGCTTCTTCTTTTTTTGCTGGAAACGGAACTCAAGATAATCCTTATTTAATTCATAATGGGGAAGAGCTTGCATATTTTAAACAATTAATTGAAGGAGAAAATTCTGCTCTTTATACGGATAAATATTATGCATTGGCTGCGGATATTGATTTAAATTTTCATGAATGGACTCCGATTGGAATTGAAGTTGATGGTGTTTTACGAATTTTTCGTGGGCATTTTGATGGTCGTGGATATGTGATTCGAAATGGTATTGTACGAACTCCAGCTATCTTTGATCAATGCAGTATGTATGGCTTTTTTTCCGTCTTAGAAAACGCTTCGATTGAACATTTGAATTTTGATCATATTGAGATTTCTCCTCAAGGAGAGGATACCCTTTACAAAGCAGGAGTTTTGGCTGCTGAGGTTCGTACGATGTCTTCTGATGATAGTTCTTCCTTTTTAGGAAAGCTTGCTAATATTTCTATTGCTGATAGTCAAATTAATTTGAGTCGAGATCCTAGTGGAGAAGGAATTCAAGTAGGAGGGGTTGCTAGTGCAATTTCATCTTCTATGGAGGTTTATAATTTATTTGTAGAAGTTTCCTTTTCTTCTACTTCTGTTACTCATATTGCTAAGGTTGCTTATCAAATGGAATCTAGTAGTCATCATATTGTTACGAAAGTTTCTGGAAATAATTTGAAAGTAGATGCCATGCAAGAGTATGAACTTCTTGCTGATGGTTGTGAAATGACATCCTATGGTACAGCTTTTTATCAAGATGGAAATTTAACCTTTGTTTTTCAAGATTCTGAGAAGATTCTTTCTGATGTCCTTTTGGCCTTTCATGAAAACTTAGATTTGGCTTATTATTGGTATCAAGAAGATAGTGTTTTGCGTATAGGAAGAGTTTCTTCTCCTGCTATTGCTTCTAATGTTTTGGAAGATCCCGTAATCTATAATTTTGCTTTTGGAAGAAGCACATCTATTGTATTACACGATACTGGAATAACTGATACTACAGTTTATATTAATGATTTAGAAAGTGATTACAATTATTATAAAGGACTCAATTATACATATTCCGATACAGGATTATTACCAAGTGGTAATAATCAAAATTTATATAATGATAATAATTTAGCTAAAATTTATGTAAAATATTCTGGAGTGGATATAAATAATAGTAATAATATAGGATATGTTAGTCTTGATGAAAGACAAAGTGAATTTATTTATTATAAATATTATCCTGTTGAAAATGGTTATGTTGAGTTTGAACTTATTGATAATCCATTTGCTGCTAGACCTAATGATTTAGTATTTAATGGTTGGGTAACTGATTTTTATGGTGCTGAGGTTTCTATTAATACAGATGAATATATTCGTACGGTAAGAATACCAGTAACGGATATTTCTACTCCTATATCCATTACTTTTTATGCAAATTGGACCGATGGTAATATTATTCACATAAATTCTAATACTTCTTGGAGAACTATCGAAAATTCTTTAGATAATGCTGGATTAAAGCAATTTGGTCAGGGAAATCCTATCTATGAAGATGTAGATATGAGAAATTATTTTATCTATGGTGGAGAATTAAGTTACAGGGATACTTATCCATCTGGTGCTTATGATTCAGAGGGAAATTATGTTTCTGGAAATCGTTGTACTTCTTTCATGGGAGGATGTACTTATTACTTGAAATCTTCCTCTGCAGAATATGATCCATCTCAAACCTATTATGAACCGGTAACTACTGGAACAGGTTGGTGGCAAGAGACAACAATGGAGGAATTTGTACCAGAAATAATCGGATATGAGCCGTCAGAAACTTTGCCAGAAGGATCTATTGTAGCAGGCTATTTTAGAGAAATAACATTACAAAGAAATGAATCTGTAGTAGGTTATTATAACCAAAATGGAACAATTGAAACTACTGGTACATGTACTAATTGGTCTGGCTGTACTTATTATGAATATATTAATTATTATGATGATAATGGTAATGTAGAAGTAGTAGATTCTAATGAAAATTATTATTATTTAGTAACAAGAGATACGAATATTGCAGTATTGCAAACTTCATATAGTAACGATATAGAAAATTCTAAACCTGTAACTATCACAGGAATACATAATGGAAATACTTATATAAGTAATGCTCGTATTAACTTAAGTAACTCCTATATATATTTAAATGCGGATTTAAGGCTTGAATATGTTACATTAAATGGTAACTATATTACTCAAAATGATGCATCTCCGACTTCTTCATCTTCAAGTGCTAGTTATATTTATGGTAATTGGAATAATTTGAAAATAGGTCGTGGTATAAGAAGATACAATAATAACGTAAACGCAAGAGGTGTATTAGGTGGAGGTAATAATGCCGCTGGAAATTCAAATTCTGTCGAAAAGTATAGATTAATAATAGAATCAGGCTTATATAATAATTTTTCTGTAACAAATGGAACAAGTAGTAGAACGATGTATGTAGAAGGGATAGCTACTTATGGTAGTGATTATGATAGAGTAAATGGTAATAATGATAACCTAGAAATATATGCCAGGGCTGCTGGTACTTGGGGAGGAAGTGTATATGCCTCAACAAATGTAAGAGCTGCAACAACAACAATTGTAAAAAGTGGATCATTTGGAACAGGAAGATATGACTATGCAACAGGAATTTATGTAGGTGGTCTATCTGGAGGAACAAACTATGCAGCAAGAGTAGGAATTGTAGAAGGTGGCTGGATTTATAACTTATTAGGAGGCCCATTAACAGCTGAAAATCGTACCGATATTAATGATACTTTTATAAATGTAAAAGGTGGAAGTGTTGACATGATTATTGGAGGAGCTGGAGCTTCTGAAACTTATGGTAATCGTATTATAAATGTCACAGGTGGAACAGTAAATTACAGTGTATTTGGTGGAAGTAATGGATATACTGGTGGTGACAATGATAGTAACTATAAAGGAACTTTATCAGGATCAACATTAGTGTATGTAGGAGGAACAGCAACAGTAGGGAATCCTAATTATATATCATCAAATTCTCAAATATTTGGAGTAACATCAGGAAATGTCTTTGGAATCGGAAACGGAAATAGTGGTTCAACGCAAGTAGGTTCTGCTGATAATTCTAATATCATTATCGATGGTAATGCCAAAATACTTCAAAATGTCTATGGTGGAGGAAATTATGGAGCAACAGGTCTTGTTCCTTATCAGACTCAAAATGGTACTAAAAATTCTACTACAAACATTAAGATACTAGGTGGAACAGTAACTGGTGGAGTTTATGGTGGAGGAAATAATAATGGTTCCGGAGGAGAAGCTACCTACGAAGGTGGTGGCTGGTGGGGAACTACTTATACTACCACAGTATCATCTACCATTAACATTGAAATGTTTGGAGGAAGAGTAGGTTCTATTTATGGAGGATCTAGAGTAAAGGGGATCGCCTATGGAGATACTAATGTTTCTATCTTAGGAGGAAGTGTATTAAAGGATGTTTACGGTGGGGGAGAAGGTGGATATCAAAATAGTAGTAATCCAGGAACTTTTGTGGAAAAAAATGTCAATGTAGTTATTGGAAATTCTACTAGCTATCCAACGATTACAGGATCTGTTTATGGTGGAAGTGCTTATGGTACGGTTAATGGTACAACAAATAATGGAAGTGCTACTGATCAATATGTAACTAATGTCACAGTAAATAATGCTATTATTCAGCAATCTGTTTATGGCGGAGGAAAAGGTAGTAGTGAATATACTCCGAAAGTCTATGGGAATGTTACGGTTACTATTCATGGTGGAAATATTGGTAATGTTTTTGGTGGAAATGATGCCTCTGGAAGTCCAAGTAATGGTGATGTTGTTTATTTGAATGGCGGTGTTATAGGGAATGCTTTTGGCGGAGGAAATGATACTGGCCAAGAATTAACAAATATTTATTTGCAAGGTGCCACTGTTACCAATTTATTTGGTGGTTCTAACTCTAGTGGTACAGTAAATACTTCTCATGTCACAATGACCAGTGGTACAGTTACCAATATTTATGGTGGTAATAACATTGGGGGAATTACTGATGTTAGTAATGTTTTAGTTCAGGGTGGAACTGTTTTAGGTGATATTTATGGTGGAGGTAGTTTGGCATCTACCAATGAATCCCATGTGACTCTAGAAGCTTTGACTGTTCATAATGTCTATGGCGGAGGAGAAAGAGCAGATTGTACTACAACTGATATCTCTGTTTTTGGGACTACGGTTGATTATCTTTTTGGTGGTTCTAATTTTTCTGGGGATGTTTCTTTCAGTAATGTTTTAGTTCATTCTGGTACGATTGATAGAGTCTATGGAGGAAATAACCAAGGTGGAGTTACTACTACTACCAATGTTACTATTGAATCTGGTACAGTTACTGATGTTTATGGCGGAGGAGATCATGCTAGTTCTTCTGTTTCTAATATCCAAATTTTAGATGGTAATATTCAAAATGTGTATGGAGGAGGTAATGAGGCAGGTCTTACTACTTCTAATGTTTCTGTTGTAGGAGGACAGATTACCAATGTCTTTGGTGGTTCTAATGCATCAGGTGACTTAACGAGTGCTAATGTTTTGGTCGGTTCTAAAAATTCACTTATCGATTTGGCAGTTCAAGCTTCTGCTGTTGATACGCAGAGCTGGCAAACGTCAGAATATTCCACTTACGTTACTTTTGATGTTACGCTTACTAATCTTACGGATCAGGATATCTCTGATTGGCAGATTCGTCTAGCGATGCCTTCTGATAGTGTGATTGCTAATAACTGGTCTTCTTCAGATTTCTCTATTGATCAGGGAATTGCCTTGATTGATTCTGTAAACCGATATGATGCAAATCGACCAAATACTTTAACCGCTAATGGTGGTACTTATACTTTCACATTTTATGTTTATTCGAATGTTTCAAAGGATGATTTTTCTGTTACTTCTAAAGTTTTACAACCTACGGATACTAGTTCTAGTTCAATTTCTATCGGTACTGTTTACGGTGGTAATAATCAGGGTGGAGTTACTACTTCCCCTAAAGTTGTTATCTCTTCTGGTTCCATTGGTACTGTTTATGGAGGAGGAAATGCAGCTAGTGTTGATGTCACAGAAGTTTTGATTAGCGATGCATCGGTTGGTACCGTTTTTGGTGGAGGAAATGCTGCTGGGGTACAGTCAGATACTTATGTGGATATTGATGATGCTTTGATTTCTGGCAATATTTATGGAGGGGGAAATGAAGGTACTGTTTCGGGAGATACTTCTGTTTTCTTTACAAATACTTCAGTTTTAGGTAGTGCTTATGCCGGTGGTAATGGTTCTACAGCAATTGTCTATGGAAACACTTCTATTACGGTAGATGGAAAAAGTGTTGTTGGTAGTGATACTTCTTCTGCTCCACATGCTGGTTGTGTTTTTGGCGGAGGAAATGCTGCCGCTACTGGAAGGGTAGAGGATAATTCTTCTACGGCTACAGTCAATATTTCTGGTGCTCATATTTATGGAAATGTTTATGGTGGAGCTAATACATCAGTTGTTTATGGAAAAACGTTTACAAATATTGGTACGGAAGCTATTGGAGATCTTTCTTTACAAGAAGATGATGTGAAGATTCAAGGAACAGTCTTTGGTGGTGGAGAAGCTAATGCTTCTGGTTCTGAAATTTATGATTATTCCTTTATCTCAGTTACGGGAGCTATTGATATTCAAATTAATGGAAAAGGATATTTGGATCGAGGTCATTTATTTACGTTATCTGGTAGTATTTTTGGTTCTGGTAATGCTTCTTCTTCTAGTGGTACTTCTAATATTTTTATTTCTTATTTGGGAACGAAAGCACAACCTAGTCAAAATATTTCTATTCAGAGAGCAAATACGGTTACTATTGATCGATCTTATATTGAACTGGAGGGTACTACAGATAGAACGAATGAATATTCTACTATCAAATATTCGTTTAATCGAATTGATTCTTTAACAATCAAAAATAATACTACTTTGTTGTTGCAACAGAATGCTAATTTACTACAGGAATTTCATAGTGCTGTTGATGTGGGTGGCGAATTAGAAAAGGCAGAAGTAATTATTGATGATGATACAAAAACAGTAACAAAGAATGTAGATAATCGTATTTATTTAGTGCCAAATCGTAATTTAAATATTACTACAAATGAAGCTGCTACTTCTTATGGAAAAGTGACAGGTATGACTTTCTTTGGTATGTATAATTCTTATTCTT
The DNA here is from genome assembly GCA_944358405.1 of uncultured Bacilli bacterium. Lineage (GTDB taxonomy): Bacteria > Bacillota_I > Bacilli_A > RF39 > UBA660 > CALVQX01. The sequence continues at coordinate 3,217 of CALVQX010000037.1, read as the reverse complement.
CTGGATCTTTTTCTTATGGAGTCTATGATTCTTCTTTCAATTATGGAGATAGTGCTGATGCTGGAGATGTGATTATTGGAGGTTCTTATGTATTAGGTCTTCATAGTTTAAATCATGATATTACGGTAGATGGCTTTTATTCTAATTATTTAAATGATGATTATACTGAAGTTACTACTGCTTATATTGAACCAACACCACCAGATTCAAATTATTATATGTGGACGATTGGTACGCAGGCAATTAATTATTCTTTTGCTTTGAATGCTTCTAAATATTCTTCTTTAGGTACTTATGAGCTTTCTATGCTTGATTTTTCTAATGGAGATACTATTTTTAATGTAATAGGATTTAATAGTGAAGGATTGGCTAGTGGAGTTTCTTTGATTGATTCTAATTTGGTTCCTAAAGTTACTAATACCGCAGAGGAAGCAAATCAGGTTTTGGGATTATCTATGAAGAGTGAAACACGTGAGTGGACTAGTTATGGTGTTACGAAGTTACTTAGTGAGAATGGAGGTACTTATACTGGTACCACAAATTATAAGACAGATAGTCAAACCGTTGCTCCATCGCTTATGTTTTATTTGTATCATGCTAAAAATATTACATTGGATGGAGAACTTGGAACGGTTGTTGTTTCACTGCAAGCGTTGACTCCTATTAATGAAATTGAATATGATGTTCAGTTAATTACTATTACTATTGATATTACTGCTAGAAATTATGATGATGATGATGCCTATGATGCTAGTATTACTTACGATAAAAAGTATGAGATGCCTTCGGCTACTTCTGTTAATATTACCAATCAAAGTCAATTTACAGCTTATTATTCATTGTTTGCTTATGCGGATACTTTGGATGATTTTTATGGTCCTGGAAATACAAATTATCATGTTTTAACTACTAATTACGCCCTTCCTGTAGGAACGCAAATTACGATGTTAGATTATGGAGTTAGTCAAACAAAACCAGAGTATTATTATTATACAGTTACGGAGGAGTCTTATCAGATTGCGTTACAACAGTTAGCAACTGATAATGAGATTACTTATCGACTAAGTGATTTTGTCAAAATGGGAAGTACGAGTCTAGATAATACTTATGATGATGCTAGTGCAAATTTAGAGTATTATTCGGAACAGTATGGTCGAACTATTGAAGAGTTTTTGTTTATCTTTGACTTTAAAGCAACAGATACTACAGGTACGCATCTGGATAATTATATTTTGTTTGAATTGCGTAATCATGAAGATAGAGCTTTGGTTTCTGTCTTGGGGATTAGACAGAATCTTATGTATTATAATTTGTATGATACTAGTAATGTAGTATTAAATGAAAGTGTACAAGCAAGTAGTAATTATTTGTATTATGATGTTGCAATGGCAATTGATTATAGTACCTTGGTTGCTTATGATCAAACATCTAATCGTGAGTCTATTATTAATACAAATTATGAATCTAATAGTATGGGATTGAACGTTTCTATTTTTGATCAATCTATGAATCAAGTAAGTTCTAGTTTGTTATCTGGTACATCAATTCGGATGGATGGAAATACTTATTTTGCTGATAGTGATGGAGTATATCGAATTCAATTGGCTGGTAAGGTTTCTAATTTGAATCGAACGATTTATTTAACGACGGATGAGTTGTTGCCACCTGGCCAGTATACATTACGATTTGTTCTGTTTGCTTCTCCAGATGGATTACATAATTCTCATGCCCTAGAATCTGCATCTTTTGATGTTTTGGTTACGGTTGTAGGAAATAATAATTCTATTTCAGTTCTTACGAATGATAAAAGTAAAGTTGTCGATGGAGAAACTTCTTTGAATATGTTGGGATATAATTATAATCGTTATACATTGACTTATCAATCTGAAATTTCCAATCCAAATGTACGAATCAGTCTTTATAAGAGAAGTGTGGAGTCTAAGATGTCTTCTGATTATGAAGAAATTGATTTTAGAGATTTGTTTGCTAATAACTTGAGAACGCCAGAAAGTTTACATTATGTTTCAGGATCAGATTATGAACGAATGTTGGATGTGGAAGCTTCTAAGAGTAATGTATTGAGTTTTCAATTTAATGATTCATTGACTAGTGGTACCTATCGATTGGTTTTTAGGTTATATGATAACAATCAATTGATTGAAGAAGAAATAGAGTATGTGATTGTCAAAAAGAAAATGGTGGGTTCCGCTTGAATTTGATTATTAATTATGCTAGAATGAATTAAGGTGGTAGAATCATGAAAAGAATACTTAGATGGATTTGGGGAGTTCTTGAGGTTTTCATTATTATTTATGCAATATTTATTACTTCTTGTATTTTGTGTCGTAATAAATATGGATTCACGCAGTTTAATAAGATGACTTTTGTTACAATTACAGAGGAAAATCAAAAATATTTACCAGATTATCAGGTGGATGATTTATTGATCGTAAGAGAGCAGAAAACAAATTTGAACGTTGGAGATGTCGTTTATTATTATATGACTGTAAATGAGGAATATATTGTTCGAAGTGGTGTTATTTCTTCCAAAACAGAGGATGATTATAATGCTATGTATGTTTTAAACGATACGGATAAGACGACTGTTCCTGCTACTAGGGTTTTAGGTAAGTTTTCTACTTCTTATTCTTCTGTTGGTGGAGTATTAGACTTTCTTGAGAGTCAAATCGGATTTTTGTTCTTCGTACTTTTACCAATTATGATTGTGTTTATCTATCAGGTTTATCAGTTTGTTATTGTTCTTCGTTATGAAAAAGTAATGCCAGAAGATTTAGAGGATGGAAAGAAGAAAGAAAAAGATACTGACTTGAGTAAAGAGAAGGTAGAAGATTTATCTTCAAATAATGTTGTTTCTGATTCTAAAGAAGAGAAGAATGTTGATTCTATTCCTGTTCAAGAACCTATCCATGATTCTAGTTCTGATAGTAATACTGATACTGATGATATTGAATTATTGTAAGGTTATTTAAAAGATCTTCGGACTGTTGACAAAGTCAACGGTCTTTTTTGATAAAGTATTTTTTTGTGGGATAGATTAAATATGTATAAGGTCACATCTTGGATCTATATTAAAAGCAGAAGTTGTAGTTTTTACTACAAAATTCTGCTTTTTTTTCATTTTCTATTTTTTATAATTATTTTCATAAAGGTAGTTACTTTATGATGAGTCTTTTTTCTATTCTTTCTTATATTAAAT
>CALVQX010000036.1 GCA_944358405.1 uncultured Bacilli bacterium | reverse complement strand
GTAATTTTCTTGTAATATTTCTAATATCTTTTTTCCTTTACTTTTTTCTTTCATATAAAAATCTCTCCATTTCTTCTATTTTATCATGGAAAGATTTCTATTTTACACAGTTTTATTTACAGACTCTAACTTCTAAAAAGTTGAATTTCAAATCTAAATTCTTAATGTGCTTTAATCTATTTTTTCCATTTATCGATCTAGCACTTCTTATCTTTATACCATTAGGAATTATCTTCTTACTATTTCATAATCAACTATTGATGAGCTGGCTCACTCTACTTGTTATTTTCCTTGGTCTACTACTTTGTTTGGTCATTGAAATCAGAAGAAAAAATATGTTAAGAAAAATTGAATGTAAATTAGAAAGAAGAAGTATTTTAGCATTTATTTTTTATGTTTTACTTTATGCTTTTATTTTAGCTCCTTATTGTTTAACTGGATATATCAAAGAATTCGTAAATGGAAAAAAAGAATGGTAAAAAAACAAATCATCTCTGTGTGAGGTAATTTGTTTTTTTATGAAACTTTTTCATCCTTATTTATAAGCAATTTCTTATATCTAACTCTTCGTATGATATGAAAAACGTCATTTTCCTTTTCTCTACGTTTATTTTATTATCCTTTATGGCGTAATTTTTCTAATAATTCTTTCGTATCTTTATGCATTGCAATTCCTTTTTCTTTTAGTTTTTTCTCTTGTTGTTCTACACAATATAGTAAGGCTTTATCTATATTACAATATGCTAATTCTTTTACTGGTTCTAGATTTTTGGGAATTTCTTTTCTGCCAATTTTATCTGCAATATAAACAATTTTGGCTAGTAAATCCATATTTTTATTGCCGATCGTATGATATTTTATGGCATTACAAACATCTTCTTCTAGATGATATTTTTCCCTGGCTATGACTGCTCCAATATCTGCGTGTTTGATATTTTTACTTTCTTCTTGTTCTAATGTCTTTGATAAATGATACTTCTTTATCCAATACATATTTTCTTCTGTAGATAATTCTTTTGCTAGATCGTGAATTAGTCCTGCTACATATGCTTTTTCTTCATTTATATGATACTTTTTTGCTAATTCTTTTGATATTTGGGCAACTCTTAAACTGTGATCATAGCGTTTTTCCGAAAGAGATTCTTTCAATTCTTTTTTGATTTGTTCTATATTCATTTTTATACCAACTTTCATCAATTATTAATTTTTTATTTTTTAGGTTTTCCTTGGCCACCTACTTGATTTCTTATTTGCTGTCCATTTTTATTGTCATTGATCGCTTTAGGATCTGATAAATTGAGTTTGACAAAATTAGATAGTTGCATTAATATTGGTGCATTTGATTTATCATACGAATCACATATTTGTTGTAATGAATTCATGTCATAATTTTTAATTTTTGGAAATAATTCATAAAAATAACTAACATAATACATGGTATGATCATATCTTGATACTTCCATATTAGGATAGCAATCATGTATTTTATATAAAATTCTCATTGCTGTATATACTTCATGAGCATTTTTTCTAAAGTAATAATTATAGATCTCATCTGATTTATTTTCTAGATCGTATTTATGTTTTGTTTCTTTATAGTTATTAAAGTTTACCTGATCTACATCGCGAATTTTTAAAACATTTTGGTGCATTACATTATATATATTTAACATTAAATTATCTATTTGTTGAGGTGAAAGATTTCTTGTTTCAATTGTTTTTAGTATTCTTTTACTTTCATAATCTAACATATAAGTTGCAAATTCTAAACCAGAATCATCAACATCTAACCCTACTATATCTGTACTCGTTATGTTTTCAGAGAACAATACGGATATTTTTAATCTTCCCTCATCATCTAGGTATTTTTTTAACATTGGATATTGAGATATTACTTTAGGATTATGGCCAACGATATCGACTATTTTTTTTACGTCATAGAGTGCATAATGCATCTTTGCTCCGTCTTTATCTTCTTTTAATGAAAAAGCTCTTCTGGCTCTTATTTCTTTCTCGTTTTCCTGACATTGCATTTCTCGATCCATTGCTTTTTTTGAATCCTTTTGATGATAGTAGGCATAATTTCTGCAATGTTTGGCAATAAAACTTCTACATTGTCTCCACGCTTCTTCATCTGCTTGAATTTCAAATTCACTAGAATCATGATTTACACAATATTCGCTAATTGATTTCTTATTTCCTTGTGATGTTTTTGTATAACCTTCTAAGTTTTCATTTAATACGTTTCTTACAATGAAACTCATTCCGCCACTCGTACATTTAGATTCTTTGGCTAAATTTTTTTGATACTCATGAGTTAATTCATGAAAAGATACCATCATTAAGAAATACAAATCCCTATTTTCAAACGTTCTAGACTTGCTCAGAGAACTATCCGATATTAAAGAAGTGGAAAGAAATCCAGATCTATTAAAATAACAATATTTTCTATTTCCCGAAGAATGGGCTAAATCATTACTTCTATTATCAAAATCTGCTATAAAAGTTCTAGAATTTTTTACTTTATCATCTTTTGTATAACATTGAGTAAAATAGGAAGTAACTGCTCCTAATATTTCTACGGATGTTTTTATTCCAGATGATTCATCAATCTCATTGAAAATATATTCTACTAATTTTGTTGCTTTATCATCTGTAAAATTTCTACTTGAATATATATAATCACTTAAAAAATCTATTTCTTTTTGACTTATTTTCTTCCTCTTTTCTATTCTTTGAATTATATTATTCAGGATAGATTCATTGTTTTTTATATAGCTATTTAAAGAAGTAGCCAACTTTTCTGGATAAAACCTTTGAAATATTTTATTTCTTAATTTCTCATCTCTAAATACGATATTGGTATTTAATTCTAAATTAAATGTTTTGTCATTTACTACGAATTTCTTTTGTTCAAAGACATGCATAATATAATTTATATAATTATAAAATTCTTTACTATTGATATAATTATTATCCGTTGCTAATTTCATTAATACATAGTGATCTAGTGATTCTTTAAATGCTAGCGCTACTGCATTAGATCCTTTTTTATATTGTAATAAATAATTTCTTTCTACTTCTGTTAATTCTTTAGGATTATTTAAATATGCTTGATATAATTGCTCAGGAAAATCATTTATATATGTTGTATTATACATATTATTTCTCCTTTCTCTTTTTCTTGGTAATTTATTTATATAGATATTTTTTATAGTTGTTTTTCACTATGCTATTTTTTCTTATTATCATTTTATCATTATTTTTTTTGTTTGTTAAGATGAATTTTTTCATATAAAAAGAGCAGTCTATTGCTCTTTGATGCACTTTTATAAATTTTTTTCGATATTTATTTTATTGATATTTCAATTGTACTTTTTTAGGTAATTCGTCATATTGAATTTCTTTCCAACTCTTTACTCCTCTTACCATCATTATCTCTACTTCTAAGTAAGCGTCTTCTTTTAACTCTCTACTAGTTTTGAAGGTGATTTCTTTCTTTTTTCCGTTTCTGTTATAAGCAGTTAAAGTATATTGATATCTCATATCAGAAGAGGATATTTTTTTTAAGTTCTCATTATCTATTTTGGTATAGTAAAGTGAATTTTGAACAAATAATAAATAATATCCTAACCAACAAAATGCAAATAAGATAATTACTCCTAATATTGTTGGAATTTTTTCTTTGAAATTTTCCATTTTCTTTCTCCTTTCCTAAGGTTATTTTAGAACCAAAAAAGGAGATTGTCGTTTTTTCTATATTACAAAATATTACAATTTTGAAATATTCTTCTGATTCTTTCGGGGTGTTTATCAGAAAGAAATTATATTTTTTTTAAAATTTCATATAATAATTATGGATGATTATTATGAAAAGACAGCATTCTATTTTAAAATTTGAACTATTTAGTATCGTTTTTACTTTAATTTTAGGAACGCTTTTACATTTTACATTTGAATGGTCTAATCAAAACTTGTTTGTTGGTAGTTTTAGTGCAGTTAATGAAAGTGTATGGGAACATTTAAAATTAATCTATTTCCCTATGTTAATTACGGCCGTTATAGGAAGTTTTTTCTTTGAGGGAAAACAGTCTAATTATTTATGTATTAAAACCAAAGCAATCCTTTTAGCAATGGCTTTTGTTGTAGTGTTTTTTTATACATATACTGGCATCATAGGGACAAATTTTGCTATTTTGGATATTGGTAGTTTTGTGGTAGCTATTATTTTAAGTTCTTATTATACTTATCAAAAAGTTCAAATGAGTGTTTCTTGCAATTATTTATTGGCTATTCTTATTTTGTTTATCTTATTTTTATGTTTTGTCTTATTTACTTTTTTTCCACCACACATTGAATTATTTCAAGATCCTATTACATTAACATTTGGGCTATAGTTTCTTTATTATTGTTTTTTCTAAACGGAAACTTTTTCTTTGGCAAGTTCTTCTTTTATAATCCAGGCAATATCTTCTATGGCTTTATCCATATTAAATCTACCATTTCCTACTGGATAATAAACAGAATAAAATTTATATGGAATTCCATCGATTTCTTTTAGAAAACATTTTCTTCTTACTTGAGATACAGAAATTTTTTCATTCAGAACAATCGAGCTTACTTGATTACCAAATAAAATGATTACTTTTGGTTGAATTATTTTAATTTCTTGCTTTAGGAGATCCAGATATTTTTTATGCACATCATCTTTTAACTCTCTAGCATCTACTTGAGTACATTTACTTAAATTCGTAATAAAGTATTTATGTTTCTTAACATCGCTATAGACTTCTTCAGCAAAGGATTCTGTCCATTCGGATCCTTTTTTTGCTTTGATTTGTTGATAAATTTCTTTATCCAATAAATTTAATTGAACAAACAAATCCCAGATGTTTTTTGTCCCTATCCAAGGTGCTTTTAGGCCATGCCATTCTTTTGATGAGGCAATATTTCTACCTGTGGGATTCATAAAGACAAAACAGATGTCTGGATTTTCTTCTAATCCTCCATGGTAAATGGGATCTAGTGTTTTAGCTCCGTATTTTTGTTGTAGTTTATTATATTCTTTTTGTAAGTCTCTTAATGTCATCTAAATTCCTCCTCATGTATTTTCCTTTTTCTATATTAATTTTATCATATATTTCTTTCATCCTCCAACATGATATTATAACTTACATGGAAATCTCTATCATGAACATTTCTGCAACATGGATGTATCCTACTTTTAATATTTAAATCTTTTTAAAAATAGGCTTGAAATAAAAAAATTCTCCTTACTTGGAATTTTGATGGGAGGCTTTTCTACTTATCCAAGCTACAGAGACATCCATGGCTAGGCGACTACCATTGGATGGATCTAGATCATTTAGCATTGCAAAATCATGAATCGTTCCTTTGATACAAAGTGCACTTACATCTACTCCTGATGCCATTAATTTCGTAGCATAAGCCATTCCTTCGTCTCTTAAAACATCTGCTTCTGCCGTAATAATTAAGGCTTTCGGTAAATTTTTGAGTTGTTCTAAGGATGCTTTTAGAGGTGTTGCTACAATATAATTTCTCATTCTAACATCTGGTATATATTGATTCCAAAACCATTTCATACTATCTCTATCTAAATAATATCCTTCTGAAAATTCATGATAAGAAGTGGTATTAAAATTATCATTTGTTACTGGATAATATAATAGTTGTTTATCTATTTTAGGACCACTTTGAAATTTTGCTAATAAAGTCATGGCTATGGCTATATTTCCACCGGCACTATCTCCAGCTACTGTTAAGTTCTCTAAATCTGCAGTTAGCTGTAATTGTTCGAGAATAAAAGGAATCCTACATAGTGCTTGATAGCATTGTTCTATCGCTAACGGAAACTTGGCCTCGGGTGATCTTGTATATTCTGGAAAAATTACTATAGAATTCGTTCTTGATGCCAATTCTCTTACTAGCTTTTCATGTGTATGAAAGCTTCCATAGACCCAACCTGCACCATGAATATAAAAAATGATATCTCTTTGTTTGTTATTAGAAATGGGAATGACAGCGTATATTTTGAACTTTCCCGTTGGTCCAGTATTTAATTCGAGTGTTTTATTTCCGCAGGATATTTTAAGATGATGCTATTTTGAGTATCCTCCAACCTTTTTCTTCCCTCTTCTATCGATATCTGATAATTCTTAGGAGCAGAGTTTGCATTCCTAGATACTTTTTTTGCTATGGTTCTAAAATTACTTGTTCTTTCATCTTTCCCTCCTTCTTTATTATATGTGTTTTCTTTTTTGGTATTCTACTTAGGATATGCTATAATTTTTTTGAGGTGAATTTATGACAACATGGAGGCTTCCTAAAAAAATTTATTTCTTACCCAATCAAGATTTTCAAACTATCCGAATTCAGATTTTATTTCCTCAACCTTTTTGTGAAGAGGATATTGCTAAGAGAATATTGCTCCCTAGTATGCTTATGTATCTATGTCAACAATATCCTACAGAAGAAGAATTTCAAAAGGAAGTACAACGTAGATATATTTTAAAGTTATCTTGTGATTATTTTTGTGTTGGCAGAATGGGATTTTTTTCTTTTTCTTTCGTTATTCCTACTCCTGAAGCTTTGGGCGAAAATATTTTAGAAAAACAGTTTTCTTTGTTAGAGCAAATTATTTATCATCCTAAAGTTGTAGACCAAGGTTTTGATTCCTTTGAATTGGAACGAGAAAAAGAAAATTTAAGAGTTCAAGTTAAAAATGATAAAAATAATCAAAAAAAATGGAATCACTTTCGGCTTTGTGAACTCGTTGATGACCAAGGACTTTTTTCCGCTTGTATTTTAAATCATTCCAAACAAATAGACAAAGTTACTCCTTGTAATCTATATCAATACTATCTTGATAGCATTTATCATCAAACTCCTATTATTTTTGCTATGGGAGATATTTCTCAAAAATATATTTCTTCCATATTAGGAAAATATTTTTATCCATATTTTTCTAAAGAAGTTTCTATTGATTTAGATTACAATCAATTTCTTGCTCCTGTGAATTCAAATGTTCAAACAATTCATGAAAAAAGTTCCTTTCATGATTCTTCGTTGTCTCTTGCTTATAAAGTTCAAGATATGTCTGAGAGTGACTTCGTATATTTAAATCTCATACAGCAATTATTAAGTTCTTTATCTTCTAGATTGTTAGCTAAAAAATTAAGGGATGAATTAGAAATGATCTATTCTTGTAGAGTTCAAGCTTATTTTCGTTTTGGTCTTTTGATGATTACTGCTTATATCGATCGCAATAATAAAGATATTATTTATGAAAAAATACTAGAGGTGATACAAGAGTTAAAAGATGTGAATTTGATTGAGCCATTATTAAAGAATATTAAAGAACGAGAGCGAATTCAATTGATTCGTGTGCTTGATCATCCGGCCCATATTTTTGAAGACTTCATTTTTCAGAATTTAAAAATTAAACAATCTTTAGAAGAAGAATATCAAATTATTATGGGGATTCATGCTCAGGACATTGCACAGTTTATTGATCGTCTACATTTAGATACAGTTTATTTTTTGGAGGAGGGATCTCATGAATCCATTTGAGTCTTTTGTATTAGATAATGGGCTAACAGTATATCTTTATCAAAATTCCAAACGTCATTCTACATTTTTTCAATTTGTTACATTATTTGGAGCAGAAACGAAGGACTTTATGCTGGATTCTGAGGAATATCACCTTCCCGATGGTTTGGCACATTTACTGGAACATTACCTTGTAGAATGCAATGCATGTGGAAACTTTTTAAAAGAACTGGGAGAAGCTCAGATGTCTACCAATGCTTATACTTATTATCATATGACACGTTTTTATTTTGAAACAGTAGAAAATTTAGAATATGGTATTCAAACATTATTAAAGGGCATTTACTCTCCTATTTTTTCAGAAGAAAATTTAGAACGCATAAAAGGTCCTATATATCAAGAAATTCGAGGAGAAGAAAACTCAAAATTCTATCATGCTAGAAGGAAGATTTTAGACTCCTTGTTTCAGAAAAATCAATTTCGAAGTATTTTAGGGACCGTGGAAGAAGTGCAGAAGATCTCTTTGGAAGAAGTTCGATTATGTTATCAAGCTTTTTATCAACCAAAGAATCAATTTATTGTTGTAGGAGGAAATTTTGATAAAGAGCATGTATTGCGAGAAATTAAAATGTTTTATCAAACGATTCCTTTTTCTTCTTCCGTGCAGGTGATAAAGAAACCAGAACCTCTTTCTGTCAAAGTAAAGCATAGTACGCTCTTTTTTCCTACAGGAAAAGATTATACGCTTCTTGCCTATAAAGTACCACTTTCTTCTTTTTCACCGAAAGAAAAGGTAACTCTTGATTTTTATATTCAATATTTCTTTGATATGTATTTTCGTTTTTCTTCTTCTCTATATCAACAATTAGTACAAGAAAAAATTATCACAGGAAGTATTGCTGCTAGTTCTTTTGTGTTGGGAGATTTTTTAGTAATTTTGATTGGAGCATATACCGATCAAGGTAGATTATTTGAACAAAAAGTACAAGATACGATTTTACGTTTAGATTCTTTCGATTCTGTAGTTTTTGACTTAGACAAAAAGTCTACTCTTTTAGAAATTATTTTAAGAGAAGAATCTTTAAGTTCTATGATTTTACCTTTTGTGGATAATATTTCCGAATTTCAGTATTTCTATCCTGATACAAAAGAAGATGTTTTAGCTTTTCAATATGAGAAATTTAAAAAGATGATTTGTTCGCTCAATTTTAAAAATTTTAGTGTTTTAACAATTCAAAATCCAGTAGAAAAAAAGAAAAATGAACTATAATTTTCATTTTTCTTTTTTAATTTGTAGTTCTAGTGCTTTTAAAAAAGGTTGGAAAGCCGTAGGAATAGCATACTCCTTTTTAATTTCAGAAAGTTCTTTTCCTTCTTTTTGGGCTTTTTTGCTCTCAATTAAGTAAGAAGTCATATTCCATTTTTGATGAGTAAAAATATGGGTATTGGATATAAATTTTTGAATTGAAGTATAGGGAATTTTTTCATTTTGTAAATATTTCTTTATTTTATCTTTAGATAGGTTTCCTTCAATATTTGGAAATTCCCACATGTTTTCTAAAAGTCCACTACTCTTTCTTTGTTGAATATAAATTTTTGAATCATATTTCAATAATAATACTGTATATTTTACTTCTTTTTTGGTTCTTTTAGGACTTTTTACAGGAAATTGAAAATAGCTTTTTTCTCTGTTTGCTTGACATTTTTCTTGTAGAGGACAATTCTTGCATCGTGGCAGACCGTTAGGTAAGCAAACAGTCTCTCCAATTTCCATCATCGCTTCGTTGAATTCTCCTGCATCCTCGGGAAGGATTTCTATGATTTTTTTTCGGATGTCTTTTTTTGTTTTGTCCAAGTCAATATTTCTTTTATCGGCATAAAATCTAGTATATACTCGTAATACATTTCCATCGATCGTTGCTTGCTTTTCATTAAAACAGATCGAAGAAATAGCACTGGCAGTATAGATTCCTATCCCTGGTAGTCTTAGCATTTCTTCATAGGTGGATGGAAAATTCCCCTGATATTCTTCTTCTATTTGTATGGCTGCTTTTTTTAAATTTTTGGCTCTATTGTAATAACCTAGTCCCTCCCATAGTTTTAATAGTTTATCTTCCTTTACTGTTGCTAGAGAGGAGATATCAGGAATTTCTTTCATAAATCTTTGATAATAATTTATCACCGCTTCAATTCTTGTCTGTTGTAGCATAATCTCTGAAATCCAGACATGATATGGATCTTTATCTTTTCTCCATGGTAGTTCTCTTTTATTTTGTTGATACCAAAGTTCAATTGCTTCTACGTAATTTTTCATTTTATTCAAATCCTTCTTTTTCTATTATACAGAGAAAATTAATATATAAAAATATTTTTTTATTTTATAATTTGTAGTATACTAACTTTAGTATAAGATAAGGGAGATAAGATTGTTATGATACGTGGTATTAGAAATTATGTTATTATGGGGGTTGTATGTTGTACATTTTTATTAGGAATTTTTTTGTACGCATCTCAGAATAGTTATGCTATTGTGGAAAGTAATGCTAGCACTAGAGCTTTTCCAAGTCAAAGTTTTACTTCTAATGTTTCTCTTGATACTTCTTCCACTATGAATCTGGTTCAAGATGCACTAAATTCTCAGACTAGTTATCAAAATTACTTTCATAATTTTGATGTAGTGAGAAACTTTGCTACTAGTGATAATTCAAATCCATTATATAGTTTAATGAAGAATCTTAAGATTCCAACTACTTCAGAAGAATTTGCCATCATTGATGATAATCCATCTAATGTTGATGATAAAGGGATTTTATATATTTTAAGTCATGGTTATAATTCTACTAATTCTATTAATACTGTTTTTGCTACTAATCAATATGGGGCGGTTACTGATAATTCTATCAAGCAGTATATTACGCAAATTGCACTATGGCTATATTTATATGAAAATAAAGATCAATTTTCTACAAATTATTGTATTGCTACTGATACGGGTTATAGTGCTTGTGATTTTTATGCTACGACTAGCTCTTTAATTAGTGCTGAAGATATTCGTACAATGATCCAACAAGCTGCTACTAATGGATATCAATATTTGAATTATATTCTTATGTTAGTTGATAATGCTAAAAGTTATCAAGAAGAAACTAGTCAGATGATGGATATTTCTTCTGCTAATCTTTCTTACGTTATTGCTTCTGATGGTCAGAGTTTAGTTACTACTGCAATTACTCCTGGTGCTTTATCAAATGTTGATAATTATATGTATTATACGGTTGAATTAAATGATCCTAATAATTATGGTGCTTATTTACTTGATGAAAATGATCAAAAAATAACTTCTTCTGTAGCAAGATCTGGATCTTTTAAAGTTTATGTACCATTTCAAGAGGATCTTAGTTCTATGGATTTGAGTTCTATTCAAATTACAATTACTGGTTATTTTGTTTCTTTCGATGGTAGAAATTATAGGGTTACTTCTTCTGAAGGAGAACTTATTAATACAGATAAGACTCAAGTTTTTGCTAATGTTTTATTTGGGTATGTTCCTGTTCATACAGTCTCTACTTCATTTAATTTGATTAATTTTGCTAAATTTAGTAAACTTAGTGCTACTAATTCCGAAGAGTTGCCTGGTGCTACTTTGGTAGTTACTAACAAAAATGATTCTTCAAAAACATGGACTTGGGTATCCACTCATACTCCACATTATCTTTATTTAGAAGATGGAGATTACGAATTATGTGAAACGATCGCTCCCGAGGGATATGCATTAGAAACAGAATGTATTGATTTTAGTATAGAAGATCAAAGTATGCAAGTAGTTACTATGACCAATCATCCAGTGATTGAAGATATTCCTAATACCAGTAGTTTTGTGGCTAGAACTTTATATTTCCTTGGTGGCGCATGTTTGTTAGGTGGTCTTGGAATAGTTGGATTTCTTCTTTGGAAAGACAAAAAAATAAAAGTAAAATAAACTGCTGTATGGCAGTTTTTTTCGTATATTTTTTCTTTTTTTGGTAATTCTATTTATAGGAGGAATTAATATGAAAGAAGAAAATAATATTAATGTATTAGATGAATTACATAAGGGTTGTTGTATGGGAATCGATGCTATTTCATTTGTACTTAATAAAGTAGAGGAAAAAGAATTTAAAGAATTGCTAGAAAAACAAAAAGAAAGTTATGAAGATATTGCTGAAAAAATTGAAGATTTATATGAAAATTATAGTGAAAAAGAACCTCATGAAACTACTACTATGAATAAAGCGATGACGTGGTATGGTGTACAAATGAATACCATTAATGATAAAAGTACCTCTAAATTGGCAGAACTTTTGGCTCAGGGAACAAATATGGGAATTATTGAGGGAAGAAAGCTTTTAAATCATAAAAATGTAGATAAGAAAGTAGAAAGTTTAGTAAAAAAATATGTTAATATGCAAGAGGATTGTATTGAAAAGTTAAAAGAATTTTTATAATTTACTTTTATTATGAAAAGGCAGGTCTAAGCTTGTCTTTTTTCTTATGTATTTTTAAGACTTGAAAATATTCATTCTTATAGTATAATGGAATTCATGAAAGAAAATTTGTATTATATTGAAAAAAATTGCAATCGATTACGACATCATCAAAGCACTTTTTTCTTGGATCCCTTAGAACAGGATTTGTTAAAAAGAAGACTTAAAAAATGCGAATATCAAATCTTTCTTCCTTATCCAGATAGTGAAAAGGCTATTTTTTATGTTGATGTTTTACCTGATATTTTATTATATCAAATCAAAGTTAAAGGTGACGTTCGTCATCAAGATATTTTAGGAAGTCTATTTTCCTTAAACATCGCCAGTTCTATGTTTGGTGATATCGTTTTTTATCAAGGGCATTACTATGTTTATATTCTTCCCTTATTTCAAAATTATTTTGAAAGTAACTTTTTAAAAGTTCGAAATTTTCCAGTTGAACTTCAACTTGTAGATTCTACTCTATTGCAGCATTATCAGCGCTCTTATGAATCGTTAGAGATTATTGTTTCTAGTCAAAGAATTGATACTGTGGTTGCTTCTATCGTTCATACTAGTAGAGTTATGGTAAAAGAAAAGATTAAAAATAAAGAAATTTTATTGAATCATCATATTTTGACAAATTCTTCTTATGTTTTAAAAGAAGGGGATATTTTTAGTATTCGAAAATTTGGAAAATTTAAATATATGGGGATTGTTAAG
This sequence comes from uncultured Bacilli bacterium, assembly GCA_944358405.1. Taxonomy (GTDB): domain Bacteria; phylum Bacillota_I; class Bacilli_A; order RF39; family UBA660; genus CALVQX01. The sequence goes on along the minus strand of CALVQX010000036.1, from coordinate 48,224 downwards.
GAGACAAAAAAAGAGAATTATATTCTCCATTTTTGGAAGTATTTGTAATACTTAGTTATTCTCTACTGTAATATCTCCGCTTGTTGTTTCAATTCTTAGTTCTTGATTTGCATAGCGATTATTTTGGGCTTTTATCTCCTCATCTCCTGATGTTGTTTTTGTCTCTATATAAACATCGCTCATTCTTTCTATGTCTACGTCTCCACTTCTTGTTTTGATACTTGAATTTTTTGTTAATGCTAGACTTTTGATGTCAATATCTCCAGAAGTTGTTTCAAGGGTTATTTTAGAAGTGATACTTCCAAGGTCTATGTCTCCTGATGTTGTTTCTACATTTGCTACAGATGCTTGTATAATATCTACTTCGCCTGATGTTGTTTCTATTTGCAAATCGTTTGCTTCTTGAACTTCAATATCTCCACTTGTTGTTTTTAACTTCATATTTATTTTGGAAAGAGATGCTATTTTGATGTCTCCAGAAGATGTTTTTATCGTCACTTTTCCTGTATAGTTTTGAGGAATTTTTACTGTAATATCATCCTCTATATTAGTACAAAAGCCAAAGCAAAGATTTTGATATCTTTCTTTTTTTATTTGGAGACTATTTTGGAGCACTGATACATCAATTTCTTCTTTGTCTTCCCCCATAGCAATAACTTCTATTTTATCTGTGGCACTCTCTTCTACACTGACATCGCTTGATATCCCTTCTATATTAATTTCAGTAATATCTGTTTGAGCAAAACTGTTTTCATAAATCGTCGTGCTTTTTGAGTGAAAAAAGGTGGAAAATAAATTTTCTTTATTTAATAATATTATCATGATTCCTAACAAAAGAAGAGCAATCACGGTTAAAATAACAATTTTGGCAATCAATAGATTTCTATTACTATTTTTCATGTTGTTCTCCTTTCAATTCAAATCCTGTTTTAATAATTTCTTCAACAGCCGCATATATGATCCATAGAATCCAAGTAATATGCCATGCCATGGTAGCAAAACTAATAATTAAATAAACAACGCAAAATGCAATTGCTGTTATATCAATTACAGAATTCTTTAATTTTTCTTGTGGCGTTTGCTTTTTTGTGTATTCCTCTTTCTTTGGTAAATTGACGCCATAGTATATTACGCAACAAGTTGCGATGGCACAAAGACCTAAAAATATTGAAACTACAATCCCATCGTTTAGTCTAAGTGTTTCTTCTCCTAAGATTACACAAATTACACTCATGAAATATAAAAAGATGCCTAAAATTAAAAATTTTACATTTTTTGTGTTCTTTTGGGAAGGCTTTTTTTCTTTCTCTTCTTTTTTTACTCCTGTTAACAATTCTTCTGAACTAATTTGATATAATTCGCAGATCGGAATAATTTTATCAAAATCTGGAGTACTTTGATTTGTTTCCCATTTTGATATCGTCTGCCTTGTAACTTTCAATTTCTCTGCTGCTTCTTCCTGGGAAAGATGCTGTTTCTTTCTCAGCTCTAATAGCATTTCTCCTAATGTCATACTTTCACCTCTTTCTGTTTCCATTATACGAATTTTCTTGGTTGCTTTCTATCAATCAGGCATGGAAATTTGTCAACCGCTATTAACATTCCTTTATTTTTCATACATTACATTAATATCTACTGTGTTTTCTGTAATACCATCGACTTCTCCATTACTACAAAGTTGCCATACTTTATACTTTCCCTGATAATTGGTTTGATTTGTATAATGTGCAAGCCAAATTGGTGCTTTTATTTGATACCATACTTGTTCTAAATAGTTTTTACTACTATATACCATTCCCTCATAGCCATATTTTTCAATTTCTGTCACAAAGGTATTAGCTAGCTCTGTTAAATGATAAAAGCTCAGATGAAATTCTTGGTACATACTCCAATTTTCCCAGTCAAAAGCAACTGGTAAAGAGATTTTATAATCTTCTAATTGTTCTGCTATCCAACGGGCTTCTTTTTGTACGCTTTTTTCATCCTTCGCATAAGAATAGAAGTATATGCCTACTGGTATCCCTACTTTGCTAAATCCTTCTATATTTTGTTTAAATTTGCTATCTAGATAATATTCACCATCTATTCCTCTTTGACTTCCTACTCTAATGAAAACAAACTCTACTCCTGCTTCTTTTACTTTTTCATAGTCGATATCCCCTTGCCAATGGGAAACATCAATACCAATTTTGGTATTATCTGTTTTATATGTTTTTACTACATCGGCAAATGCTATGGTTTCTATTGTGCTAGAACCGCCGGATGATTTGCTTGGTTCTTTTACATATAGGGTAAAATTTTGTTCTGTTTTATTTTTACTCTTATCTTCTGCCTGATAAACTAAAGAGTAACTTCCTGGAGTATTTAAATCATACTCTCCTATGATTTGGCATTTAGGCTGATCGTCATAATTATCCCCACAGAATATTTCTTTTTCTAGATCACTATCATAACCCGTTGTTACGGTTAATGAATTGGATAAATTAATTACTGGTGGAGTTTTATCAACTACTTTTATAGAATATTCATAATTTAATTTAATCCCATCGTCATTAATATAAGTAAATTTTACTTTTTTTACCCCTACTTTCGTAGTATCTATTTTTTCATTGGCTGTTAACTTGCCATTGATGTTTTTGATAAAATCTTTTACATATGATATCTCATATACTTCGACTTCTAAATTATCTACTAATTCTACTTCTACCTTAGCTGTTGCGATACGAATCCAGTGGTAGCAAGTATAACATAGGAGTAAAACTACTATGATAATTCCTATTATCATGATCTTTTTTTTCATAGATCACCTTCTATAATATACTTTTATATACTATATCCTTTCTTTTATATTTTGATTATAAAGAAGTATTTTGCTACAGTCAATGTTATTTTCTTAAAATGAAATTCCATATTTTTACTAGCATATGCATTTTATTATAAAATATTTTGATACTTCATGCTTTCTTCTGATTTTTGTTTTTTTCTTTTTTCATATAAAATAACTCCTATTTTTAGGAGCTATTATAAATTATATTTTATTTTCTCATGATTAATAGAGCATTTAATATTGCTAAAAAGGTTACCCCTACATCGGCAAATACGGCCATCCAGATTGTACTAATACCAAAGATTCCTAATAATAAAATAACAAATTTTACACTTAGGGCAAAGCTAATATTAAATCTAACTTTATTTTGTGTTTTTTTGGCAATTTTTATCGCTTCTGCTATTTTTACGATATTATCACGCATTAGAACCATATTACTTGCTTCTATTGTGGCATCGCTTCCTATTCCTCCCATGGCTACACCAATATCTGCTGTCTTCATCGCTGGAGCATCATTTATTCCATCTCCTACAAATAATAAGGTACCCTCTTTTTTTAATTCTTTTATTTTTTCTACTTTGTCTATAGGAAGAAGCGAAGAATAATAATCATCTATTTTTACATCTTTAGCAACTTTTTTTACGATTTGTTCATTATCTCCAGACAATATGATAGTATGGTAATCTCCTAATGCTTTTAGTTCTTCTGTTAATCGATAACTATTCTTTTTAACTTTATCACTAATCTCTATATATCCTTGATATTCTTTATTTTTACTAAGATAGATTACCGTTCCCATACTATCTATTTCTTTTACTTTGATTTTTTCTTGATCCATTAGTTTTTTATTACCAATTAGAATCTTCTCATTTTGGTAAGTACAAGAAATTCCCATTCCACTTATTTCTTTATAGTTCGTAATTTTTTTCTCATCAATCTTTTTTTGATATTTTTTTTGAATTGATTTTGCAATTGGATGAGTTGAATATACTTCACTATATGCCGCTATTTCTAATAGCTCTTCCTCTGTTAATTTTATTGGAGTAATCTTTGTTACCTCAAAGACTCCTTCTGTGATAGTTCCTGTTTTATCAAATACTAGTGTTTTTAGAGAATTTAATTGATCTAATACCGTACTTCCTTTGATTAGAATTCCTTCTTGAGATGATTTCCCTATTCCACAGAAATAAGATAATGGGACAGAAATTACCAACGCACAAGGACAGGATGTTACTAAAAATACTAATGATCTTTGAAACCATAGCTCAAACTCTTGCCCTAATAATACGGGAATGATTACTAATAAAATTGCTCCTAAGACAACTACTGGTGTATATATTTTAGCAAATTTGGTAATAAATTTTTCTGTGTCGGTCTTTTTGTCATTTGAATTTTCAATCATCTCGATAATTCTAGTTGCAGTTGAGGTCTCATAAACTGATGTTGCCTTTATTGTTAATACACTATCTTTATTGACATATCCACTTAATACTTGGTCTTCTTTCCTTACTGTTCTTGGAATACTTTCTCCTGTTAAGCTAGAGGTATCTACACTACTTTTGCCATCTATGATAATTCCATCTAATGGAATCTTTTCTCCTGGTTTGACAACAAAGATATCCTTTTCTTTCACTTTTTTAATATCTACTACTTCTATTTTATCTTCTGTTTTTAAGTTTACTGTATCGCTTCTTAAATCCATTAACTTGGTAATTGATCTTTTACTATTTTCCACAGCCAAATCTGAAAAATACTCTCCAATTTCAAATAATAACATAACCATTACAGCCTCTTCATAACTACCAATAAAAAAGGCTCCTATGGTTGCTAATATCATTAAGAAGTTCTCATCAAAGATTTCTTTCTTTTTTATGTTTTTAAATGCTTTCCAGTAAATTTCATAACTAATAATTATATAACTTAGTATTAACAAAATTAGATGATATGGACTAATTTTAATAAATAAAGCTAGTATAAATAATAGAATACTGATTAAAATTCGTATCAAATCTTTATTCCAGATCTTTTGCATTACATTACCTCCGAAATATGTTCTAGACCATATTTTAATATGATTTTAATATGGTCATCACTAATACTATAATATACATTCTTCCCAATTTTTTCTGTTTTTACTAAGTTAGAAGACCGTAAATTCTTTAATTGATGAGAAATGGCGGATTGACTAACATTTAGTACATCACTAATTTCACCTACACACATAGGCTTATTTAGTAAGGCATCCAAAATACGAAGTCTTGTTTGATCGGCAAATATTTTATAAAATTCACTTAAGCCATATAATAATTCTTTACTATGTAATTTCATAAATTCTCCTTTATATGAATAATTGTTCATATATTCATGTTATTATATTTGCTGATCTTTGTCAAGAAGAATTTACTTTATTTTCTTTCCTTTGAAAAAACAATAGAAATAAAATTCATTGGCATTGCATTTTGGTTTTGGCTTTTGATATTGATAAAACTTTATTTTCTTCGGATCATATTCTTCCTTAGCAAAGTCTTGAAAATGATTTCTTATATATTCTAAAATTTCTGTTTCTGATGCAAATTTGTGAATTCCTTCTTTGTTTTTCCAAGATGCTTCTAACCAATACCAGGATTCTTTCTCTTGGAAGATCACAAAAGTATGACAGCAATATCTCTTTTTTCTTTTTAAACTTGCTAAAATTACTTTGTGAGGTATTTTATTTTTCTCAAAAAAAGATCTCTCCAATTCACACATTTCCCAACAAATAGCATGATTATTTGTTATTATTTCTTCTATACTTTGCATTTGATAATCTTTTTTAAAATTACCATCTTTAATTCTTTCATGTAATATTTTATTCTTATCATACCAACCATATTGAATTTTTTTTATTTTATTATAAAATTCTTCTATTTCTTTCATTTTCTTTTCTCCTTTTTATCTAAGAAGAAAAGAAAAGTTATCTTTGCTTTTCTTTTCTTCTATCCTTCCATACTAGCAAAACTAAGCCTAGACAACTAAGGATGCTTATCCATTTTCCTTCGTTAAACCAAGGGGATTGATATATGATTTTAATTTGGTGGGATCCTTTTTCTAATTTTAATCCTAAAAATGCTTTGTTTACAATTTCTGTTTGAACCCGCTTATTATCCACATATACTTTAAATCCTTTATCATATGGAATGCTTGTTACTAAATATCCTGTGGATTTCATATTTATTTTTCCAATAATTTGATCTCCTTTGGTATTTTTTAAATCTGCTTTAAATTCTGATAATCCTTCTTTTATATCTGCTAGATCAGAATAGTCTAATTGATACGTTTCTATATTTTTGATTTTATAAGTACCTTGGTTCCATTTTATTTTTAGTTTGTCTATTTCTTCATTACTAGAAATGACATAGTGAAAGGTAGTATTATCATTTTTATATATCCATTGCTTGCAGGTTAGAACATTATCTATTCCATTTATATTGATTCTTAAATCTCCATCTCGGCAATTCGATCTATTGATTATCTCAATATTTATAATCAATATTTTATCTTTTATAGGTTCTTTTAATTTTAGGGTTAAACTTCCCTTTTCTTCTCCGGTACTCTTTACTCTTAAATACTCATCTCTTCTTTTTATTTCTATGTTTTTTTGATCCGTAATTTCATATTCTAATGATACTTTGTTTATGCTATTTTTATGAATCTTTGTGGTTGTTTTTCCTGTTGTTATGGCATTATCTAGTAAAGCACCTACATTATATGGATAAAGTAGCCCATCAAATTCTTTTTCATTTAATACTTGATCTGTTCCATAAATCATTGGTAATACATTATTGTTTTGATAAAGATTTTTTCCTATTTTTTGATATCCTACTGGAACTTCTGTTTCTGAATAAATATATTTTACGCCCATAAATGTTTGAAATAATATGTCATTATTTTGTGCTAAAACTAAGTTATTTCGATAAGATAAGGCATTGTGAAATATATTTTCGTAGAAATTTTTATATAGTGGATTAGATACTGAGGAATATAGAGAATCTTGATTATATTCCGTAATATAAACTTCATTTACATTTTTTAGATCGTTACTTAAATGATTGAATCTTGTTAAGTTTTTTTCTTGTTGTAAGGTCTCTGTGATTGCTTCTGTTACTTTTTTATTTTCCTTTTCACTTAAGTTTTTTTCATTCATATAAAGTTCTGTACTATTAGCAATAAAAAGAGTGATTAATGGTACTAATAAAATTGTGGTTGCTAGTGCTTTTTTATTTATCTTATTTTTATAATATAAGGCAATGATTAGCACGATGAAAAATGCATCTAGATAAAAGGCTGGATTTAAATAGTGAGAAGCACTTGATACTGCTACAGTAATTATTACAATAATAGTAATTTTTAAGAGGGAGATTTCTTTTTTTTGTAGTTTTTCTATAAATTGACATAATATGATACCAATTAATGGAATTATGGGGATTAAAATCTTATTTCTGACATATAAACCACCATTTAAAGCATAAATAAATAAGGGAATACTTACTATTAGGAGAATCATCAAAGATAGGAACTTCTTTTCTTTTTTCTGGGATTGGATTCCAATTAGAATTCCTAGTAGAGAAATAAAAGTTAAGCCAGCACTATATGTACCGTAAAGTAGTCCATCTAAATTCAATGTTGGTAGTAACAATTCCATCCAATCTATTGGATTTGCGTTCGATGTTCTCCCTGTTTTTAATACATAAAAGGTAGGCAGAATTAAAATAGCAGACATTCCTATTCCGATGATAATAGCAAGTAAAAATTGTAATGCCTTTTTTAGCATTTTTTTCCATTCGATTTTTTCATTTTCTTGTAAATAACAATAAAAAGCATAGATACTGATCATACCAATACAACAGATGCTATAGTAATAACTCGTCATGATAATCATAAAGGTGCTAAATACTAATAATAGTCGCTTTTGTTTTTGAAAGAAATGATCTACTCCAATCAAAGCTAATATTAGAAAGGGCAGATAATTTACAAACATAAAATGTTTATGGAAATGGAATAATACGGGAGATGCCATAACTAAAATTAGGGTTGTTATTAGAGCTGAACTTTTGGTGGTTTTCGTTTTTAAAAAACAGTATAAAATCAATCCATAGATGATATATAATAGCTGATTTAGAAAAATAATATAGTCTTTCATACTGACCATAGGAAATAAATAGGATAATAAGATTAATGGATTTAAAAGTCCATAATATGAAAAGTTATATATATTTTGACCTGCTCCAATAGATAAAGCAAAATTAGGAAATAAATTTCCTGTTTTATAAAATAATTTACGAAAGTAATCTGGAAAAACAATATGTTGACTGACCCAATCTACTTTAGATCCAAAAACATAGTTTTCTGGAATTACTAAAAATAATAAAATGAAGCAAAAAATAATAATAAAAAGATAATTTTTATCTATGCTTTTTAATTTCTTCATAATTCAACCTCTATTGATATTATAGCCTATATTTATTTTTTTTAAAGGAATTCCTAATAGAAAATTCCTTTATTAGAAGAAATTTACATTTTTTTATTTTTTCTTTTATATTATTTATAGAGAAAGTGCCTAAAATTTTAGGCACCTATACTTTTTTCTGTGATTGTTTCTAAGGCTTTGGCTAGTTGATCGGCACAAGATGTTTTTTTGTTACCACATTCAACTCCTTTTAGTTTTGAAATAATATCTTCAACTTTTTCTCCTTCTACTAATTTGGAGATTGCTTTTAGGTTTCCATTGCAACCACCAGTATATTTTACATCATGAATTCTATCATTTTCAATTTCGAATTCTATTTTTGTAGAACAAGTTCCTTTTGTTTGATATGTGTATTTCATTTCTTTTTCCCTTCTTTCATGTGATGTAGAAATTTTAGAACGTAATAATGCCAACTTAATGGTAATTCATATTCGCCAATTAATTCTTCTACATATCCACCAAATCCTCTTTTGAATTCATAAATTCCATAATCTTTGGGATGAGTATTAATATTTTCAGGAATCCCATAGAAATTGTGCTTTTTAAAATCATTCTTTAGGCCATATTTAATCATTTCCCATTGAATTAAATATTGGGAATTAAACTTCATATATTCTTCATAATTTCCACTAGATAAATAGATAATCTCTGGCTGAATTAACATAAACATCGAACCAGACAAAGTAATAATATCTTTTTTAGCATCCTTTTTAATTTCTTCTGCTTCTTTGATTCTTTTTTCGATCGATGCTAGTTCATTTTCTAAGTTTTTCTTTTGACCTTCATTATACTTGGCATCACTTAAATTCTCTATTTTCATTTCTTTTTCTTTTTTTTCTTCATTTAAACGAGAAATATATTCTTTTAAATTTAATTCTGTAATATAATATTTGATTTCTCCTTTATCATGAAATAAGCGATACATATCTTGAAAATAAGTTAATTTTCTTACAGAGAATCCTTTTCTCTGCCCTGTTTCTTCCATGATATTTTGAAAGCGGTCTAACTCTTCATATGACAATTCTTTCATCATGATTCCGAATTTTTCTGCTTTATGAATTGTATTTCTAGTATTCGGTTTCATTTCCTTTAAAATTTCTTTTTCCGTTTTTCCTTCTAAACCTAGAGAAAACATCCACCCTACTTGTTCCATTTCAGAAGTTTTAACTCTTTTGAAACCAAGGTTCATCAGATTTTCTACTACATCTGAATTATCTTCTCCTCCTTCTACAATATTTCCATCAATATCTCTTTCTTTATAAATAACATAAGGATCGATTCTTAGAATATAGCCTTTTTTTTCTTGGATATATTTTTTTAACTCTTTTGTAAAAAAATCTAGCAATTCCTTATTTTTAAAGTCGATCAAATATCCTCTAGGGCTGTAGAATTCATAACGATTCCAATGTCTTTTATGGCTTAGAAGCATTGCTGCTCCTACTAGTTTATGACCTTTTTTCACTCCTACATAAGATACCTGCCAATTTGATTTCTTGCGCAATTTTCCAATTTCTATTGCGGATAAAAAAGTTTTTAGCGGATGAGTCTGCCAATATTCTTGATATTCTTTTTCAGTAATTTCTTGAAATTTCATTTTATCTCTCCTATCTAGGTTTCTTTTCTTTTTTATCAAAGATTGTATATATCATTAGAAAAAACATCGCTAGCATGATCATTAATACAAGAAATAAAGGAATATTAAAATCATCTCTTTGCTCTATTGTCGTGTCTAAATAACTATTTGTTAAATATTGTTCAAAGTTTTCTTCTGTAATAGTAACTTCATTTTCAGCAGGAACGAAATTTTTGATATTGGCAATTGCGGTTTTTTTTAATTCTTCATCGATAATTACTGGATAACCATATACTTGAACGGCATTTGGTACTTGATCTGTTCTTTCGTAAGTATAGTCGATAATATCCTTATATTTATCGTAGTCCTTCTCATCGATTGCGATTAGATAGGTATGCCAAAGTCCTGTATTTTCTTGTTCAATTACAAAATGAATTTGCTTTTTTACGTTTGTTTTCGTATCTGTGTAATAAGCAAATGTCTCTGACATTTTAGACACATTGATATAAGCATAGTCGTCCACACTTTCTGCTTCTTCCCAAGGAACGATTTCTTGTTTTTGATGATAAAGCTGATAAGCACATACAAATAGAATGGTCATTACGATTAAATAAAAACAACATAATGCTAATTTAAAGATGATTTTCTTTTCTTTTTTCTTTCCATGAATTTTATTCACTGGTTGCTTTTTCTTTATTCTTTTCATATTTACTCCTTATTATTCTCTTATTATCATAGCATATTTTAAGAAAAGAAAAAAGATCTTTATTTGATCTTATAATTACCTTATTCTTCTTTTAATTTCCTTAAAATAGGAATAAATCTTTCTGCAAATTTATACTCGTCACGATCTTTAATATAAAGTAGTCCTAGAATAGAAAAGACAACAGCACCAATGAAATTCACAAATAGATCTTTCATCGTGTCGATAATTCCAAGATCTAAATATCCACCTTCGATCGTTGTTACTTTGCTATTATTATCACTATATATTTTTGTTTGATTAATATTTTCTATAATTACTGGGACATTTTCTTTGTTTTCATTTAATTCTACAGAAGAAATCGTCTGAACAATCCGATCTTTTTGTGTATCTTTTAGAAAGTAGCGATCCATAGCAAACTCGCCAAATTCCCATAATACACCAATCGTCATAGAAAAGCAAAAAGATACTAAAGCTACAAAAGCAGGAGTCATTTTGATATGAAACTTCTCTGTTCTATTTAAAATATCAATTAATGAAAAGCCTATTGCTGCACAAAGAAAGCCATTTAAGGTATGTAGCATTGTATCCCAATGATGAAATATTCCATAAAAATTTTGGATTTCTCCTAGAATTTCTGCTGAAAAAATGAATAAATAAACAATAATTTCTAGTGTAGATGGTAATTTGATATTTAATTTTCTTGAAGCAATCGTTGGAATTGTAAATAAGATCAAAGTAAGAAAACACATAAAAACATTATTCCAATTTCCTCTCATACTTTGAGCTACCATACAAACGATTACTAAAAATCGTAAGATAAAATATACTGTTAAAGTCGATTTTTTCTGCGGGATATATTCGTGAATTTCTTTTTTCATATTACCTCCTACTTTTCTGATTCAAAGAGCTTTTTTATATTTTTTTTTTTTTTTTTCATTTTCATTTCTTGTTTTACTCTAATTATAAAATGAGTTTGGGGAGAGTTATACTCTTCTCCATCAATACACCATGAAGTTTTAGGGCCGTTTAGAAATTCTATTTCTAAGTTATTGGCTTGATGATAAGTAATTCCAGGAATCTCTTTTACATCCATATTATTAATTAGAAAAAACATTTTCAACATATCTTTTTTGTTTTTGATATCAGCAAAGGCTACTTCAAACATATTATCATCTAGTTTAATATCATCGTATACATCATTTAGTCCTGCTATTCTTGAAGAATTGGTAATAAAGAAGAAGGAATATCTACCATGAAATACTTCCCCATCAATTTTATATTTAACATCATAAGTATTAATTTTATTTCTCAATTGTTTTAGTCCATATAGAATATAGGCAATCTTACCATATTTCTTTTTTAATTCTCTAGGTGTATTATATGCCATGTCAATATAATCTCCTAAGCAGGCAACGTAAATAAATGGTGTATTGTTAATATAACATACATCGATTTTCTTTTCTTTGCCACTTAATAATAATTCTAAGTTTTTTAAGTAATTTTTTGTGTAACCATACATATTAGCAACATCATTTGTTGTCCCCATTGGAAGATTTGCAAGTGTCAATTTTTTTTTGCGTAAACTATTTCCAGTCACCACTTCATTTAATGTTCCATCTCCTCCAGCACTAATGACTAGATCAATATCATTTTCTAAATTATTTACGATTTCAATCGCATTCCCTTTATGTTTTGTATATTTTATTTCTGCATCATAGCCATATTTTCTTAATACGTCATAGAAATCTTTTTTATTATCTAATTTTTTTACTTTTCCGCTTTCAGGGTTCATGATAACTACACATTTTCTCACTTTGGCATCCGCTCCCTTTTGTTAGCATTATTATAGCATAGTTTATTATAAATTAAAGTCGAAAATCTTTCTTTTAATCTTAGTCTTGGATTGCCTTACTTATTTTCCTGTTTTTAGGAATTATTCTTATGTAACTAAATCTTGATTTTACTTCTTTTTGCTGGTTTCCTTTTGTTGTTCATTTAAATTTTCACTAATAATAAATCTTGGTCGTTGTTTTGTTTCACTATATATTTTCCCAATATATTCTCCAATAATTCCTAATGATAGCATTTGTATACCTGCTATAAACCATATAGAACATATCGTAAATGTCCAACCTGATACTGTGGCACCCATGAATTTTCTCACAATAGAATAAATAATCATGATAATACTGATAAAGAATATGAAGATTCCTAAATTAAGAACCATCCTAATTGGTTTTACACTAAATGAAGTAATTCCATCCCAAGCAAAATTTAACATTTTCTTTAATGGATATTTACTCTCTCCAGCAAATCTTTCATTTCTTTCATAATAAACAACATCTGATTTAAATCCTACTAAAGGAAACATTCCTCTTAAAAATAAGTTTATTTCTTTAAAGTTAGAAAATTCTTCTAAAACTCTTTTACTAGTTAATCTATAATCTGCATGATTAAAAACAATTTCTACTCCCATAATTTTCATAAACTTATAAAATCCCTCTGCAGTTGTCTTTTTAAACCAGGTATCTTTTTTTCTACTACTTCTTACGCCATAAACGATTTCGTTTCCTTCATAGTATTTTTCTAGCATGGCATCTATTGCGTTAATATCATCTTGTAAATCCGCATCCATACTGATGATGATATCTGCATAATTTTTAGCAGTCATTAATCCACCTAGTAAAGCATTTTGATGTCCTCTATTTCTAGACAAAGATATTCCTGTAAATAATTTTTCTTTTTCACTGATTTGTTTAATTAATTCCCAAGTTTTATCTTTTGAACCATCATTTACATACATTACTCTGCTATTTTTGCTGATTTTTTTCTCTTTAATTAAACTCTCTAGTTTTACTTTTAATTGTCTTGTTGTTTCTTCTAATACTTCTTCTTCGTTATAACATGGTATTACTACATATAAAATTTCATCTTTTTTCATTTTTCTACTCCATTATCCTATTTTCAAATAATTCTTTATATTTTTTATAACTTTTATTAAATTCATTTTTTAAATACTCTTTATCTTCATTATCATAATCTTTACATTTTTCATAAATTTTTATGCTTTCTGTTTCAGAAAATTTAAATTCTTTAATTAATTTGTAGTTTTCTTTGATTGGAGATTCTTCTTCGATGGCATCATAAATGATGCTTACTACTTGTTGATCTTTTTCATCTAAGTGTAATTGTTTGGGAGTTACTACCAAAACATATTTTGCTTCATAAATTGAATTAGAAAAGCCATCTCTTAAATCTACATTGGGAGTTGGAATTATTCTATTTCGCAATTCTGTTTCTGGTAGATCATAATTTGCAAAGGTTTCATTATTGTAGACTCCTGAACTGGCGACTGTATAAACAATATCATCATTATCTTCTAATAATTCTTTTAAATATTGCATAGTAGGTTTTATCATTTCTCTAAAATCACTTTGATATGAAATTTTTGTTTTAGAAAAAATTAATGCACTATTTTTAAATGGATTAATAGCAAAATATAAATTTAATAAACTATATAGACAGATTATTATTAGCACTGCTAATTTTTTCTTAGATCCTTTTTTTCTATAGCTTAAGTATAGATCTACAAAGAACATCGAAATAATAAGCAATATATTTAAAAGAAAAATATAATAATGGTGTTGATCCATGGTCTGTACTCTGTTAAATAAAAGTATTGATAATATCATATTGGTTATCAAAATTATTATAAATTCTCTTTTTTCCTTTGATTTCAATAGCAGATATATACAACTAGCAACAAATATTATAAATGTGCCAATTCCTATATGTTGAATTATTTGTTTTATTTGATAAAATATATTTCCTAAAGAATAGGCACTATAACTATTTGCATAATCTCCTATAATAATACGCTCAATCATTGGTCTAAATAAAATAATGGTTACTAACGAAAAGGAAATCCCAATAATAAATAAATGTAGTCCTTGCTTAAACCATTGTGCCTCTTTTTTTATCCAAAGTTTTTTCACCGTATAAATGATGGCTAAAGTTAAAAAGTAGGAAACTGTAAAATATACATAATATCTTCTCAAAATAATCGTTAATAAAAAACATATACTTAGAATGATCGTTCTTTTTAAATCGAATTTTTCAAAATTATAATTGTAAGTATAATATAAAATAATTCCAATTGGTATCAAGCCAATTACGTCTAGATATCCTTCCATTGTTGGAGAATGGATAGATGGAGAAAAGGCAAAAGGGATCAAAAATAATACTAAGGCTAACCAATCTGCTTTAGTTTTTCCATAAATCTTTTTAAATAATAAAACATATATTAAAAAGACTGGAATTATTCCCATAATAAATATCGATATTCCATAACTAAAATAGTTACCATTTGTCCAAATAAAAATTGGAAGTAAAATTGTCGATGCCAACAAATTGTAATCATCATTGTTAATTGAATGATATATATTTTTTATTGTAGTAATAATACTATCTTGTAGTACTGAATATTTTTGACCTAATGTTGTTATCCAATAAGTAGAATGATCCCAGACTTTTATTAAATTATTATTACTTAGTATATAACAATATAATAAAGTTAATCCTAAAATAAATATTAGTGATACTATGATATATTTTTTATATTTCTTAATTGTTTTCATATTTTATAATTCCTCAGCAAATCTTTTCTCGCATTTATTGAAAATCAAGTAGCCTACAACTAATAATGCTAAACATAAGACAAATAATATTATAAGATTTAATATATCTGGGACTTGCTTATAATATAATATTTCTCTATAAGCAGTAATGATTTGTGTCATTGGGTTTAATTGAAATAAAAATTGGAACTTTTTAGGGATCATATCAATCGAATACACTACAGGAGTTACATAAAACCATAGCATCATTAATACGTTAACAAAGTATTCCAAATCTCTTATATAAACAGTAATTGAAGATAATATAAAAGAAATTGCTAATGATAAAATATACTGTATCAATAAGACGAATGGTAAAATTAAAATGCTTGACCGTATACCAATTCCACTTATAAATAAGGCAATCACAATTATAATACAAGAGATCAGAAAATTGAAAAGATTACTTGTAACATTTGAAATCGGTAGAATTGCTCTAGGAAAATAGACTTTTTTAATAATTCCAGACGAAGCAATAATTGTTGATGTACTTTGACATACTGTAGAATTAAAGAAATTCCATGGGATTAAAGCCACTACTAAAAACATTGTATAATTTTCTACTTGTACTCTCATGATAAACGGAAATACTAATGCATATACTAATAATTGAAGTAATGGGTTAATAAAGGACCATAGTACACCTAAAAATGATTTTTTATATTTTCCTCTAAATTCTTTGCGAATAGAAGTTTTTAAAAATTCTCTATAATTATATAAATCTTTAAATAAACTCATTTATATCACCTCTTATGAACATTCCTTCAAATATTCTTTTACTACCTCTTTGGTATTTCCATCTGCTTTTATTTTTCCATTATATAGCCATATTGCACGATCACACAAGAATTCTACTGAACTCATCGAATGACTTACAAATACCATCGTTTTTCCTTCTTTTTTTAATTCTTTCATTTTATTTAAACATTTTTCTTGAAAATGTTGATCTCCTACTGCTAATACTTCATCTATTAATAGAATATCAGCATCTACATTAATTGCTACTGCAAATGCAAGACGCATATACATTCCGGAAGAATATGTTCTGATTGGATTATCAATATAATCGCCTAGTTCAGAAAACTCTATTATTTTGTCTATTCTACGATCGATTTCTGCTTTATTCAAACCAAAGATAGAAGCATTAAAATAAATGTTTTCTCTTCCAGAAAAATCCGGATGAAATCCTGCTCCTAATTCTAGTAAAGATGTTAGTTTCCCTTTGATTTCTATTTTCCCACTATTTGGATATATGATTTTAGTTAGCAGTTTTAGTAGGGTTGATTTGCCACTTCCATTGACACCTATTAGTGCAACTGTTTCTCCCTTTTTAATTTCAAGATTGATATCTTTTAATACATTTCTAACTTCTTTTTTATTACGGTTAAAAAAGATAACTCTTTCTTTTAGTGTATTTGCTTTATCATAGTAAACATTGAAATTTTTTGATACGTGTGATACTTTGATTACTACATCTTTATCATCTTTTGATTTTCTCAAAATTGTTCACCTCTTCTTTCGCATAGAGATCTTTTTTTAATAAATCTTGATAGGTTAAACGAATTCCTTCAGAAAGGCTTACTTTAGGTTCCCAACCAAGTTTGTCTTTTGCACAGCTAATATCTAGCATATTTACTGGTACATCTTGACTGCGAGGTGGTTTACAAACAACTTCTACTTTTTTTCCTATCACTGATTCGACTTCGTTTATTATATCACAGATAGAATGAGATTGTCCACTTCCGATATTGAATACTTTTTCTTCAATGGAAATGTTTTTTACCATGCTTAAAGCATTGACCACATCGTCAATATAGATGTAATCCCTTTCCACTTCACCGTTTCCCCAAATTTCTATTGGTTCATTTCTCATGACTTTTTGTAATATTACATTGATTAGTCCTTGGGTCATAGATTGATGAAATGGACCATATGGATTCGATAATCGTAGAGAAGTATACTCTAGTCCATATAAATGATGATATAAATTTAAGTATTTTTCGATTGCTAATTTTGTAATTCCATATGAACAAATTGGATTATTTGGATGTGTTTCTGGAATTGGAATTTCTTTTGGGATTCCATAAATTGTTCCACCACTTGAGGTGAATACTATCTTTTTGACACCAGATTCTACACAAGCATCTAAAAGTTGAATCGTACCTATAATATTATCTTTGATATCTTTCTTAATTTCACTTGCTGGATTACTTGCATTTGTAGTACTAACCAGATGGTAGACGACATCTACTTGAGATAAAGCTTCCTTATAGCTATCGATCTTTGTAAAATCTGCCTGCTTATATGTAATCCCCTCTAGGCATCTTTCTGGGTTAATATGATATTCTAATACTATAACATCATGGCCTTCTAAAAGTAATCTTTGACATAAATTTTGACCAATAAACCCTTGTCCTCCTAATACTAATATTTTCATACTTCCTCCTATAATCCTAGCACTTGTTTTAGTTTTTTACGTTGTTCTTCCACTTCTTCTAGAACTTGTTCTGATACTGTATATTTCTTTTTAATTTCTTCTTGAATCCTTACCACTTCATCATAATGGTTTTGTTTTTTTGTCGTTTTAGTCACACTATTTGTATGAATACGATGATAATTTAAAGGCTTTGCTACATAAGCAATTTTTCCTTTTTGTACGACTTGAATGTAAAAATACCAATCTCCTGCTAAATGAAATTTAGTACATTCTTTTAAGATTTTTTGATAATCTCCATTTTTGAAGATTACACCAGAAGCATTATAAATATAGTTTTTTACAATTAAGTAGTTTGTAACTTCATCAATACCATTATTTATATAATCAGATTCATATCTGCCATCATGATGCTCGTCTGCTAAATCGCTATATGTTTGGCGAATTATTTTTCCATGTTCATTGATTTGCTTAGAATCACAGAATGCTAAGACAACATCCGGATCAGAAAATTTCTCTACCATATGTTCTAAAAATTTTTTATCGGCTTGATCGTCAGCTTCTGCAATCCATATTAAATCTCCACTTGCTGCTTCTATTCCTTTTTGCCACTGTTTGAATACACAACCACTATTTTTTTCATTAAATATCATCTTCATCGGATATTTTTTAGCCATTTTTTCAATGACTTTACGGCTATTATCTGATGAACAATCATCTAATACAATTAATTCATAAATTGGGTAGGTTTGCTTTTCAATGACTTTTATTCGCTTTTTTAAATATTTCTCATAATTATAATTTGGAATAATTACACTGACTTTGTATTTTTGTTCTTGCATTTTTTCACCTCATTTACATTCTTTTGCCAATCTCTGTATATAATTTTCAAAACTATGCTGCTCACTAATTTTTTTTGCTTTTTTCCCTAATTCTTTTCTCTTTTTAGGATTCTCACATAATGTACGAATCTTTTCAATCATTTCATCAATGTTTTCATATTCCACAAGGTATCCACTTTCATCATTTCTAACGATATCTTGAAAGCCACCTGCATCTTGAAATGCAATTACCGGTTTTTGTGCATTAAATGCTTCTAATACGACTGATGGAAATGGATCTTCTCGCGATGTTAGTACAAACAAATCACATGCATCGTAAAATTCCATAAAAACTTCTTTTTCACTAATGAATCCTGGTAGTATAAGATGAGGAAGTTCCTTCATTTTCTTTTCATATGTTTGACTCATTTCTTCATCTAAGCTCCCTACCCATAGAAATGTATATTTTTCTTCTTTTAATTTTTTAGCCATTTTAATAAATAGATCAAAACCTTTCCTTCTTTCTCCTAATCCTACGTTTAGAATAATAAAATGGTCCTTAGGAATATGATATTTTTCCTCTAGGTGGTGACGAGACTTTTCTGGATGAAATTGATCATATTTCATATATAATCCTTGTGGCTGAATGATTTCTTTTACTTGAATTGGAGCAATTGTTGCAAACTTATCACGGACATACTTTGCTGGAAAAACGATCAAGTCAGAATGTTCGGCAATTTCCTTGGCACGTTCTTCACATTTTAATGCACGAATCACTCCAGGCAATTCATGAATTAAATTAATTGCAAAAATTTTATTTTCATGCAATAAAGGTAGCAAATCTCCAGTTGTTACTGTATTTAAAATTGCACTTTGGAAGCCAAGTTTTTTTAGTGTTTCTATATAATATTTATTCTTTTCTGGTGTATCGATTAAGAATGTAGGAGCTATTTCTTTATAGGCATCAATGATTGGACCGTTTCCTCTTACTAATGTTACAATTTGAATATGTTGTTGAACGAACTCTTTCATCATATTTTTTAATAAAGTCTCCGCTCCGCCTAAGCCACCACTATGACCAATTAATATAATACGTTTTCCTTCCTTAGGATAAGCATTTTTTATGATTTCTTCTATTGGTTCCATTTTTCGATTGCGTATTATACGATTATATAAATTCGTCATATATTTTGATTTTTTTGCTAATTCTTTTATTTTATTTCCCATTCTTTATCTCCTCATCTAATTTATCTAATTTAAACATATATTGCTGACTATAATTTGGATTATAAAAAGGATCTGCTTGAATATTTAATTTTTGATACTCTTCCACATCATAGTCTGATTCTAATTCACCATGGCATAGATATTCATTGGTAGAATCACTTACATTATAATATCCTTTCTTCATGAAATTTAAGCACATTTGAATAATATCTAATTCTGTTGGTGATTGTTGTATTTTTAATTTTCCATTTGATTTCAAATATTTTTCTTTACTAAAAGCTATTACTTTTGTTCCAGGAACAGAATAATTTACGGGTATTTTTAATTTTGGCTCTATTTCTGTTGTTCTCTGTCTTCCTGAATATAGGACATGTTTAAAATATTCTGGAAATAAAATTACTCCAGATGATTTAAAGTAACTATTATTTTTGCGAATACAAGGTGAAACAATTCCAATATGCGATACGGATGCAAATTGAATTAAGCTATAAATAGATGAGGTTTTCTGTAAATTTACGTTGGAAGGCATTACAATAATATAATTTCCTTTTGCTTTAGTGATCAACTCATGAAAAGCCTGATCTTTCATAGTAATTATTTCCATATGCTTATAATCTGAAAATTTTTCTAATTTTTTGATACAGGAATTCATTCTTTTTTCCTCACCAGTAATAATTATTGTAATCATCTGTTTTTTGGAAACTTTATATTTAGGATAATAGTATGGGAACTTTGGTACACGTGATACATGGCATGGTATTTTTTTTTTGTCAAAATAATCTTGCAATGCTTGCTTTCCACGTTCAACAGCATAACTTTTGTTACTCATGATAGCCGCCGTTGAACCAGGTATCATTCGCCAATGATAGAGAACTTTTGGAATATGATGAATATTCTTTTCTTTTATTGTAGCAACAATACGTAAAAACAAGTCATAATCTTGAGCTCCTTCATATCCAACACGAAACCCGTGAATTTTATCCATGACAGATTTGCGAATAGTTGTGAAATGGCAAAGATAGTTATAGCAGAAAAATAATTCTGGTGACCAATCAGGCTTATACGTTGGAAAGCATAAATTTCCTTTTAAATCTATTTTATCTTCATCACTGTAAATCAGATCTAATTCTTTATTGTTGTTTAGAGCTTTTACAACTTGATATAGGGCATCCTTGGTAATGACATCATCATTGTCTAATAAAGAAATGTACTCTCCTGTTGCAATTTCTAATGCTGAATTGGTAGCTTTAGAAATATGACCATTTTCTTTTCTATAAACTACTTTTATTCTAGAATCTTTTTTCTTATATTCTTCTAGAGTCTCTTTGATGTCAGGATGAGTAGAACAATCATCTGCTATACATAATTCAAAATTAGAATATGTTTGTTCTAAAACAGAATCTATGCAAGCTCTTAAATATATACTAGGAACATTATATACTGGAATTAGAATGGAGATTAATGGTTGATATTCTAGCTCCTGATACTCTTCATAGTCTATTTCTTCTTTTTTTATTGCCCAAGTTCGATACTGAAAAGAATTATTAGGATTGACAAAATCATTTTCTTCTTTTTTGTATTGTCTATTTTCCATTATTGTACAAATATACTTTTTAATTAAGAACGGATTTAGGAGAGCAATATTTCTTTTTATCAAAACTTTAAAGCATTTTTTTATGACTTGCTTTCCTCTAATAAATAATTTTCCTATTTTAGTTGTTGGGATTTTACTTGAAAATAACTTATACTTTTTCTTGCCTTTTACTGCATATATTTTTACGCTATTATATTGTTCTTCAAGACTTATATTATACTCAAAACCATAGTTTGTCTGATCATTTTTTGAAGTATATTCACGGCAAATATCATCCCGGTATTCATTTGGCTGTTGATTTAATACTTCTTTTCCATCAATCATTATTACGATATTATAGTTTTTTAAACATGCCCAACCTCTAACATATAAATTCTTACTGTCTGTATCAAAAAAATAATCATCAATATGGTAATTTTTCATTGTAAATCCTCCCTTAAGTCATTTGGTAATCCCTTGATTCCCTTTTTAAAATCCTTTTTGGCTTTTTTCATTGCTTTTATCTTTTGTACTTTGTTTGTTTCAAATAGAAGTATTTTAATTCCTTCCCTGCGACTATTTTTCAACTCTTGATGGCAAAATTCTGGGAAATCTTTTTTATATAATTGATTGATATAGAGTCTATTTCTAGTAATAAAATATCTTCTTGTAGCACTATGATTAGTAATAAAAATAGAATGTCCTAAAATTTTCTTTTCTTGTGTTTTGCCTAAGTTATGCTGAAGTAAGATTTCTGAAAAAACTTTAATTTTATATCCGTTTTTTCTAGCATTTAGGCAATATTCTTGATCTACTCCGTCAATAAATAGCCACTCTTTAAATCCTCCTAATTTTTGATGAATTTTTATACTCAAAATATTTCCTGAAGTCATTACTATTAATGTATCACTTTTAATATTCTCATTTAATTTTTCGCTTGTAGTTTGATGTAAAGGAGCAAAAATTGCTACTTTTTTATCTTGGCATTTTTCTATTTTTTCTTTAAATTTTGCTAATCCTTTTTTTTCAAATTTACTATCTTGATCCATGGTTAAAATCCATTCATAATTTTCTTTTCTAGCAAGTTCGATCCCTTGATTTAAAGCTTGAGCAATTCCTTTATTCTCTCTATTAGAAACATAGACAATTTTCTTATCTTTAAATCTTTTTCTATTATCTATAGTACTATTATCAATTACATATAGTTTTTCTAAATCGTTTAAATAACTTTTAATATTTTCATTTACTTTATTCTCTGGATTAAATACTACTACTACACCACATAATTTCATTTTGCATGGTTCCTTTTTATTAATTTTCTTATTTTTTCTAATAGTTGCCAAGAACGAGACTCTTCAATTTGCTGTAGGCGAGCAAGAGATCTTTGAATCTCTGGTTCTCTTTTTTCATAAAAATTTATTATCTCTTGCTCTTTTTTTATTGCTGTTAACAAAGTATAAAAATCTTTATCTGTCGTTTTAGATAGAACCAATGAAATTTCTATTTCTTCTTCTTTTTCGAAGTCAGATCTTATAATGAAATATGGATCATTATTTGTAAAGTAAATGGTTTGATCTAAGAAAACGCAATTATAATAATCTATTTCATTTTCTTTATGATTTTTTATTTGAATATTAGAACATTTTATATGTTCTATTTCTGTGGGATCAAATCTTATTTCTTTACATTCGGTAGGGTTTTTAAAAGTTGCAGTATAAGTTTTTTTATCTATTTGATATTTTTCTTTTATAATATTATTTTCTGTAAAGCATCCATCTGTATCAAAATATACTTTAAATTCTTCTTTTGTGGTTGTTTTGATATGTTTATTGTTTTCAAACCACTCATTATTCCAAACACTTTCCTCAATCCATTTTACTTTTAAATTTGTTTTTTCGATCGCATAATTAAATGATAATTGGTCTCTTTCTGAATATTTTTGAACAATAGAAAACCATACTTCCATAGCTTGTTTTACTTGTGGATCGTTATGTCGTTTAATGTGTACTGTGCTTTCTATTAGTCCTGTGTTATCTTGAAAAGATTCTTTTTTATAAAATTCTTTTAGTTTGTTTATATTATGAATAGATTCTTTCTGATATTTTATACAAGCATCCATTTCTTCATAAACAGAATTTCTTTCACTATGTTTAAAAGCAACAATTTTGTCCGTTTTTTGTAAAAACTTTTCTACAAATTGTTTGATACTTTTTTTTATAATGATGTTGCCATCAATCCAAACACTCACATCATAGTTCTTTTTTATAATTTCGTGACCTAATATTTTTATTTTTCTAGCTAATTTTATATTGTTTAATTTATTATCTTCTACATATATCACTTTCCAAGTATTTGACTTAATATTTTTATTATTAGTAAATAAGTAGTAATCTATGCCTTGCTCTTTTTCCTTTAGTTCATTTATCTTATCGTAGTTTCCTGTGATGCATGTATAAACGCAAATATTCATCTTTTCCTCTCCTCAATATTAATACTTTTTATAGCCTATATTTTTGTCTACATTTCCATTGATACCTGATACTGTTCCTGAAGAGGTGTATTGCCATACCTGATATGTTCCGGAATAATTGCTAGGATTAGAGAGAGGATCATCGGCAGAAGTGTAATGTGCTAACCACACATCAAAATTTGATAACTGCCCCATGTATAAATTGAAATATAAGAAATCTCTACTAGCATATATCATAGGCTGATAACCCGCTGCTGAAATTCGGTCTAGAAAGGCTTTTACAATAACTGTTCTTTGTTGAGTAGTAAGCCAATCTGCTCTTCCTAAATATAGTCCATTTTCATCACTTTGCCCTGTGAATTCAACATCTATTACAATTGGCATTGTTATTCTGTTTGAAACATTATATTCTTGTAATTTATTTATTACGAAGTCTGCTTCTTCTATTGCTTCTTGTTCTGTGATCGCTTGAGTGTAAAAATACACACCACAGTCCATGCCAGTATTTAGGGCATTAATTATGTTATCTTTAAATTTTGTATCTTCTACAATTTTTCCTGTTCCATAGCCCCTATATCCGGCTCTAATAAAGGCAAAGTTGATTCCATCATTTCGTACTGATTGCCAATCAATGTTTTCCTGATAATAGGAAACATCAACACCGAAATAAATATCTTTATATATGAATAAGTCTTTGCTTGTTTCATCTAATATTTCATCTAGTTTTGAATATAATTTTATTTCAAGAGTATGTTTTCCTACAGATAGATTTGATAAATCTAATATCGTAGCAAAAGAAGGAGTTGGATTTTCTACTTCTGTTCCATAACCATTGACAGATTCAATTACATCTGGTCTAGCAGCTCTTACAATTTCTGAATTTTGCTTTACTCCGTCAATATAAATTTCTATATATGAATTATCTAATTCAGCCATGGCCCAACCTGCAACAAATAAATTTTCTTCATTTAACATACTAGTTTGAGGAGTTTCTAAGTGAACAATCCCCGCATATTTTTGTAAATAAAATTTTCTACTCACAGAACTAATTACATCGTTTGTAATACTATCTACTGCTTCTACTGTTATCGTGTGATATCCATCCTTATATGCACTAAGATCTATTATAGCATTGAATCCTGGGGTTGGATTCGTCTCTTCTCCACCATAGGATCCATTAATTGAATCTATTACATCTGGTCTTTCACTTCTAACAATTTCTGGATTTTGCACTTCATTATCTATTAAAATTCTGATGTTTTCTGTTGTTGCAGTAGAAACTTCCCATCCAGATACCTTCATATTTCTATCGATTGTAGTATCTACTTTAGGATTATCTAGGTTTATATTAGTTTCATATTTTTTTAATTTTATGCTTCTTTCTTCACTTGTTATTGTTTCTCCTGTAATTTCATCAATTACTTTAATTACTAAACTATGAGCGCCATCTTTGTAACTTTTCAAATCTACTTGTGCAGAAAAGCCAGGCGTTGGATTTGTTTCTTTGCCTCCATAGCCATTGTTCATAGCGCTTAGCACATCTGGTCTATTTGAATATTTTATTTCTGTCTCTACTTTATTATCATCTATATAAATTTCTATTCTTTTATTCTTGGTTGTTGCTAAAAACCAGCCGTCTACTGTAATCAGTTCTTTCACGTTTGTTTCTGGATGATCTACATTTAAATGACTTTCATATTTTTTTAGATAAAATGATCTTGTATCTTCTTTTATTACTTGTCCATTATCATTGTTTACTATTTGTATTTTTATATTGTGTAAACCGTCATTATAATTCTGGGCATTTACTTGAACAGAAAATCCTGGAGTTGGGTTGGTTTCTTTTCCTCCATAACCATTGTTCATCGCACTTAGGACATCTGGACGAGAGCTTCTTGTGATTGCTGAATTTACTAATTGATCATCTATATATATTTTCATTGAATTATTTTGATAGCAAGAAAGATACCATCCATCGATTGTTAATAAATTATTTTGGGTACTATTTACTTCTGGGTGATCTATATTGATATGTGTTTCATATTGTCTGGTAGTAATTTTTCTACTTGAGGTTGCAATTGTTTCTCCGGTATTTTTGTTTTTTATTCTCACTTCTATTGTGTGTTGACCATCTTCTATGTTTTTTACATCTATTTGAGTAGAGAAACCTGGAGTTGGGTTGGTTTCGTTTCCTCCATAACCGTTGTTCATCGCATTTAGGACATCTGGTCTTTCGCTTCTTATTATTTCTGATTCTATTTTAGTATTATCTAAATATATTTCTAATTCACTTTCTAATAATTCACTTAAGACCCAACCATCTATCGTAATAGTGGTTCCTGATGTTGCATTCTCTGTAGGGTGATCTATGTTGACATGACCATCATATTTTTTGATTGAAATATTTCTCGAATCTGCGGTTAATATTTCTCCTGTTTGTTTATCTACAATTTTCATTTCTAAAAAATAATTTCCATCTGTATAGTTTGTGGTATCTAAAATAGAGCGAAATCCTGGAGTCGGGTTGGTTTCTTTTCCTCCATAGCCTGGCATTGCCTGAATTACATCTTCTCTTTCTATTCTTTGTGTTGGTATTTCAACTTGTTCTCCATTAATAAAATATTGTATTGAAGCATTTTTATTATCACTCATCAACCATCCTGAAATAACTAATTCGTTTTTTATTTTTTGACTTTGTTCAGGTTTTTCTAAATGTAAGACAGATTTTGACTTCTGCACATAAAATATTGAACTATATTCTTTTAAAACTTCTTGCTTTACTGGGTCTATTACGTTAATTGTTAGAATATGTTGTCCATCTAAATAGTTAGCTAAGCTCACCATAGTATTAAACCCTGGCTTTTGATTACTCGTTGTTAATGGATATCCCGGGTTACTTTGATTGACATCAGCACGTTCAAATCTATTAATCGGTTGGTCTATTTCTTGATTATCAATAAAAATATGAATTTCTGGATTTTCACTTTCGGTCATAAGCCAACCACTAACTACTAAATTTTCTTTTTCTGTAGCTTCAGAAAGTGGTACTTCTATATGCATATTTGTGTTTGTTTTTGCTTCTACGTTTTGAATGCTTATTATGATATTTATCAGCAAAATGCTAATTAAGATTCTTTTGATTATTTTACTCATTTTATCTACCACCATTTCTAAAAAATTATATCATATAAATTTTTATTTGTAAAAATTACTCTATTATTTATATATTCTCAATATATTGTAGAGCTTTTTCTTTTTTTATTTGAATCCATTTTATTTTACTAGGTATTTTGGCACATAATTTTCTAATGGTTTCTACTAATAGCCCTGCGGTAAAAATGATTAAAGCGATAATGAAGATATCAATCATTAAAAATTTACTATCAAAATATTTCGTTATTTGAAATGGTTTATACAATATTTTTTTCAAATAATAATTTTCATGAAATAAATAAATTCCAAAGGTTAAGCTTGCTATTTTATTAATTAATTTATTCTCAATATTTAGGGTTTTAAAAAATAGGAAATAAGCAATTGTTTGAATGATTACTATAGGACTACTATAACAGTAGATACTATTGTTTAGTGTTGTTCCTATATCCTGTAATAATAAATTAGAAGAGCTTTGGAAATTTAGAGATAGATAATAAATTGCAATCTCAAAAAATACACAGAGAAAAAATGTTATAATCAAAAATATTTGTAATTTATTTTTCGAAAAATTTTTGAAATGATAATTATCTTCTAATGGAAATTTTGCAAAATATGCTCCTATTAGATAGATGTATATGAAGTGTAAAATATTAAATCCATCATTACTGATAGTCAATTGACTAGTTAGTAGAGGAATTACTGAAAATAGAACAAAACTCGTTAATAATAAGTTTTTGTATTGTTTTTCGGTTAACTTGTTAATTAATATATTTATGTATGGGATTAATAAAAGTAATACAATATAGCGATTGATGAACCAATAACTCTGAGCTAAATCTAATGGAAAAAATTCTTTTAAAAGTTCTAATTCACTAATTATATTGCTTGTCGTCAGAAAAAGAATGATTGCAATTACAACTTTGTATACCCAAGTTTTGCCAATTAATGATAAGGTTTTTTTCCATGTTGTTGTTTTTTTAGTCGAAAAAAAGCCACTTATCATAACATACGAATTTACATGTACGACACTAATACATATAATAATTACTAAAAATAAATGTACTATATCTGGTGTTTGTGTAAAATCAATGTTATTTTTTGTGACATGCCATAATACAATCATATACATAGAAATGATTCTTAATAATTCAAAATTTGATTTTCTAACTTTTTCCATAGCTATAATCCCCCCTTCGATTATATCCACTATAATCACTATAGCATAATTTAAAAAGAAAAATCAATCATTTGAATTTATCTATTTGATTTTTACTCCTCTAATTTTGGTGTTTTTATTTGACTAAATATTTTTATATAATTAAAAGAACAAGCATTTTACTTGTTCCTTACTTTACTATATATTTTTTTAAAATTGCAGTTATAACTTCATAAGCTTTGTCTGAAACATGCAATCCGTCACTAGTATACTCACTTTTTAATACTCCTTCATCATTTATTAAATGCGAATATACATCGATATATGTTATTTCTTCATCCTCACAGTATTCTTTTAACTTTTTATTTAAACTTTCTATTTTTTCATTTGTTCTATTCTCGTCTCCATAGGATTCATTTTCTTCATCTATAGGATAAACACTTTGGATCATAATCGTTGCTTTTGATTGCTTGACCTTTTTTACGATCGTATCTATATTTTCTAATGTTTCCTCTTCTGTAAATCCTTTTGCAATATCATTTGTTCCTATTAATAGGATTATATTTTGAGGATGATAACTTTCTACTAGACTATTGTAATTATCAATAATATCTTTTGTTGTATATCCGCTTACAGCACTTTTTACTATAGATTCATCTTTAAAATATTTATACACATTATAATAAAAAGTAATTGAATCTCCAAGAAGCATATTCTTTATTTCAAATGTGCTATTTTGTTTTTCTTCTTGTAATGACTTTATTTTTACTTGATATTTTTCACTTTCTTCATATAGCATAATGTTTAAAAAACCACTAATTAATATAAGGATGAGTTCTATCACAATAAATGCTTTATACTTTCTAGGTGCTTTGATTGGTTTTTTTTCTTTGGTTTCTACTTTTGATTTTTTCACTTTTCTTGGTTTTTTATCCACAAAGCTCATATCTAAAGTATTATCTAAATCTCCAAAATCAAATTGTTGTTGTTTAGTTACACTAAAATCTTCAAGATACAGATCTCTATTTTTTGAAACTCTACTTGTTGTTTTGATTTTTAATGTTTTACTAAAATCTTCTTGTTTTTCTTTTGTTTTAGAGAAGTCTTCTTTTTTCTCCTCCTTAAACAATTCTTGTTTTTTTGCTCTTTCTTCTATTAATTCTTCTATTTCTTCTAATTCCTCTTGATCATTTTTTGGAGTTTCTTTTATCTCATTTGTTTTTTGAGGTTTATTTTGTATTGAACTATTTTTTTTATTTTTTTGTTTTTTACTAGACATATTGATCAATCCTTTTACAGAAATTTTACTATTATATTATAGCACTAATTCTTTATTCTTCCAAAATAATTTAGCTTATTAGAAATAATTTTTCTAAGTTATATGGGTTCATTTTACCATAAAAAAAGATTATAAACTGTTATCTACTATTATCTGTTATCTATTTACAGTTTATAACCTTTCCTTCACAATATCCATTTTATACGTATATACCTAATTATAATTGCCAGTATTTTTAATTATTGGAGCTAAATCATAAAATGTTCCATCTGATTTTTGAGCTAAAATCGTATCATGTGAACCAACACTTTTTGTAGTTGCAACAGCAGTATAAATTTTTACTATGTTATCTACACCTGGTAATATTCCAAAGAAATTTATATTATTTGTTAAAAAAGCTTTTCGTAATGGTATGTATTCTACTGTTCCATCTTCCATCAAAAATATTATAACTTCTGAGCCAGCACCATTCTCAATTAAAGCAATTTCAACATCGCTTACTCTTTTTGTTAAGTTTATATCTACATTATCATATCCTGTATTAGTAGAATTTAGCTCAAAAAATTCTTCTTTTACTGAATCCCAATGAAATCTTAGTCTCATTTTTGTATTACTTGTATCAATTGCTTCTATGCCCCAATGATTGAATTCTGCATTAAGTAAATAATCATAATTAGCCTCATTATTTAAACACTTACTTGAATCAAAAGCTATTACATTATTATTTTCTTGACTAGAATCTGCCGTGGTTTGAGCCTCGCTATTGTCTTTTTCTGTATTCTCTTGTTCCTCTTTTGCATTTTTATTTTCCTCTTCTGTAGAAGCAGGCGATGCAAAAATGATTCCCTTATCATATGCTATATACATTCCCATTCCAATGATTGCAATTACTAAAATAATGATTATTGCGATCAAGCCCTTGGAATGATTTTTTTAATTTTCTTTGCTTCCATATACTCTCATCTCACCATATCCTTCTTGTTATGATTGTAACAGAATTCTTTTCATTTTGCAGTATTTTCATATGTATTGTTTTTTATTTTTTGTAAGAGCTTTGGTACTTTCCTGATAAAATATCTTCTATCCAATCTTGGTGGTTTACATACCAATCAATGGTTTCTTTCATTCCATTCTCAAAAGTATACGTTCTTTTCCATCCTAATTCTTTTTCCACTTTTGTAGAATCAATTGCATACCTTAAGTCATGTCCTTTTCTATCAGCAACAAATTCGATTAAGTCTTCTTTTTTTCCAAGTTGTTTTAATATTGTTTTTACAACAGTTAAATTATTCCTCTCAGAATGTCCTCCTAGATTATATACCTCTCCTACTTTGCCTTCTCTTACAATTAAGTCTACTCCAACATTATGATCATGAACATGGATCCAGTCTCTTACATTTTCCCCAGTACCATAAACTGGTACTTTTTCATTTTTTAATGCTTTGGATATGACTACGGGAATTAGTTTTTCTGGGAATTGATATGGGCCATAATTGTTAGAACAACGACTGATCGTTACTGGCAATCCATAAGTTCTATAATAAGCCATGACAAGTAAATCGGCACTTGCTTTACTAGTAGAGTATGGACTAGAGGTATGAATCGGAGTGTTTTCTGTAAATAGCAAATCTTTCCTATCCAGCGGTAGGTCCCCATACACTTCATCTGTGGATACTTGATGATATCTTTTAATTCCATATTTTAGGCAAGCATCCATTAGTACTTCTGTTCCAATAATATTGGTTGTTAAAAAGATTTCCGGATTTTTAATAGAGTTATCTACGTGAGATTCTGCTGCAAAGTTGATTACTATATCAAATTTTTCTTCTTCAAACAATTGATAGATCAAGGATCTGTCTGTGATATCTCCATGAATGAATTTATAGTTTTCTTTTCCTTCTAACATTTTTATATTATTATAATTTCCAGCATAGGTTAGAGCATCTAAACAAACGAAAGTATCTTCTTTATATTTATCTACTACATAATGAAGATAATTACTACCGATAAATCCTGCTCCTCCTGTAATTAAAATTTTCATTTTTCACCTCATTTTTTATTTAGTTCTTTCCTATATCTTATTAGAGCATCTTGCCATGTTGGTAATGGATCAAAGCCATTTTCTACTAATTTTTCTTTGCTTAATTTAGAATTTTTAGGGCGATATGCTTGTTTTGTTTTTGTTAATTCTAAATATTTTTCTGTGGATACCCTATTTACTTTTACGTTTTTTTCATTGATTTTAAAGATTTCTTCTGCTAATTCAGCCCAACTACAAAATCCTTCATTTGTTATGTGATATGTTCCATATTTTTCTGTTTGTGACATATCTACTAGTAGTTTAGCTAAGTCTACTGTATATGTAGGGGAACCTATTTGATCATCTACTACATTTACAGTATCATGATTTTCTGATAATTTTAGCATCGTTTTGATGAAGTTATTTCCGTTGATTCCAAATACCCAGGAAATTCTTGCGATGAAGTGTTTTTTATTTTTTCGCACTTCCTCTTCCCCTAAATATTTAGTTTTACCATAAACACTTTTTGGATTTGCTTTATCTTCTTCTGTATAGATACCTTCTTTTGTTCCATCAAACACATAATCAGTTGATAGATAAATTAATTTCGCATCGACTTTTATTGCTGCCTCTGTTATATTTTTGGTGCCTAACACATTTACCTTATAGCAATCCTCTTTTCTATCTTCTGCTTTATCTACGGCAGTCCACGCAGCACAATGAAATATTACATCTGGGCAATAATTAGTAATTACTTCCATTACCTTTTTATTATCTGTAATATCCATACCATCGACATCTAATGCTAAATAATCAGTCTCGCCTCTTTTTTCTAATTCTCTAGTAATATCATACCCTAATTGACCTTTTACACCCGTAATTAAATATTTCATTTATTTCTCCTAAATCTTGTCTTACACTTTTCTAATGTTGGTCTATCTTTATCTTTTTCAGATAAAATTGGCTTTTCTATATGATATTCTTGAAAAATTTCATCCCAGTTAATACCGATTGCTGGGTCATTCCAAAGGATCCCATCTTCTAACTCCGGTGCATAGTCATTGTCTATTAAATAATGGAAAACAGTATTGTCTTCTAAACTTACAAATCCATGAGCAAAACCGCGTGGCACAAATAATTGTTTATTATTTTCTGGTGTTAATAACACACTAGTCCACTTTCCATAAGTATCAGAATCCTCTCTAATATCTACTACCACATCAATAGCGGCACCTTGAATTACTTCTACTATTTTTGCTTGACATTTAGGATCTTTTTGAAAATGAAGTCCTCTTACTACTCCTTTACTACTTTTACTTCTATTTGCTTGTACTACTCTTTCAAATCCTAATTCATCAAAATCTTTTTGTATAAAATATGGAGAAAAATATCCTCTATCATCTCCAAACCTATTTGGCTCTATAATATAACAATCTAATAATTCAGTTTCTATTTTTTTCATTGTTCCTCCTATTTTGTATCTTGAATTAACTTTTGCAAATATTTTCCATAGCTATTTTTTTGTAATACTTTTGCTCTTTCTCCTAGTTGCTCTTGGCTAATCCATCCTCTATAATAGGCTATTTGTTCTGGGCAACAAATTACTTTGTCTTTGTTATTTTGAATGGTTCTTATCATGTTAGCCGCATCTAATTGACTATCAAAAGTTCCTGTATCAAACCAAGTAAATCCTTCTCCTAGTATTTCCGCTTTTAAATTCTTTTCTTGTAAATACAAATCATTTAAACTAGTGATTTCTAGTTCTCCTCTTTTTGAAGGCTTAATTTTCTTGGCTTTTTCTGCCACTCCTTTTGGATAAAAGTATAGTCCAGTAATAGCATAATTAGATTTCGGATGTTCTGGTTTTTCTTCTACACTGATTACATTATTATTCTCATCTAATTCCATAATTCCAAAGCGTTCTGGATCTCTTACTTGATTGCCAAAGATAGTTGCTTTTCCTTTCTTGGCATTTATCGTTGCATTTTCTAACACTTCATTGAATCCATTTCCATAAAATATGTTATCTCCTAATACCATTGCACAAGGCTCGTCTCCAATAAATTTCTCTCCTAAAATGAATGCTTGTGCTAAACCATCTGGAGATGGCTGCACGGTATAAAAAATATGAATTCCAAAATCTTTTCCGTCCTTTAATAATTTTTGAAATCCTTTTTGATCTTCTTCTGTTGTAATAACTAAAATATCTTTGATCCCCGCTAACATTAGGGTTGCTAGAGGATAATAGATCATAGGTTTATCATATACAGGCATTAGTTGTTTACTAATTCCTTCTGTAATAGGAAACAATCTTGTTCCAGTTCCTCCAGCTAAAATAATTCCTTTCATTGCTACCTCCTAAATAGGCACCTTATATATAATATCCCTAAGGATAGTTGCTTTGTTAAATATAATAGTGCCATTTGAAATGAATTTGCTTTTAGATACTTTTTTACATAGTATCTTTGACTGGATTTTAATATCCGATATTTTTTGATTTTTGTGACATTTTTATCAATCGTTACGGAATGATCATGGATGATTTCTACTTCATTATCAATGATTGTTTGTTTTTTCTTTTCTTTTACTTTTTTGGCAAAAATTAATTCTTCATAATAAAGAAAAGTCTCCTCATCAAAGTAGTTTACTTCTTTTAGTATCTCACTCGTCGTCATAAAGAAACAACCAGAGACTACATCTACTTTAGAAGTTTTTCCTCGATAATGGTTTTCATCATAATAAAGTAGTTTTTTCTTAAAATAACGACTGATCCATGGCAAATTAAACAAAATTTCCATTGTTTTAGTTGTTTGTTTCCATCCTTTATTGTAATTGCCATGTTCATAAATCACAGGTCCAACCACACTTATTTCTTTTCCAAGATCTGATGAAAGCTTTATAATATCTTTTTCATCTTTAATGATGATATCGGAATTTGAAAAGATAATGTTACATGTTCCTAATTCTTTTATTAGGTATTTACACCCTGTATTTAACCCTGATGCATAGCCATTGTTTTTCCTATTTTTAATTATAGTGATACGACTATTTTCGAATTTTTTTAATTCTTCTACAGAATTATCTGTAGAAAAGTTATCTACTACTACAATTTTATTTAGGCAAGAATATTCTTTAATATTCTCTAGTAACTTTGATGTTGTTTTAAAATCATTGTAGTTTACGATAACCATTCCTATTTTTCGTTTCATAGCTTTTCTCACTTTCATCAATTTTATTATAAACTAAAATTTTTTCTAAAACAAGCTTCTCTTCTTTTATTAGGAGACCTCGTCCTTATTTTTCCATGGTGAATATAGCTTTGTTGCGGTCAATTGTTTTGGTTTTCATGGGTAAGTTTTATTCAATTTTCAATATCTTTTTTGCTTTAAAAATAAAACAGTTTAGTGGTAGAACTATATTGACTATTCCCATCCTTAGTACATCATGATAAATCTTTCATTTATCCCTTTGCAAAATATCTAAGTTGTTGCTTTTTTATGAAATGTCAATAAAATAAAAAAGCAACAATTTACATTATGAACTTTTGTAATATGTTGCTTAAATATCATTTGACTTATTTTTTTATTATTTGTTCATGGGTGCAGTGACTACTTCCATATTACTGTTTAGATTTTCTTCTCTTGATAAATCACTGCTCATTTTGACTAGATTTAATTCCTTTTCGATTGAAAACGGTAATATCTGTGTTGAAGTATTTTCATTTATACTAATAATTTTAGCATTTAATAGTTGCCAAAACATTGGATTAGAACGAATATTAATCCCAATTGATTCTCCATAACGCATATTACTACCGTCAATACTTTGAAAACTCTTTTTATGAAAATCAAATGTATTTTCATCAGAATTCATAATCAAGTTGGAAATAAATTGAAAATCATTTTGAACTTTTTTCCCTACATAACAGGTCAAAATTGGATGAATTCCTTTTTGGCATGCACATTCTCTCATTAGTTTTATATTGTTTCGACTTTCTTCAGATACACACCCAAAGTAGAAAGGTTTATTAGCCGCTAATAACTTAATATTTTCAGGATTATCAATTATTTTTCTGTCAAAATTTCTTATCCATCCATCTAGAGGTAATTGTTCTCCAAATTTATTTTTTACTATTGCTTGAAAGACATCGTTATCTTTTAACAGTTTTTTCACTCTTAACAGCTCTTCTTCTCCATGAGCACTAGCCCAACCATCTTGTCCAGTAGTACCAATTTTAACTTTTATTTTTGCGTTAGCCAAAGTCATTAATTTTTCATATAATAATTCTTCTTGATTCTTAACACTTTCATTTTGAACAACTTCTGTTTTTTTAGAAGATAATTTTCTTACTACTTCATCATACCTAGGCATTTTGATAAACATTGCCTTTGAAACATCAATTTTTTCTGTAGACTGACAATCAACTCTATTCTCAGATAAGCAAAAACTCATTATCTTTTCGATATTATCTTTATAATATGGATCATTTAATAAAGTATTCATCCAATATTCTGAATCGTCTTCTTGTATATCTGGTATAATAGCTAATATAGGATTTTTATTTGCATAAATATTCCAATTTTTTTCAAAAAAAGAAATGACACATTCTTGATCACTACTTGAAAAATTGTGTTCTTTCATTAAAGTTAATAAATTATTCTTTGCTGAATCATAATTTCCTTGAACATAAGCATCTTTTCTATATTTGTCAGATGGATTAAATGGGAACCCCTGTCCTGTAAATTGAGCAAACCATTCAGGTGAATTTGTACCATAATAATATGAAACGGATGGAGTCATTGAATATGAAACTTTACTATCACAGTTCAATTTTTGCCAACCAAATACCATACTAATTCCACTTTTTTCAAAAATATCATTAATAATATTAATTTCATGTTGTGGCGTAAAGTTGACACTTGGATTTATACCATTAGCTAAAATACTATCCAAAAACACTGAGTTAAAAGCGTGATATTTATAATCTTTTCCTTTTAGATTTCGAATAATGTAAGCGCATAAACTTTTTTTATAATTTTCATCTTTAAGGCTTTCTCTGTTCAAATCTAATTTTGACAATAATTCATCAATATACAATTTAGAAACATAGTTGTTTAATTCATAATTACTAGATATACTTATTATCATATTAATATCCATACTTGCTATTTTATTTGCCGCTTTTTTTATAAAATTGGACAGCCCAATCGTTGAAAAGCTTTCATTATTTCTAAATAACCTTGCATAATTTATGGCGATATTGATAAAGTATTCTACTAATCGTAAGCCATCTTTTGAATCGTCCATCTCAAAATATTTTGCAACCGGACTTAATGCATCAAAAAATTCATCTGACTCAAAATAATCTTCTATATTCATTCTTGTACCTTCCTTTATGTAATTATTATAACTCAACTTTTTTTACTTTACTATCATATGAAATCAAAATCGTCTATTTCTCTAGCATCGTAAGATTTGTTGCTAGATTTCAAATAACTAGGAATGCTTATCTAATTAAATAAGTCATTTTTTAATATATGGTTTTATATTAGGAACGAAACAGAATAACTTATTTTACAGTATATCAAGGCCTATATCATTTTTATTATATAACTTAGAATTTAAGTTAATAACATTATTGTTTATAGTGTACTAAATCTACAATATTTTTAGTTGGTTCTATTATACATGCAATGAATATGTACCTGATAGAATGAAAAATCTACTAGAAGATTATTTATCATTGCTAATGGAATAAAGAAAGACATTGCAAAAAAACTAGGTATATCATGATTTTAAGAATATCAAAACTCTTATTTTTCATATATCCCTAGTTTATCCTTTTTATGTAATTATCTTCTTTTTTTTGTTTTTTTGATTTTCTAATAGTAGAATGATAACTACTACAAAAATACTAACTGCTGGTGCAGTAATAATATGGCCTGTAAAGAAGGATAGTATTAAAATTAGAAAAATACTAATTAGATAACTATATTTTTCTATGGTCATCGGACTTTTCTTTTTTGGGACTTTAAATAATATGACAAAATAGCAAGCAAAGAACAAGATAAAGCCTAAGATCCCATGACTATAATAGATATCAATGTAGTCCATCTCGATCATTTTGATCTCTTCTTTATTCTCATGGTAACCAATTCCTACTAATTTTTGATAAATAGGAGCCTTCCCATAGATCTCTTTTTTGTCTTCCCAGAAGGTTAGACGTTGACTAAAAATAAAGTGATCTATTAATTCTTTTTCTTGAAATACTTCTGTAATGTTTTCTACTCCTAAAAAGTCTAGATGTGTTTTTATATTTTTATAAAAGTTTGTCGTAGGAATTACTATAACTAATATGGTGCTACACCCTATTAAGATCATCATTAATATGATGATAGGTTGATATTTTTTTTGTCGTATCCATTTGATGATTAGAAAAAGAAAAATGGCTAACGTAGTAATTCCTAGAGATAATAGAGGTGTCTTGGTACCAATTGTTAAAATCACAGTCAAATAAATTAAAATTAGAATTCCTTTTTTTATTATATGTTTTTGTTCTATCCATTCTAATAGTAGCAATGGAGTTAGTATAGAGATAATACCACTAATTTCGTTAGCAGAGTTAAAAAATCCTAAGGTACCAGCTTTGGTAATTTCATAGCTTTTATTTCCAATTCCTAGTAGTAAGGGGATAAAGATCAAGACTAGATATAAAACTAGAGTGGTTTGGACGGTCTTTTTTTCTACTTTTATTTCTTCTTTTAGCATATAAAAAGAAAGTAATAATAATGGAAAATAAAATACTCTAATTAGTCCTTGAACTTCTTGAAATATCAATGTTTTATCTTGATAGATAATAACTCCTACTAAATAAAGAATGGAGTATAGAAACACTACTCCATAATATTTTAGAATCGTTTTTTTTTGATAGATAAATACAGTAAGATACATCATCCATACTAAAAATAAGACTCTAACAATCATTCCTATTGTTATATTTAGATGGAATGTGTGCAAGCAAATTCCTGTAGTAAAATCTAATATTGGTTGTAGTATAATAAATATCTTTATGATGAGATTGATATTTTCTTTCATTTTTTCCTTCATGATCTTTTCTCCTTATGATTTAGGATGCTAATTGTTCTAAAAATGAGATTGCTACTTGTTCTGGATTTTTTCCTAATTCGTCTACTTGATAATTTAATTCTTGCATTACATCATCTGTTAGATATGGACCTAATTCGTTTAATACTTCTTCTAATTCTGGATACTTTTCTTTCGTCTTTTCTTTCATTAGTGGGATGGCATAATATGGTGGAAAGAAATTTTTATCATCTTCTAATATTACTAAATCAAACTTTTTTAATAAACCATCCGTAGTAAAAGCATCTACCACTTGAGCATTTCCATTTAATAAAGCAGTATATCTAGGGCTTCCATCGATACCAATGACATCTTTAAATGATAATTGATATTCTCTATTTAATCCTGGTAAGCCATCTTCTCTATTCATGAATTCTAATGTTGGAGCAATGATTAGTTGATTGGATATGAAAGATAGGTCGCTGATAGTTGCTAGATTATATTTTTTTGCTGTTTCTTTTGTTACGGCAAGAGCATAAGTATTATTAAAAGCCATAGGTTCTAGAACTACCATTTGATACTTTTCTTTCATTTCTTTTTCTATCGTTTGATAAACTTTGTCCACATCGCTTATTGGTTTATGATCTAAGATGTCTGAGTAAAGGGTTCCTTCATAATCAATGTATAGATCTATATTGTCATTTTCTAAAGCATTAAATACTACTTGTGCTCCTCCTAAATTACAATGTTCTTCGACAGTTAAATCGGTCTTTTCTGTAATTGTATGACTCATTATATAACATAAAATATTTTGTTCTGTAAAGTCTTTACTCCCTACTTTAATGATATTGGTTTCTTTTTTAGAGAAGTCCAGTCCACTAATAAAAATGATCCCAATGAATATTAAAATTAAAATAATGACTATCTTACTTTTACGACGACTCTTTTTGATTTTTTCTCTACTTTCATTAGATCCTTGCAAACTAATTGGAGTTACTAACTTTTCAATACTACTGAAGAAGTAGTCTACTACTAAGGCTAAGATACAAGCAGGAATTGCTCCAGCTAAAATTTGATTATTATTGACTGTTCTAATTCCAGAGTAAATTAAATAACCTAATCCTCCTCCTCCAATTAGAGTAGCCATCGTCATTAATCCTACTGCACTTACTGAGGAGATTCTAATTCCAGCCATAATTACTGGTAGGGCTTGTGGAATTTGAATTTTTGTTAAAATTTGAAATTTGGTTAATCCTATTCCTTTGGCTGATTCTATCATACTTTCGGGAATGTTATTAATTCCAGTAAAGGTATTTTTAATAATTGGCAATAATGAGTATAACACAACTACTACCACCGCAGGCAAGGTTCCAATTCCTAAAAATGGAATGGCAAAACCTAAAATAGCCATACTAGGGATTGCTTGAACTACACTTGTTAATCCTAAGACTGGTTTGTTTAACTTTTTAATATAACTAATAATAATTCCAATGGGAATTCCAATTAAGATAGCAATTCCCAAAGCTAGAGCAGTTAATTTAATATGCTCTATACTTAAAGAGATAATTTGATTCCAATTGTCTAAGCAATACTTAAAAAAATCCATTTACTCTTCCTCCTCAATAAACTGTTGGCTTAAGGCTGTTACTAAACTACTTCTAGTAATTAAGCCACATAAAATATTGTTATTATCTACTACTGGAATCGTTGCTGTTTTAATATCGCTTACTAACTTTGCTAAGTCGACAATAGAATCTTCTGGATGTACAGATAGATAATCTTCTTCCATAAAGTCTTTGGCTTTTTTCATATTATATTTTTCATTGGTGAAAGTAGCAGCATATAAAATTCCTTCCAATTTTTTTTCTTCTGTTGTTACCATTAGACTATCTACTTTGTTCATACGCATCTTATTTAAACAATAGAAAATAGAATTTGTTTTTCTACAAGTAACGGGATGTTCGATCATAATATCTTTTACTTTAATTAGTTCTGGAGAAGACCAAATTCTTTTTTTGCCCACAAAATTTTTTACAAACTCGGTTGCCGGATGTTTTAAAATCATCTCTGGCGTATCATATTGGACTAAACGTCCCTGATCCATAATAGCAATTTTATCTGATAATTTAATTGCTTCATCCATATCATGAGTAACAAAGACAATTGTTTTTTTCTCTTTTTCTTGGATTTTTAAAAGTTCATCTTGTAATGCCTCTCTACTCATTGGATCAAGGGCACTGAATGGTTCATCCATTAAAATAATATCTGGATTGGTCATAAATGCTCTAGCAATTCCAACTCTTTGTAGTTGGCCTCCAGATAATTCATTGGGATAGCGATCTAATAATTCTTCTTTTAAATCTACCATTTCCATTAACTCGGAGACTCTTTGTATCCTTTTTTCTTTTGGCATCTTTTCTAATTTGGCAATAATTTCAATATTGTCTCGAATGGTCATATGAGGAAAAAGACCTGTTTGTTGGATTACATATCCTATTTTCCTACGAAGTTTAATTTCATTAATCGTTTTAATGTCTTTTCCATGAATCGTAATTTCGCCACTCGTTGGTTCGATCAAACGATTGATCATTTTTAATGTGGTAGTCTTTCCACAACCTGATTCTCCAATGATAGAGATTAGTTTTCCATCATCTAATGTAAAAGATAGATCTTTAATGATGGCTGTTGATTTATATTTTTTATTTACTTTATTAAATTTTATCACATTCTCACCTCCTACTTTTTTATTATAACATCGAAATGAATACTTTCGTATAGTTTCTATTTTTCTTGTTCTTTTTACTACTTATTGATAGACACCTTTTTACATGGGATCATTTCTTCTTAGTTTCTATTTTTTCTTATTTATTGTATAATATTTTTAGATAGAATGGAGGTCTGTTATGAGTAAAAAGAAGAAAAATAAAATAACTTCTAAACAAGAGGATCAGGATAAAATGGTAAAAGATGAGATTGCTACTAAAGTGGAACCACAAGAGAAAAAGAAGGAAAATGTCCGAGGTATACATAAAAGTAAAATTATCTTAGGATTTGCTATTTTATTACTTTTGGTAGCAATTGGATACTTTGTGTGTACTTTAGTCTTTCTTGATTCTTCCTCTTCTTTTCTTAATACTTTCATTCCAAACTTACTACTTGTTTTCTTTAGTATTTTGTTTGTAGCGTTATGCTTTATTATTCCACATCGTAAAAAAGGGATGATTCTTTTTTCCACTGTTTTGTTAATTCTTTTCTTTTCCATCGGTATTTGCAATACTTTAGAAATTGAACTATTCCCTTCTTCTAAAAGAGTAGAAAATTTTGTAGGGAAAAGTTTAGTAGATGTCATTTCATGGGCACAGAAGAATCATGTTTCTATAGAACAGGAGTATGAATATAGTGATATGATTCCTGAATATTCTATTATCAGTCAAGATATTGAAGTCGGTACGAAGTTAAAAGATATTCAAAGTATTACTATTGCTGTTAGCGAAGGAGCAAATCCTGAAAAAGAAGTCATTGTTCCTAATATGGTATCTTGGGATAGTGAAAGAGTTTTAACTTTTATTCAAGAGAATTATTTATCTAATGTTTCTGTAGAGTTTGTCGAATCTGATAAGGCAGTCGATACGGTTATTGAGCAAGATAAAAGTGGAAATTTAAAACGCAATGAAGAAATTCAACTTACTTTTTCCCTTGGAGAAGAATTAAATGATGATCCAATTAAACTGATTGATCTTTTGGGAAAAAGCAAATTTGAAGCAGAGTTTTATTTAAAGCAAAATCGAATTCGTTATGAGTTGGAAGATGTATTTTCTAAAAAGGTAAAACGTGGATATGTTGCTAAGCAGAGCGTTGATGCTGCTACTATGGTAAAACCAGAAGATGAGACTGTTACAGTTTCTATTAGTAAAGGTCCAAAAATTCAAGTTCCTGATTTAAAAAAGATGAGTATGACTGAGATTACTGAATGGGTCATTGAAAATAAATTAAAACTAACCTTTTCTGATCGATATGATGATAGTGTTTCGGAAAACCAAGTGCTTGATGCAAACTACTCTAAAGGAGATACTGTAGAACAGGGAACGGTAATTGAAATTATTCTTTCGAAAGGAAGCTTGAAAATGCCTAAATTCTCTTCTTATCAAGAATTTAAAGATTGGGCAGATAAATACGAAATTCGCTATGAAGAAAAGCATGAATTTAGTAGTGAGGTTCGTCAAGGAGAAGTAATTTCTTATTCTTATCAAACTGGAGAAGTTATTAAAAATGATGATGTCATTATTGTAACTATCTCAGATGGGGCTAAATTAGAAGTTCCTGATTTAGAGGGGTTGAACAAGAGTGCAGCGATTACGCAATTAAAAAAAGTCGGTCTAGATTATAACTTTGTATATAAGTCTAGTACTACTGTTGCAAAAGACAAAGTCATTAGTCAATCGATTGCTGCTGGTAGTGAAGTTTCTGAGGGAACTACGATTACTGTTACTCTAAGTAGTGGAAAGTCTGGTTCTTCTAATAATAGTTCCAATAGTAATGCTAACTCTTCTAGCTCTAATTCTGGTTCTAATAACAACAGTGGTTCTAATTCTTCTAATCAAGATGATGATACTCCTAGTACTCCTGAGTGTATTTCTAAGACTTATACTTTAGGTAGAGATCTTAATAACATATTTAAAAATTATAGTGGATTTTCTTCTGTTCAGTCAGCATTATATTCTTATTTTTCTAGTAACTATCCAAATGTCAATATCAGTGTAGTTGGTGT
The DNA here is from genome assembly GCA_944358405.1 of uncultured Bacilli bacterium. Lineage (GTDB taxonomy): Bacteria > Bacillota_I > Bacilli_A > RF39 > UBA660 > CALVQX01. The sequence goes on along the minus strand of CALVQX010000036.1, from coordinate 4,952 downwards.
GGATGGTGGTGATGCAACTAGTGGCTCTTATATTGGTGGTATTGGTCCAGGAAGTGAAATTACTAGTTGTAATGGTGTTACTTATACTATTGAGATCGCAAAATAAAAAACCTTTTTGAAGGTTTTTCAGAGTGTTGACAAACTACCTATTTTAAAAAATTAATATTTTAGTTGGTTTAAAGTGGTAGAAAAATGTCAAAATATGAGTAATTTTAGATAGAAATTTCCTAAAATTGCTCTTTTTTTATACTTTTGTGGGAAATATAAAAGGCTGTATAACAAAGCCGGTTTGAAAAACCGACTTTGTCAACAGCCTGAAAAACCTTTTTGAAGGTTTTTTTATGATCTTTTGACAGAAGATTTTCTTAATTTTTTTTGAGTTCCTTTTTTAGATACTGGTGGTACATAACTTCTATCCACAACGATATTTGCTTGATCTTCTATTAATTTTTTATAATCAATTGTTGTATGTAAATGTTTGATTCCCATATAATTATCTCTCCTTTCGTTTATTGTAGTCTTTATTATACTTTATGTCAATCTGAAATTTTCTATATTTAGTTTAATTATTTTGTTAAATATCAATAAAAGGACAGCATAAGTGCTATCCTTTTCAATTTCTTTTATTTTACAATTAGTTCTAATCTATTTTGTCTTTCTTTATTTAGATGAATCGTATATTCTTTTTCTCCAATGGTTATACTTTCATCTTTTACAGCTGCAAAAATATCTGATATTTCTCCGTAGTCTTCAGAATCGATTGTTTTTGTATATACTAACATTGTATATGTTCCTTTTGGGAGGTTTTCAATGTCTATCATAGCATCATACCAGGCATAGGTTTTATCTTTATTATCTGTGGATACTACTTGATAACTTCCATCTTTTGTACTACCAATATCATAACTATATTGTTTAAAGTTTTCGGTATTTTCTAAGATTAATTTTCTTTGAATTTGTTCTTTCTTACTATAAGTTCCATCATAGTTATAAGAAGTACCTATTATATGTAATTTGTTATCTACAAATTCCATTTGATCATAGTCATTTACCATATTACGGAAAGTATTTGCCGTAGAAGTAGTAATCAATTCATCTCTGATACTTAGCTCTATCTTCTTTGACTTTAGTGATAGTAATACTTTAAAATTATATCCTTGATGTTTCGTTTCCGCTCTTTTATCAATCTCTTTATTAAATAAATTATCCACTACTTGTCTTGTATAATAATCACCTTTTTGAGCTTCCATATATAAGTCATAATCACCATTTTTTAATTTACTTAAATCTATTTCTCCTTTGAACCAAGAAATAGAATAGTCTTTTCCATTTTCTTTTCCTAAGTCGTAAGGAACATCTTTTAACCATGCATCTACTTCTACTCGATATTCTTCTTTTGTTTGTTTGTCTTGAAAGATCATTTCATATTTTGGGTTTTTTTCTGTATTATCTACATCTAGAATAATTAAATATCCACTAATCGTATAAATTTCTTTCTTTTCATCCCAAGATAAATCATTTAGATAAAATTCCCCATCTTTTTCTTCTAGTTGCTTTTCTTCTACCGTTACAGTAATTTCTTTGGTGACGATATTACCAAAAGAATCTGTTACTTGATAAATTACTGGATACTTCCCTATTTCCTTGGTATTTACTTCATTTTTGATTACTTCTATCTTTTTTATTTCTCCATCTTCTGGATCAGTTGCTGTTACATCTTTTAGGGCATCAAATTCCTCTTCTAAATAAATTGTTTTATCTTTTGCATGAATTACTGGTTTTTGATTTTCTACTACCGTTACTTTAATTGTTTTGAAAGTCTCATTTTTGTAGCTATCTACCACTTTATAAGTAACTTCATATTCTCCTAGTTCTTCTTCTTTGACATTATTTTCTTCTACGGTGATTTCTGTTAAGGTTCCATCTTCTTTGTCTTCTGCAGTGACATCTTTTAGGGGATTGAACTTTGTTCCTTGTGTTATTGTTTTATCTTCTGCATGAATGATCGGAGCTTCATCTTTGATTACTGTTACTTGGATTGTTTTTTCTGTAGTTTGATGATAACTATCTGTTGCTTCATAAGTAATTTCATATACTCCTGGTTCTTCTAGGTTTACCGTAGTATTTTTGACTTTCACTTCTACTGTTCCGTCTTCTTCATCTGTTGCACTAACATTTTCTAACTCATCTAGTTTTCTACCTTGTATTACTTCTTTATCACTAGCAGTAATTACTGGCTTTTTATTTTCTGTTACTGTAACAGTAATTGTTTTTGTTGTCGTTGTATTATTTTTATCTGTAACTTGATAAGTTACTTGATAAGTTCCTACTACATCTACTTTTACTGTTTCTTCTACTACTTTCACTTGATTTGTTAAATTTCCATCTTCGTTGTCTGTTGCTTTTACTCCATCTTGATAGTCAAACTTTGTTCCTTGAACTATAGTTTTATCACTGGCTGTGATAATTGGGGCAGTATTTTCTGCTTTTACATTTAGTTTTTCTACATAGACATTTGGAGCAGAAGCTAGGGTCCAGCCAAATTCATTTGTTGTTCCAGATATATCTACAGGAACTTTATACCATTTATGACCATCTATCGTCTGTTCTTCTAGTATTGGGGCATATGAATTGGTATAATGCCCACTAATTAATGTATCTTTCGTATCCTCTGGAATACTATTTACCCAGGTATATTGATTTCCTGATGCTGTTACAGAGAACTTACCATAATCACTAGTTACAAAAGTAATTGCATCCGCACTCACCCATTCTTTTTGATCATACCAATAATCCGATGTTACTAAATAAGAAACTGCTACTCCATCTTTGTCATAAGCTGCACTATAAACCATCACATAACGATTATTTAGAAGCTTTTGATCTTTTTGGGCAGTTAGTGCTGAATCATAATAGAAATTTGTCTCTTTTACACTTTTTGCTACTTTTGGTTCTAATAAAATTTTATCTTCATACTTTCCTATATATAAATCATATTCATACTCTTTGTCTTGATACTCTGTTACATCATTTGGTGATATGTATCCATTCTTTCCATTATTTATTTTCTTTACATAAGCAGCTGGAATATAAACATAACTATCCCAGTTATAATCCCCTGATGTAATTTCATTGAAATTGCTATCAATATTTAAATCACTCACTACTTGATACCAAGTGGTATTTCCTTCTACGCTTTCTCCTTGTTTTTCTCCAATAATCACTACCGCATCTTCTGCCTCGGGATAAGAATAGACGAATTTTGAACTGTTACTGGCATCACTCATAGCATTGACTTGTCTTTTTACTACTCCTAATTGATAAAAGTTATAATCTTGTAATCCTTTGGCTTTATCTAAGGCATAATAATTGGCTGCCATTTTTTCACTCCAATAGGTATCTGAAGCATATTTTACATTCATTCCAATCCACTTATCTCCAAACTGTGGTCCAAAATAACGCCAATCTCTAGGATGAGCATACCCATACGTGATCCATTTAGATGCATAACCTAGAATGCTTTCTGCAAATGAGGCATACCATTTTGCTGATTCTGTTGGAGAAGTATCTACCGCATTTAGTCCAAAACCATTATTTTTATTGATTGCTAAATTGCTTCGACCATTTCCTGTTTCATTTCTACTCAAGCTTAGCGCCAAAATAGCATTGACTCCATATTTTTCTTGAGCATAGTAAAAAAATGTTCCTTTGCCATATAATCTTGAACTACCATTACTTGAAGCATTTCCAAAAACATCTTGAGTAATTCCCATATTATCTCTGATATATTCGTCGATATTTTGACTAGAGTAACTTGTCCTGGTATGATTTGATAGATACATATAGTAATTATAATATGGATTATCCTTATTGACAGAATTATTATAATTTCCATTTTTATAATCTTTAATTAAGGTTTTTAAGTCTTGATAAAAATAATGTCCGTCATAACTATAATAAGTCCCTGGTGATAGCATCTCAGGTCGAGGTCCAATTGTGCTTCCAGCTGAACCAGAATATGTATTTTGAATCTTTGCTACATAATTATGTCTGATTGATTCCTCTGTTACCGTATAACTACTCGAAGATTTTACCCAGGTTAAGGGTACTACTTCATAGGTTGTTTGAGCAATCCAACCAGTGAAATTTCCAATTTTTACTTTGGCTGTCCATACTCCTTGGCTGTTAGAATAGCTACTATCAATTAAAGCTCCATCTACTCCCCCATATAAAGATCCTGTATCCATATACGTATAAGAAGATCCAGTTAGTTCACTATTTGTATAAAAATAAGTTAGTGTTTCTGGATTTACACTTAGATCTAATAACGCAACATTGGCATCGATTATTTTGGTTTTTCCTGATACCTTAGTAAATATGACTAAGTCATCTGCTCCATTATTTTTCATCAAGTTTTTTGCTTCTTCATATGTATTATGACAGCTTACGGTTGCTATCGTTCCATCTGTATGTAATCCTGCTACTTCAAAATTTCCACATAAAGATTTATTCTCGTAATCAGCAGAGGAAAAAGCATATGTATCTTTTGGTAAAATTAACATCGTTAAAACCAATAGAATTAAGAATAATATTTTCTTTTTCATCTTTTCCCTCCCTATACTTTCTCAATTATATTATAACAAATTTCGACTTCGTTTTTAGATACTTTTCCTTCCTTTTCTTTACTTCTTTACAAAACTTGACGCTTTTTCTATTCCACCTCAGGACAAAAGCATAAAAAATGATTTATTTACATGACGATGACAATTGAGTTAACACATCATCTAAACAAGAGGCAAAGTTATCGTTAATATAGGTAACTTTGTTTTTTAAACTATATTTCTTTTTAAATTCTACATTTTTTAAAATTGAAAGCACTGATTTTCTAATGATATTCATATTAAATGCGACTTTCTTATCAATAATAGTTGAATCATCTTCTTTTAAAGTAT
>CALVQX010000035.1 GCA_944358405.1 uncultured Bacilli bacterium | reverse complement strand
AACAAAAATATAGAGGTATAACATCACTCTATATTTTGGATTTTTTAATAACAATATAAAAATCAAGATTTTAGATTAAATATCTAATTATCTTGATTTTATTTTTACTACTTTTTCAGCAGTCTCGTTTTATTCTTCCTTTTTTTCGTAGTTTGTAATGATAACTTCTTCTACTTTTCCTCTTTTGTTTCCTTTCGAATTAATTGCTCTTTTTGCTGTAATCACATGAATATAGTAGTCTTTATATAGTTCATTGATCAATTGTGTATTATGATTGGAGAGCATGACACAACAACCTCGGTCAGATAATTCTTTAAAAACTTTCGCCAGACGAATTTGTTCTTGTTTTCCAAAACCTAGTTCTGTATAACTATTAAAAGTATCTTCATGTTCTGAATCATAAGGCGGATCCAAATAAACAAAATCTCCTTTTTTTGCACCTTTTACAGCTTGTTCAAAATCTTCATTCCTTATTGTGATATCATTTAACTGAAAATATACATAGGCTAGAGTCATGTTCTGGCTATCATAAGTATTAATTTTATTCTTTTTATTAAAAGGAACATTAAACTCTCCTTTTTGATTGACTCGATATAGACCATTAAAACAAGCTTTATTTAAATAAATTGTTCTAGCTGCTCTTTCTATTCTTGTTAACTTGTTGAATTTTTTCTGATCTTTATCTATATTCCTAATCCGATAATAGAATTCTTCACTATGATTCTTTTCATAATTATTTAATAATTTTAATAATTCTTCAAAATCCTTATCCCTAGTTAAGACTTGGTAGACATTCATTAATTCTGAATTTTCATCATTAATTACTGCTTTCTTGGGCGAAAGTTCAAATAATAAGGCACCACCACCAACAAATGGTTCATAATAAGTGTTAAATTCTTCTGGGATGAATTTTTTTAGTTTGTCCATAATTTGCCTTTTTCCTCCGGCCCATTTTACAAAAGGATGTGCTTTTATCATGATTTCACCTCTTCATTTTTATTATAGCACGTATAATGTTGAACATAAAGATTTCAAGTTTAAAATTTGGATTTCTTTATGTTTTTTGTTATTATAACAAACATCGGTAAAGACGGATTATAATCATTTTATTTTTGCTTTTCCTAGTTTATTTTCATAGTGTTCTTTGATATACTAATATTGTTATTTAGTTAGGAGGGAGGATATTAATGATTATTATCAAACATTTGAAAAAAAAGTTTTTAAAATATGAAAACAAGAAAAAGCTTCATGAGTTTTATGCCGTCAATGATATTTCTTTTGAAGCAAAAGACGGAGAAATCGTTGGTATTTTAGGACCAAATGGAGCCGGAAAAACTACTCTACTTAGAATGATTGGTGGTATTATGAAACCAACTTCTGGTACTGTAAGTTTTGATTCTTTCCATTATGAAGATAATGAAATTGAAATTAAACAAAAAATTGCTTATCTTTCTGGAAATACAAAGATTTATCAAAGTATTTCTGCTTATGAATTATTACATATGTGTTGTGAATTTTATGGGATTCCAAAGGATAAGGCTGAAAAAAGAATTTTAGATATTTCTAAAAATTTAGAAATGGATTCCTTTTTATATAATCGAATAGAAAATTTATCTACAGGACAGACGCAAAGAGTCAATATTGCTCGTTGCTTTGTTCATGATCCTAAATATTATATTTTAGATGAAGCAACAAGTGGTTTAGATATTATTTCTAGTCAAATTATTTTAGATTTTATCAAAAAAGAAAAAAAACGTGGGAGAACAATTCTTTATTCTACTCATTATATGGAAGAAGCAGAAAACATCTGTGATCAAGTAATTATGATTAACCACGGGAAAATCATTCAAACTGGTACTCCAGATGAAATTAAGAAAAAAACCAAAACAACGAATTTGAGAGATAGTTTTTTCGCATTGATTGGAGATGATAAAAATGAAGAGTAATTTATGGCCGATTCTAAAGAAGGAATTAAGAGAAGTTTTTCGAGATAAAAAATCATTGGCTATGATGTTAATTATTCCATTTATGATTCCTCTTCTTGTGATTGGAATGTCTGCCCTATTCGATTCACAAATTAAAGAAAGTTTAGAAAGTAGTAGTAACATTGGTTTTAATTATCCATTATCTGATGTTGAATTAGAACTAGCTAAGCAAAATAACATTAAAACCAAAGTGACATCTGATGCAAAATTGCAACAGCTATTAGAAGAAGAAAAAATTGATCTTTATATTACTAAGGATGATAAAAATTATACAATTCACTATGATCAAAATAGTGAGACTAGTAGTGCCAGTACTTCTGTCGCTGAAAGTTATCTACAACAGTACAAAAGTATGTTACAAAATCAATATCTACAAGAAGCACAAATAGATAGTAATCAAGTATTAAATATTATTACTATCAATTATGAGGAAAATGGAAAAGAAGGAAAAAGTTTTTATGCTAATTATGTTACTAGTTATGCTTTCTTATTTGTAATTATGGCAATTACTATTTCTGCTACATATCCAGCAACCGATGCTACTGCTGGAGAAAAAGAACGGGGTACCTTAGAGACTTTGCTTACATTTCCAATCAAAAGTAAAGATATCATCGTAGGAAAATTTTTAAGTGTATCTCTTTCTTCGGTAATTACAGGTTTACTAAGCTTTATTCTTGCCATTGTTTCTTTACTATATGTTGGAAATACGTTTGATATCTATAAGAATATTTCTATTCTACCAGATATGCTAACTGTAGTTATGACTATTATCATTATTATTTGCTATTCTTTATTAATTAGTGGTCTTTGCATCGCTATTGCTTCTTTATCTAAGAGTTTTAAGGAAGCACAAAGTGCCCTTACTCCTTTAACATTTATTAGTTTCTTTCCTGGAATGATTGCATTTATGATTAATGTAAAAACTACAGCGTTAATTTCTATTATTCCATTTTTAAATTATACGCAAATATTTAATGATGTTAATGATGGAAATATTAATTATTTGCATATCATGCTGATGTTTATCTCAACTATTATTTACATTTTCCTAGTTATCCAATATATTATTAAACAATATCGATCAGAAAAAGTATTGTTTCATCAAACTACAAAAGCTTAATTGCAAAATAAAAGATCAGACTATTACTGGACTGACCTTAACCGTAGCAGTTTATCAATGGTTTCTAGTTAGAGGATTGTAATTTTGTAATTTACAGGAGACAATCCTTTTCATTATGCATCCGAGTTAGATCACATAATGAAAACCTCGTTCCTATGTTAAGAAACGGGGTTTTATTATTTGTATCTTTTATTTTGTATCTTTCTATGCCGTTTTTGCTCTTGGAGCTTCTTCATTAGTATAGGATTGTTCTACCATTTCGGTTAGTTCATTCCCATAACTTTTTTTTCTTGTGTTTCCTGCGGCATTGGATACTTTCCATGCCAATGCTGCAGCACTTGCTGCT
>CALVQX010000034.1 GCA_944358405.1 uncultured Bacilli bacterium | reverse complement strand
GATATATTCCTTTCCATATATCTTAGCTTTATATTCTAAGACTCTACAAAATTCTCCTAGACTTACATTGGTTAGTTGTTTAGATAATTTTTTCTCTTCTATCATGTCCTTTAACTTTAAACTTTCCATTACTATGATATCATTTTCTATGACCAGTTTTTTAGTTATTTGATGGATCAAATATCTTCTTGCATTTTTTAGTTTTTGACATAGTATTGCTAGTTCCTTTTTTATTTTATTATAATACTTACTTCCTTTAACTTAGGAAGTTTTATTATGTGTCTTTTTAAATCCACTTCTTTTAAATAGGGATATTCTTCTTGCAAGTTTTTCATATCCTTTATCATATCAAAACAAGATAAATATTTCTTTTCTCCTTCATAAAGCATTTTTGTCTTTTCTAAATAATGATTATATACAAGTCTAGTACAACCAAATGTTTTTTGAATTAATTCCATTTGTTTCTTACTAGGATATAACCTAAACTTATAGGACTTATACATAGAAGGCCTCCTGATGAGAACACTATATAATACATTTGTTTGTATGTTAGATATTTTTTATCAAATTTTCAAATTTGCATTTTAATAAAGCAAATTCCTTATTAATAAAAAAAGATATTATAAAAGCTATAATATCTTAAGCATCACTACTATCACTTTCTCCATCTCCAAAGACAGAAACATTATTACAACCAATAGAACTAATTAATCCTTTCACTCCATCAGGATTAGAAATATAAGAATTGACATTAAAAAGATTAGAACTATCGATATTATCTACAAGACTATAGGAATCTTCCTGATATAAATCCTTAGAAGAATTTAGAAGAACTCCACGATACTCTTCTTTATTTTTTAATTTTTCTACCAAACGAACATAATAATTATAAGAACTATTTTCTCTTTTCACTACTACGAAAGATTGATCTTTTAAATATTCTCCATTGTTAGGAGGACTCTCAAATTCTGCATTATCCAAATACCGTAAACTCATTAAAATACAATTTCCCTTTTCTAATTGCATCGTCTCAGAATTTCCACGAAACTTATACTCTGCCCTAGTAATTAGCTTTTTCGCATCTTCAATATATGTTGTAGATCGATTTCTGGACAAAATTCCTGTAATGTTTGGAACTGCAATAATCATAATAACAGCTAAAATTACTAGCATCACTAATAATTCAACCAAAGTAAAACCTTTCTGATTCTTTTTGCTCTTCTTGAACATTATACTCACCTTACCTTAAGATTATCATAGCAGAAATTTTTGTAAATGGAAATATAAATTTAAAAAACTTTTTTCATTTGACAAAATATAAATTGACAATGCAGAAGAACCGATATAAAATAAATCAAAAAAGGAGAAATATAATGAATCAAGTTATTACTTATCAAGAAATAGAAAGAGAGCATCCACAAGTCCAGACAGAAATTAGTTTTACTATAAATGAAAATCAGCAAATTAAGGGAAGAAAGAAAAATTTAAAAACAAATACTTCTACACTAATCATCGGAAAAAAGCTTTCAGAGGATTTCATAGAACTTATCGACTTTTCGGAAAAAAATTTAGAACCTAGCACTTTTTACGGGCGAAAGGAACCATTTTCAAATGTATTCATGGGAAATTGGAATAAGACAACACTCCAAGATATTAGGAACTTATCTGAGCATGTACAAATCATTCCAGAAGAAGCATATATTCCAAGATATCAACCATCTATTATTCTAAAGCCTTATACCAAAAGTATCGCTGAGGACAAGTTGAACTTAGATGTTTTAGAATTAGAAGAAAATATAGGAGTTGACAACCGAAGAGTTTACTATAAAATTTATTCTAAAGAATTAAAAAAGAAACCTACTGAGTAGATTTCTCCAGACTACTAGCAATGATCGGAAACTATCATTGCTTTTAGTTATTGATTAATTTTACTAAAACTTTTCCGACTCCATCCTTGTCATTACTATCCGTAATTAGATCTGCAGCTGCTTTTACGGAATCCATGGCATTTTCCATTGCCACACCACAGCAAGCATATTGAATCATCTCAATGTCATTTTCTCCATCTCCTATAGCAATAATATCTTTTTTATCTATATTTAAATTAGAAGAAATTTTTTTAATTGCTTCTAATTTAGTTATTCCCTTTTTTGCAAAAGATATATGAGTTGGAAAACTACTTGTTATTTGAAACATAGAATTCATTTTGTCAGGAATCGTTTTTCTTAGCTTCTCAATATGTGCTTCGGATAAAACGCAATTAATTTTGTAAATATCATTGGCTAATATAAATTCATTCATATTTTCAATATCCTTAAAATTTATTTTTTTATCATAACAATGAAAATACCATTTATGTGGATCATTCATTTTAATAAATTTAATCAGTTCAAAAAGATGATTTTTCTCTAAACTTTCATTTATTATTTTATTTTCTAAATTATCTATTGTTAAACTACCATTATAAGAAATTGTGTAATTATTAGAATTTAAAAGGTCTAGTTGTTCCACATATTTTTTCATTCTATAAAAACCTCTAGCACTCGATAAAACAATTTTTGCTTGTGCTTCGAGACTCTTAATCACTTCACAATTATATTGACTTATTTGTTGTTTTGAGTCTAATAATGTACCATCTAAATCTATAAAAATAAGCTTATACATATATTTCACCACCAATCAATTATTATATTGATTTATCTTCTTTTGTTTTTTAAACAATCCATCATTCACCTATTCGTTTTCTCTAACTTTCATTGGGACATATCCAATGTGTCAATCTTATGCATCTCTAATTGACAAATTTAATATATAATGCATCTGTTTGTATGTCAATATACATTATGAAATTTAACGATTCCATTTATTTTCGAATGAAAATATTAAAAATAAAAAAGACTATTTAAGTCCATAGTCTGTAGAAAGCTACTTCATAGGTTTCTTTTTGGTGCTTTTCTTCGTTTTATCTGCTTTATCCTCGTCTAACAACTGAACAATAGCCATATTTTTAAAGTCGATTTTTGATGCTATCTGATTTAATTGTTCAAAATCTAAGTTTCGAATTTGTTCCATTTTGTCTGGAATTATTTTTTTGTAATGAATGATATCATCATAAATGTTTCTCACAACAGCATCAATAGAATCCATAATTCGTACTTCGTTTGCAATCCATACTTTCTTCATTCTAGTAAAGGAATCTTCAAAAATAACAAAATTTTGAAGCTCTTCTTTTATTTCATGTACTAATTGTTCTGGATCTGAAGTCGATGCGATGATGTAAAAAACTCTATAATCTTCTACTGTTTCCCATTCTGTATAAAAACTATTTAATAACTTTTGATTTCTTACTCTCTCTCTAAATAAAGAAGAACTACCAAAAATGATGGTTGTAATCATAGATAAATATAAATCTAGAGTTAAATCATCATAAGAAGAGAAATCTTTTATTGGAACTTTGATTCCAAAACCAACCTTTGGAGTACCAACAGAGGCAAAAATAGTCTTTTCCTTCATTCGAACGCTTTTTGGTTCTTTGATCTTTTTAACTTTTGGTTTTTCAATGCTAGGAACAGAATCTAATTGCTCATGCACAATCTTTAAAGCAACTTCTGGGTCAAAATGTCCAACGATTAACAAAAACATATTATTCGGAACATAAAAATTACGATGGCAAAGATATAAATCCTCCTTGGTAATCTTTTGAATAGATTCCACACTACCGCCGAGATCCACCCTTCTAGGATGTACATGGTAGATGTTTTCTCGAAGTTTAATTTCTAATTGCCATTCCGGAATATCTTCATACATTTTTAATTCTTCCGTAATAATTCCTTTTTCCTTAGAGACATTTTCATCAGTATAATACGGATGATTCACATAGTGTAAAAGATATCTTAAATTTTCACTAAAATTTTTCGTTCCATAGCAAATATACTGGGTATTATCGTAAGAAGTAGAGGCATTGGCACCGGTCCCACTTTCAGAATAGTAAGTAAATGGATCCACACCATCTTCTTGCTCAAACATTTTATGTTCTAAAAAATGGGCAATTCCTGCGGGAACACTAACTTCTTTATTAGAATCATTAGGAGTAAATGTAGTAGTAGTAGAACCAAATCTTGTAGCATAACTCATAAAATAGTTTTTCTTGTTAGCATAAGGAAGAAGATAAACTTCAAATCCATTTTTTAACGTTTCTGTATAAACATCCATCTCTAGTCCTTTTAGTTTAATCTTCTTCATGTTTTACCCCCTCTAAACAAAACACAGTATCCATTTTAATCTTTTTGGCAACCTTGACAATTTCCTCTTTAGAAACCAAGGCCATCTTTTTTCTCTTTTCATCAATATCATCTGTTCCTAACAATTCCATCATATAATAATTATTAATAATTCTTGCTTCTTGTTCTTCTACTTCTTCTAATGCTGTATTAAAATACTCTTTTGCAATTTTTACATCTTCCTCACTGAAGTTTCCTTTGCACATATCAGATAGATCACCTTCAATCACGTCAATCGCTTTTTTGTAATTTTCCTTATCGATCCCAGCTCGAATTAAAATGACATGATCTAATTTATTTGGAACAGAATAAATACTATAACATAGTGAATTTTTTTCTCTAACATCTTGAAATAACTTAGAGTCATCTCCTCCACCTAGAATAATATTATAAAGAGTCAATGGATAATTTCTTTCATAATCAGAAAGTCCATAGCTACGACACGCAATAGCTATTTTCGTTTGTAGACTATCGATGGTCTCTTTCGCAAAAAGCCGATTTCTGCGAGGCTTTTTATCGGGAAGCAAGTATGGAACTCTCTGTTTTTTTAGAGTTTTAATAGGAAATTTTTCACGTACCAAAGATATCACTTGTTCCTTATCAATATCTCCAATGACAAAAATATCTACTAAATTAGTCTGAATCATATGTTGATAATATTGATATAATCTCTCTGTTGTAATAGAATCGATGTCTTCTAAATACCCCATCATACGAAAAGAAGAGGGCACAGAAGAATCAAATGCTTCAAACAACCGAAGTAAGCAATAATTTGCAGTATCTTCTTTCAAAGACTGTAAAGAATTTCTACAAGCACTTTTTACAATATCTAATTTATCTTCTCTAAATTTTCCTCCTTCTACATCAGGATGAAAAATAATTTCTGATAAAAATTGGAGAGATTCTTTAAAATTACCAGGCTCTGTATATTTATCATTTAAAACGGCTAGATAAAAATCTGTATTAATATAATTTCCTAATCTAGAATTAGAAGTTTGAATATCTGCTGCATATAGATCTTGTGCCTTGATTGTCAACGCTCTTTTACTACGATACTTCTTACTAGATTGAGTGAACATATCACACAAAATATTACGTAGTGTAATTTCTTCTTTTTTTATTGGTTCACGAAAAGAAACACGTACAGTAACGGTTTTAAATTTATCTGTTTCAATCAAATGAAGACGATATGCTCCCAAATCCTTCTTTGTATATTTCATAAAATCCCCTCGCCTTTTCTTAGTATATTCTAATTTTTAAAATTTATTATACAAGAGCATCCAAAGCAAAAGAAATCATATCATCTAATGACTTTTCTCTCTCTTTGCTACTTAAACTACGATGCTCATACTTGGAATCCACAACAGTAAGTAAACAGGTTGCTTCTTTATCTAATTTTTTAGCAAGATAAAAAAGTGCGAATGCTTCCATCTCACTAGCAATAAATTCTTCCTTTGGAAAGCAACTTAAAAATTTCTCTTGATCAACATAAGGATCAAATACATCACTAGTAATAATCTTTCCCTTTTGCACAGAAATATTCTGCTCTTTCGCGTTTTCTAGTAGTATTTGATTCAAAGAACTAGAAGATTCATACTCTCTTTCTTGATCTCCGTCAAACAACAAAGGAAAAGTGCTAACCGAATACGCAGAAGTTGCTAAAACGATATCTAGAAGATGAACATCTGGATGCATCGTACCACAAGTTCCTATTCGGATTATTTTTTTTACATTATAAAATTGAAATAATTCATACGCATAAATTCCCATACTTGGAATTCCCATACCAGAAGAAAAAACAGTAATCTTTTTTTTCTTATAATATCCTGTATAAGCATACATATTTCGAACTTGATTTACTAATTTCACATCAGTTAAAAATTTATCAGCAATGTATTTTGCACGAAGTGGATCTCCAGGCATGAGTACCACTTCTGCAATATCCTCTAATTTACTTTCAATATGTGGTGTTGCCATAACATACCTTCTTTCTTATATTATTATACCAAGAAATGAAAAAAAGAAAAAGGATTACTTACGAAAGTCAGGACAAAAGCATGAAAAATGATTTATTTACATGATGATGACAATTGAGTTAACACATCATCTAAACAAGAGGCAAAGTTATCGTTAATATAGGTAACTTTGTTTTTTAAACTATATTTCTTTTT
>CALVQX010000033.1 GCA_944358405.1 uncultured Bacilli bacterium | reverse complement strand
CTTTCTGATCCTTTTTCTTTTCTATTTCTAAAGGTTTTTTCCGTTTATCCTCTAGTTTTAGTGGTTCTCCTTTTTTATCCTCGAGCTCCAATGGTTTTACGCTTTTATCTTCAAGCTCTAATGGTTTAATTCTTTTATCTTCAAGTCCTAAAACTTTCTTTTGTTTGTCTTCTATCATTGATGGATCCTTCGGTGCTGTTGCTTGTTTTTTCGGTGGGAACATGACAGCATAATAATTCTTTAAGAATTCATTGTATTCTTCATCACTTTCATCTACTCTACGATATCTTGGGTATGGAATTCCACTATTCGGATTAATTACTACATTACCATTTTCATCTACTAGAAAATCACCACTCTGATTATCTATTAAGGCTTTTTTATTTTTATCTTCAAACCATTGGCTTTTTGTAGTTCCTATTACTTTTCCATTAATATCAAGAATTTCTGATGGTTCTAAGGTTATTATCTCTTGTTTTTGAATATAGTTTCCTAATTGTTCTACTTCTTCTTTAGAAAAGTTTCCTATTCCATTTACAATTTTATCCCAGATTCCCCAAACCGCTTTGCTTTTATTTTCGGCTTCTTCTTTGGATAGTTTTCCTTCTCCTAACTCTTGCATAATACGTTGCTGCTGTGCAGTAATATATCGAATAGCAAGTCTTTCTTTTTCTTCTTTTGTCATTTGATCAAACATTTTCTCTCACCCCTTATTTGGCCTTATCAATTTCACTCAATACATCTTGTACCATTGCTAACTCGTCTGGATCGGTAATGGCTTCTAATTCTTCTAATCCTATAAAAGGATTATAGGAACTTACATATATATTTTTTCTTCCATTTTCAGCTATACTATGATCTGTATACCCTACATAATTTTTTCCTAGTTCATCACAATTAAATGTGAATAAAACATCGCACTCTACTGCTTGCCCATTTTTTTCTATCGTTATTTTACCTAACTCATCTGTATATTCCATATTTCCTCCATACTCTGGCTAAGTTGGCCATATTATACATTATTTTTTTCATTTTGTCAATTATTACTACTAATTGTAATTGCTAAACTTGCTTTTTCATTCATCTTTTTATTGGTTCTGATAATCAATCTATATAGGTCTACCGTTTGCTTTCTGCCTTGCAATTTTTGATTGCCTACAGTAAGATCTTCTAAATTTTCTAAAAGATCTTCTTCACCATTATTTTTGTATAATTTTAAGCTTACTCCATCTATATTAGCAAAGGTTATATTATATGTTTGATCTTCTTGTGCTGTTGTTTTTCCTTTATAATTACTGACTTTAAAGATGTATTCTTGTAATCCTCCTATCGACATTTCTGAAAGATCAACTTGAATGGTATTATTTGTATTCTCTTCTATCACCGGAATCACAATATCAGCTTCTACAGAATCGATCCCAGTATCTCGCATAGTAAAAGCTTTGATTCCCAAAATAATTACTACAATTAATAAAACAAGAAAGACGAGCAATAATATTTTATCTGGAGTTAGTTTCCATTTGCTTTTTTTCGTTTTTTTCTTGTTCCTTTTTTTAGGCTTTTTTTCATTTGTCATATTAGTACCTCTCTCCATCATAAGTTTCTAGTAATTCTTTGCATGATGTATTTTCTTCTTCTATTTTTGTTAATAATTGATTCTTATTTTGAATAAAATCATAAATTTTCTTGTCTCTAAATCCTATTTTTTCTGCATCCTGTCTTGTTGCTCCAAAATGAATGGTTTTTATATTTGCCCATATGATTGCTGAAAGACACATTGGACAGGGCTCACAAGTAGAGTAAATAGTACAATTTGATAGATCGGCCGTTTGTAGTGTCTTGCAGGCATTTTTAATGGCGAGGATCTCGGCATGATTGGTTGGATCCTTCGTTTTTAATACGGTATTGTGTCCTTTTCCTACTACATTTCCTTTCGCATCTACTACTATGGCACCAAATGGTCCTCCTTCTTTGTTTTCTACTCCTATTTTAGCCTCTTCGATTGCTAATTCTAACATGATCTCATCTCCATCTAACTCATTAATTTGTTTGTAATAGATAACCAATAATTTTGATAGTTTTGAATTTGCTCTTCCGTAATACTGCTTGCTAAAACGGAATTAGAAACATCTACTGCAATATTGCTTTCCTTTGTAATTGTCGAATGAATGGTTACTCCATATCTGGAAGTTTTTTGATCGGGAGTTATTATTTTAAATTCTAAATTATTCTCTAATTGATAAGATTTTCCTTTCTCTACGTCTGATATTTTAGCCTGATAACTTCCTGTTAGTTGATAATTATCAGCAAAAACATCTAAACTTATCATTTGATCTGTTTCGGTGTTTTCTATTTTTATTGTTCCAATCAATTCTTCCTTTTGAAATAATTCCATTTGATATTTGCTATCTGTTTGGGTAATTTGAAATTGAATTGCTTCTTGGTCATTGATTCGAATACTTCCATTACCAGTTTCTTCTTCATATTGTATTTGGTAGTGATTCACATCATCACCCCAATGAATATCATATTTTTTTATTTGGAAAACGGCATTATCTGTGTATACATCTAAAGTTATTTCTTGATTTATTATGTTTGTATTGGAGCTTATTTTGGTATTTGGAAAATCTGAATTGATGCTTGTTAATATTTTAGATGCTTTAGAATCGTTTTTTAAATCTTTTAAAATATTGGAAGCAATCTCTTGTGCTATTGCATTATTTAGTGTAAAAGAAACTTTGGTATAATTTTTTGTTTCTCCAGAAATTTCTGTTTCTTCCATACTTTTTTCGAAATATTCTTGCTTTAAATTATTTTTTAATGAATCTAGTACAAAATTATATAAATATATTAAGTTTTCTTTTTCTGTTGTAGTACTATCTAATGATTCAAAGTAATTACTGTTCCCGTTATTTATATAGAAATCTAGAAGACTAGGGATATAATAGTACTGAGTTGCATTTTCAATTAGATAATTTAGAGAAAACAACTCTTCATTATTTAATTTGCTTGTATAGGATAAAAACAATTTTTTCTCCGCTTTATCTTGGATTAGTTGGAAAGCATTTTCTGTATTATTTAAATTATTTAGGACATTTATCAAGGCTTGATATGAAGGATCTGATGTTGCTAAAGTCTGAAGAAGGTTATCTTCTATTTTTATTTTTATATCCGATTGAATTGTATAGTTATCATCGATTCCTGTTTCGATTTTTGTCGGGGTAATTATATTTTTTACATTAGAATCTAGTTTCTCAATCGCATTAGCAAAAATGCGTTTGGAGTTGCCTAAATAATTTAGATAACAACCTACTCCAATCGATATGAAAGCAAGTAAGATAATTCCTCCTATTATTATTTTGGTTCTTTTTCGTAGAGATTTTTTTTGTCTCTCCATACAACACACACTCCTATATCTTGTATTATATCATATGCTTTCTATTGTGAACAAGAAAAAGTTGGATTGCTTCCAACTTTGCTTCTACAGTTTAATCTTGAATAGATGATGCCAACAAACTGATCTGATATGGCACTTGGATTGGGTTATATTGTGCTTTATAATTATAGTAAGCCAAAACCGTTAATGTTATTTCTTCTCCAGGATTAATTTCCTTGCCTACCACATCGTTATGGGAAATTTGAACAGGATAAATTTCATTTGCTTTTGCAGAATCATTGATATAATCTGGGACTTCCACTAAATTAATAATTTCTGCTGGGATACTTCCTTCATTTTTAATCGTAATTTCATAACTTAATTCATCATATGGGGAATATAAGTTAAACTGCAAATTAACTGTTTTGCCAGAATTACTAATGCTTGCTGTGCCCGTTGGAGTCTTGGTTCCTCCTTGTACTGGAGTTCTAGGTGTTACTTTTACAAAAGAAAGGTTGAAATTATTTTTTTCTCCATTTAAATTTTCCAGTTCCATAGATAGATAGGAAAATCCAAAGCATAAACAAATGATTGTAATACATAATGCAATAATCATGATGTTTCTTATTTGAAATAGTTTTTTCACTTAACATTTCCCCTTTTTTACATTTTCTAGGCTTCCGGAAAAGCAATAACTATAGTTATGATCTCCTTCCAATTCAATATACGCATATACTTGGTAGTCTTTAATATAATACCAACTATTTTCTGTAGGATATATTTCTATATTCGAAGATGCTGGGATCCATTGAATTGGTAGATTGCTATCTGATATTTCTTGATCTTTTACATTTTGAGCATAAGTCATTAATTTTTGATAGATTTCCTGACTATACTGTTTTGCTATATCATCACTCCACTGTGTTGCGATTGGATTAGATATATCATTTTTTATTCTTCTTATAATTTCTTTAGAATATAACTCTATTCTTTTTAATTGTAACTCTTCTGTCTCTTCTATGTCTAGCTCTAATTCTTGTGTTTTTTCCTCCAGTGTGGTATTTTTTTCTATTATCGTCCAGTTGAGAGAAAAAGATGGAAGAATTTCTTCTAGTTCATCTTTTGCTTTTTCATATTCTGTATCTTGTGGATATTTTGTTAGTGTAAGTTCATCACTTGCTGTTGTTAGTTGTTCTTCTATTAAGATTTTTAAGATAGTTTGAAATCCTTTTTTTAAGGATAATCCTTCAATATTTTGATTATATAAACAATAGGTATTATCAGTTAAAAATAAAATATTGCTAATTTTTTCTTGGTTGATTACTAAAATAAAATTTACTTCTTGAGGTAGCCTCCATTCCATTAAACTAAAATTTTCTTCTGTATTAATATATTTGTCACTACTACCTATTGTCTTTTTATATTCTGGCCAGGTAATGAAGATCGTTACTAAAATAAATAAAACTACTAAAATGAATATTTCTAATATAAATAAATAACGGTCTTTTTTTTTAGAATTCATAATTTTCTCCCCTTAAGGTGTGAATTTTGGTGCTAATGTTAGAGTAATTTCTAAATTATCTGTGATTTTCGTACCTTCTGGAATGGTTTGCGCAGTGACATATCCTACTCCATCTAAAGTTACCTTAATTCCCAGTTGTTCTAGTAGATTCTTAGCAACTTTAGAGGATAGTCCAACAACATTTGGCATCGTTAGATTTTCATCATTGGTAATTAAATATATCGTATCTTTATTTGTAATTGTACTATTTTTTTCAGGATATTGTTTTACTACTTTGTCTCCAGCACCCAAAACTACATAAGGCATTTGTTCTGCTGCTAAAGTTGTTTGGACATAATCTATTTTCTTATTTACAAAATTTGCTAATTCATAATCTTTAATCGTAATACTTGTATCTACTGTATCATCGTTTCCATAGTATTTAGAAACATTATATACAATTTCTTTTACAGCATTAGAAATTGGTTTTTGACTTCCGCCGGAAGGTCTTTTTACAGAAGCATAAATAATGATTTGAGGATCATCTTTCGGATAAATTCCAGAAAAAGAGGAAATAATATCTTCTGTTCCTGTTAAGTATCCTCCACCATTCTCATTAGCGATCTGTGCGGTACCAGTTTTTCCGATCAATTGTCCACTATCAATTCGATAACCACTCCCTGTATTTCCAATTCCATTGACACAATCGTCCATCAACTGAATCATTTTTTGAACTGTAGTTGTTGATGCTACTCTATCTTTTTCAGTACGTTTATTTTCTAATATTACTTCGTTGGTTTCTGGATCTACAATTTTTTTGACAATATATGGCTCTAGAAGCATTCCATCATTTGTTAATGGGCTTAAAGCTTTTACGTTTTGAATTGGCGTTGTGGTGATTCCTTGACCAAAACCAGCATTGTAAATTTCTGTTTCATATTTAAAATCTAGAGTTCCTGTTGATTCGTTAGGTAAAGTGATTCCTGTTTTTTTACCAAAGCCTAATTTTTTAAAATATTGACGAAGCATCATGCTATTCATATGACGGTTGATTAAATTAATGACTCCAACATTACTACTCATTGCATATCCTTTATCAAAAGAGATTACTCCCCAACCATTTCTGTTCCAATCTCCTATCTGAGTGCCATCTGTTGTTGTATATACCCCAGACAAATAAGTTTCATTGCCATCATATACTCCATTTTCCATGGCAGCCATATAAGTAAAGGTCTTCATCGTAGAACCTGGCTCATAAGGAGATGCCACTAACAAATCCAAATAATTTTCTATATTTCTTACATTCGGATCAAAGGATGGACTTGTGGTAGTTGCTAAAATCGCTCCTGTATTTGCATCCATCAAAGTAATATGGAACCATTCCCAATCATAATCTACATCCGCATTATTTAGGGCTTGTTCTACAAAGAATTGGATATTACTATCAATTGTCAAATAAATGTCTTTTCCTTGAGTTGCCTCATGTTTTACTACGTTAGTATCTGCAATTTGATATCCTTGTAGATCCTTTTGATACGTGATATATCCATCTTCTCCTTTAAGGATTTTGTCATAGTATTTTTCTATTCCCATCTCTCCAACTAATTCTTCTTTACTAGAATCTTCTTCAGAGATATTTGTTTTAGCATAACCAATGGTGTATGATGCAAATTCTCCTTTTGGATAATATCTTTTAAATGTCTCAATAAAATCAATTCCTGGTAAATCTAAGTCTTCGATTTTTTGTTTCGTTAATTCATTTAAATCTTTTCCTTTTGTACCAAATTCTGTTTGATAAACATTTTCTTTTTGTAAATAGACTAAAATCTCTTCCTTTGTCATTTCTAGAATTGGAGCTAACGCTTCCGCGGTTTTTTCCTTATCTACTACATGTTGAGGATTATTTTTATTTGTTGTTCTTTTTTCATCTAAATAGGCTATCAATTTGTAAGAAGAAACATTTTGGGCAATTATATCTCCATTTTCAGAATAAATCGTTCCTCTTTTTGCTGGTAAGACTTCTGTTTTCGTTGTCCTTTGACTTGCCAACCGTTTTAAATTAACACCGTCAATTTCTTTGGATAATGCTAATTGAGTTACCCTAGCAATCATTACTACAAATAAAAGAAGAGAAATAATTATGATTCCTCTAGAATACCTAACGTTATTTCTCTTCTTCTTCAAATCGATCACTTCCTATTTTTCTTCGGTTACCGTTTTAATATTATTATTATTATAACTCAAACCTTGCTCTTTCGCAACTTCTTGAATTTTGGTAAGAGAAGCTAATTCATTAATCGTCATGGCAATACTTTCATTTGTTTTTTGTTGCTCTTCAATTGCCTCTTTTTTCTTTTCTACTTCAAAATTTATTTTAGATAATGTTGCTTTTGAAAAAACAATAGAAACTGGTGATATTACAAGCAAAAAAGCAGCCAATGTATATAAGAGCTTTTCAAATTTAGACATCTTTAATCTTTTTTTTACTTTTTTCAAATTCATCACCTTTCTTTATTTTATCCTTTCGATAACGCGAAGTTTGGCACTTCTTGCACGCTTATTTTTTTCTAATTCTTCCTTTGTTGCCTCAATTGCTTTATTAACTACCAACCGATAATCTGGCAAATACTCTTCAGGAATATTTGGCATTCCTTTGATTACTGGATCAATTTCACATTTTTTTTGAAAATATCTTTTTACGATTCGATCCTCTAAAGAGTGGAATGTAATTACTACCACTCTACCTCCAACTTTTAATAAAGATAGAGCTTGTTCTAATGCAGGTTCCATCACATCCAATTCATGGTTTACTTCAATTCTAATTGCTTGAAAGATCTGCCTTGCAGGATGCTTTTCTTTCCTAAATTTCATAGGAACCGCGCTTTTGATGATCTCTACTAATTCTAATGTTGTCTTGATCGGCTTTTGGCATCGATATTCTGTAATTTTTTGGGCAATATTATTAGCAAATTTATCTTCTCCATAGCACTTAAAGATCGTCGCTAATCGATCTTTTGAATAGGTATTTACTACTTCATAAGCAGATAATGGATTTTCTTGGTCCATTCTCATATCTAATTTTGCATCTTCATGATAAGAAAATCCTCTCTTCGGATCGTCTAATTGTGGTGAAGATACGCCTAAATCAAATAATACGCCATCTACTTCTGTGACGTTATATTTTGCTAATTCTTCTTTTAAATGTACAAAGTTACTTTTAATAATAGTGAAGTTAGTACCAATCTTTTGTAATCGATCGGTACTATGCCGAATTGCTTCACTATCTTGGTCAAAGGCGAATAAGCCCCCTCTTTTTATTCTTGCCAAGATGTTACTACTGTGTCCTCCATAGCCTAAAGTACAATCTACAATTATACTATCTTCTTTTAAATTAAGGGAAGAAACTGCTTCTTCTAATAGTACGCTGATATGTTTTTCCATTATAGATTCACGCTTTCGTTAAATAAATTTTCGGCTATGTCTGACATGTTGTCTTTTGCAGAATTAAAGAAATCATTCCAAGATTCTTCTGACCATATTTCAAGACGATCTCCTGTACCGATGATCACACACTCTTTTTTGATATTGGCGTAGGAGATCAAGGGGGAGGTAATATTAATACGGCCTTGTTTATCTAATTCTGCTACAGTAGCACCTGATAGAAAGAAACGAATAAATTGTCTTGCATCTCGTTTGGTGAATGGTAGGGTTTCTAATTTATTTACGATTTTTTGCCAATTCTCTTCTGAATAGACGAATAGGCAGTTCTCGATTCCACGGGTAACAATAAATTTTTCTCCTAATTCCTCACGGAATTTAGAAGGAATAATTAATCTTCCCTTGTCGTCAATCGAATGATGGTATTCTCCTATAAACATATAAATCCCCCACTTTTTCCCACTATCAACCACTGCTTACCTATATATTACAAAAATTATAAAAAAAAGTAAATAAATAAAAATAAATTTTTCCACAGTTTACAGTTATTGACAAAAAAAAATAAATCAATTTCTTGACTTATTCAAAATTATCTTTTGATTTTTTTCTTATTGCTTTCTCTACCTGAAATAATTTGATTTTTGATGTTTTTCTTGGTGTATGGATACATAGTCAATATATTTGTAGTATGAGGAGTCACAACGACTCTTAAAGTATGGGTAATCTTTCCATCTACATAACCAATCTCCGGATAATCGATATCATAAACATCTAATATTTCTGTGTATATTTGATTTTCTTTTGAGAAATTCTTTGATATTGTTGAAAAAAGTTGTTCTATATTAATATCCTCTGCAAATTTTCTGTTGAATTCTCTATTTCTAATATATTCTAGAGCCATTTCACTATCATAATCTATAATTTGAGAACCTATATAGTCTGTTGGCGTTTTTTCCAATTTTCCTAATTTTTTCTCAACATATACTTTTGCAGCCCTCATATTTTTATCTTTTTCATTACGTTTTTTTAGTTTCTCAATATATTTATAAGCAGCTTGATAATCTTCTTCTTTGATAGCAATTGCTAGAAGATTCTTATATGCTTCTTTTATAAATATTTTTTCCTTTTCCGTTGCTATTTGATAATGTTCTTTGGCGGTTGGAAAATCCCCTAAGGCAAGGGCAAAGTTTCCTAAATATATGGCGCTTTCTCTACGCACTTTACTTCCACCCTTTTGAAACGATGTTTTAAAGCATTCATACGCTTCTTGATAATATTCCATATTTTGAAGTAATTTTCCTTGTAGTAGTGCTATCTTCCCTTTTAATTCTGTTGGAGATTTTGATAATTTTTCACAGGCATCCAATGCTTTTTTGTATTCTTTTGTTTGATATAGAAGTAGTGCTTCTTCATATAATGCTTTCCAATAAATTTTATCTTTTATTTTTCCTTCTTGTGCTTGTTTCAGAAGACTTTGTGCTGCATCGTAGTTATTAAATTCTTTTTCTATCAGGGCTTTTTCTAAATCAATCTCTCTAGCAAAAACGGGATCATTTTGTGTGTTTATTGTTTCAATTAGAAGCGAAGCACCCACTAAGTCATTTTCTTCTCTTTTAATTTTAACTAATTCCAAGGCTATTACTTCTGGTGATACTTTCGTCATTTTCTTTAATAATTCTTTTGCTTTTTCGTAATTTCCTTGTTCTTTTTCTATTCTAGCTAAGGATAATTTTGCATACCATTCATCATATGGACTTTTATCCAGTACCAACTGATAATAGTTTTTCGCAGTTTCAAAATCTTCTTCCATTTCGGCGAATTTTGCTATCTCTATTAGGGCACTATATCGATTGGAAGCATTACTTTCTGAAATTTTGCGAAATAACTTTTTTGCTTCTCCAACTTCACCATTAGTGGCATATACCTTTGCTAAGAGATATTTACTGAACATATCTTCTGGATACTTTTCCTGATAGCGATATAGTTCTGCCAATGCCTTAGAGCTCTTACCAGCTTTTAATAACTCTTTTATTGAAGCTAGTTCTTTTACTTTCAACATATAATTATTTACATTTGTTTGCCATTTTTTATTCATTTTATTACTTCCTTGTTATTTTTGAAATACTTTATTTTTTTCTTGAGTTTCTAATTTTCTTTTTTCTTGATAATCTTGGTAATCCCAGATCATTCCATGTTCTGTATCCCAAGCGATTTGCTCTTCTGTTAAATCTTTGCATGTTTGATATTTTTTTCCTTGTAGCATGGCATTATAAATGCCCCTTCGAATAATTATTAACACCCCTATATTAATTGTTCCTATTCCTTCTAAATCTATTTTATCTTTTTTCTTAATATCTAAATCCTTTTTCTCAGGATTGTTTTCTTTCCATTTTAATATTGCTTGACGATATACTTCTTTACTATTATATTTTTTTGCCATATGATCCCTCTTTTCTTGGCTTCTTATTATACTATATTTTTTAATAAAAGAAAAGATTTACTTCTGTAAACCAGGACAAAAGCATGAAAAATGATTTATTTACATGATGATGACAATTGAGTTAACACATCATCTAAACAAGAGGCAAAGTTATCGTTAATATAGGTAACTTTGTTTTTTAAACTATATTTCTTTTTA
>CALVQX010000032.1 GCA_944358405.1 uncultured Bacilli bacterium | reverse complement strand
TACATGTGAATACAAACACCATTACGCCACCATATATCATTCATACGCCACGTATTTTAGCTTATATGGAGCGAAAACAGTATAAACGACTGATAACACCTGTTTAATGTTATCCGCTTGATATAAGCCAAAATAGGGCAAACAGACAACGAAAAATAATTTGACCTTTATACATTTCTCTGCTATAATAATATTGTTCCTTTTATCTCCCTTTAGATGTATTGAAATAGAGTTGTATGAAATGATATACCATTCAACATCAACATTTGATTTGTCATCAAAACACTTAAAATCCTAAAAAACTAAAACATAATGATTCAGCAAATCAATAGGGAGAATAGAACTCGTGGGAAGTACATATCGTGCTTCCCCTTTCCTTATTTCAGACTAGGAGTTGATTATATGCCAAGACCAAAATATAAACCAGGTGATACAGTGTATTTTGTAGAGTCATCTATATTCGTTAAGAAAGCTACTATTCTCAAATATAGTGGAGGCATGTATACCATCAAGTTTGATAATGGCGGAGGAATGAGGATTAAGGAAAACAGGTTGTGTGATACGGAAAAGGAAGCTTTATTTATGGCTTCTGTAAATAAGATTGATAGAAGCAAACCATATTAATTCATACTGCAAAAAAAATAGGGCTACCTAAGTTAATATCTTAGATAACCCTTTTTATTTTACTCAAAAAAAATAAGCCCGATTGAATAGAATCAATCGAACCTATTTTCTATAATACTATCTAAGTCATCCTTCGTACTTATTATAACATATTATAATAAAATAAAAACAATTGTATTTTTAAATATTATATAGCCACACAAATCACCATTACTGTGCTTTTAAAAGTAGATTAAAAAGTAGATTAGAAAGTAAACAAAAAGTAATCACCCACGCCAAAAAATACGCTTTTAATCATTCAAAAATAGTCGTTGTAATAAAAAGTAGAAGTAATGGTACATTGTTGTTTGCAAGTGTACAGTAAATATGTTAATATACAATTGGCCATTAAAATGGCGCTTTCACCTCACAAAAAAAGTAGATAAGGAGGTGATGTGTATGGAAACTATCATACAATTAACTGGACTAATGATTGCTTTCATACAACTTTTTATTACTATTAAAAGCAAGCAGTAATAAAAGAGGATAAGTAATAAAAGAGGATATTAGATTAGTCGGCAAACTAAACATCTAATATCCGAGAGCAAAGCGCCAAATTTAATGGCTTTTCTTCGCCTTTATTATATGTGTTCTGTTGCGGTTAGTCAACAGTAATGATTAAAATTTATAAATGAAGCCAAAAGTGATGACTTTTAAAAATATTTGTTTTGTGGATAAGTATATAACTAAGGCAAAACACTTTTAATTCTAAATCTTCATTCTTTGTTATTGAAATGGTCGATTTTGTTAGAATGATAATCTTTTAAATCTCTTATTAAGTTGAAATATATTTTGTCCTCTTTCTTATTAAACAGATATTCGGCAATTACGTTAGGTAATACAATGATTCCTGTCAGCACCTCTGCTAATGTAGCGATGATTGTTGTCACTAGAGCAAGCATATTATCGGTAGGGAATATTGAAAATAGCAATACTGTAAATATCGGAGAAATGACTATAATGGACAATAAAGATAGAATTACGCCAAAGAAAATTCTTTTCATAATTTTCTTTTCTATTTCTCTTTTTTCCAATATTTCAAATGATTTTTTTAATTTCTCATACAATAAAACATCAGTTTCACCATATGTTTTGAAAATGGATTTTATCATATTAGGATCCAATCCAGATTTTTTTAAATTGTCTGAATTTATATCGAATCCAAATATATTTACACTTGCTTCGGAATTTTCGTTTACCGATTTTTCTTCACTAGATTTATCATCGTTACTGTGTTCTTTTTGTTGGTTATTTTGTAGGCTAGGTTTTGTTCTTTCAGTTGTGTCGCTTTCTATGGAATTTTTTTCATTTTCCAACAATTTGGGTCTAAGTTCCGTTAATAGGGACTTTTGTTTGTTAATATCAATGTCATCCATTTTTTATAATTGAAGGTAATCTATCTTTGCTTTTACCACTGTTTTTGAAACATCAAATATATTCGAAAGCGATTTGTATATATCTGCTATTGAACGACCATCATCTCTTAGTACTCTATAAAGCACTTTGAAAACATTTGTAGGCAAAAGAATTTCTCCTGCTAATATATTAGCTTCATATTCCATTTCCCCAATTTCTGTATTTATGTCAATTGCTTCATCTGTTCGATATAAATCTATAAAGCCGCCATCTTCATCGATTTTATCACCATTTAAAATACTGTGTGCTAATTCATGTGCTAACGTAAATCTAATCTTTTGTTCTGATGCATTTTTGTCTTTAAATTTAGGGTTATAGAATATTTTTATATTTTCGTTATCTATATGCACCATTCCTTGAACAGACATAGATAATATATTGTTACTCTTTAGAATTTTTTCCGAATTTGAAAAATCTTTTTCTCCATACGGAATTTCTAATCTTTTCAATATTTCCTCTATGTCTACAGGTATTGAAGACCATTGTGTGGCTGAGAAAAGATTCTCTGCAGTAGCCTGATAATTGTTTGCAACATTTAATTTTTGCAATTTCTTTAATTTATCACACATAATCGCCATATTCCTTTCTCTCCCTTCACTATGACCATATACCAATCATAAGATATAAAATGTGAAATTTATGTCGTTTCTAGTCATGGCTAGGAGAAATTCAAACAAAAAAGATGCCCATAAGCATCTACCCACCATTATAAAAAAGTAATGACAATAAATATCGAAAACCATTTCAATGCACTCTGGCTTGAATATGGTGAAGCTGATGCTTACTCATGTAATATAATTTGTTTTTATATTTAATTTATTATTCTGTTTTAGGTTAACATATTTCGTTTATTCTGTCAAGAAAAAGAATAAAAAATAACAAAGTTCACAAAGATTTTACGATTTAAACAACATATTATCTGTTTTTATAAGATTCGCTTTATTAGTTTCTACTTTAGCCTTAAATAGGCTATAAGCTATTTGTTGTTTTGTTTTGATAGGAGACTGCTTAGGAAATTTCTTCTTAGCAGTCCTTCTATCTTTATTATTATACATTATTTAACTCGTAACTTCTGACCTGGATAAATCAGGTTAGCATTTTCAATGCCATTCCAAGATTGAAGCTGTGCTACAGTCGTGCCGTATTTCTTAGCAATCTTCGTTAAATTATCGCCACTAACGACAGTATAATACTGCTTAGAAGAAGCGCCTAACTTTTCATTTACTTTTTTCTGAACTTCATCATAACGAGTCCAAAGCGCTGCTTTTCTAGCGTCTCCATCACCATAACGTCCATTAATAACCTCCTGCGCCAAAGTATTAACGCTAGCAGTCAAACGATGGTTTACTTCGTCCTGAACAGCATCATACATATCGCCTAAAGCTGCCTTGCGAACATCGCCATCACCATGAACCCCCTGCAATACTTCAGTAGCTAATTCCATTACAGATTTACCAGATACAGAAGAACCAGTATCAGGAGTTGATGGAGTAGATGGTGTATCGGATCCTGCACTGAAACCATTTAAACCATTGGCTTTCATAATACCTGGATAATCCGTTCCCCAGTTTACGTTTCTGTCTAAACGAACACCTAACTGAGTATAGTTAGAAGTGAACTGCTGTAAACGTACGTCTGTACGTGCTTCGGCATCGTCTAACCAACCATCATTGTTTC
>CALVQX010000031.1 GCA_944358405.1 uncultured Bacilli bacterium | reverse complement strand
CGTTTTTTCATATAACTCTCCTCATAATAATCATAAAGATGGTTACTTTATGATTTATTTCTACTTTTTCTTTATATTTCTATCATATTATTTGATTGACTAAATTTTTGACTAATTAAGTTTTTTTAATTTCTCATAATAATTCTTAAAAAAATAATTTGTCGAATGTAATAGGAAAGCTATAAAGAAGGAAGAATAATTTATCTATTTAATGTTTTTACACGACTAATTTTTGACTATAAAAATCAATAGATTTACTATATTTTTCCTATTTTACCTAAACAATTTATCTAAAAGGAAGAGTTTTAATTGTCAAAAAAGTAAATTTGTAGTATATTTGTTGTAATAAAGAATAGAAAAAATGATAAAAATACTTATCATAAAGTATCTACCTTTATGAAAATAACTATAAAAATAGAAAATGAAAAAAAGTAGAATTTTATAGTAAAAACTGTAACTTCTACTCTTAATATAAATAGTTACTCATGACAATTAATACTTCACCAACATCATTTGATGATGTTTTTAGTTAAAATAAAGTATTCAAGCTACTTTATTTTTTTTGAAAATATTTACTGATGCGATCACCAAACACATGTTTCACTGTTTTCATTCGATAAGTACAGAAAAAATAAATACAACCACCGCAAACAGTATAAAGTAGAATAATACCTAAATTTAAAATACGAGTATCAGAAGATATTGGAACAATAAAACGAATTAAAAATAATACAAATATCATAATCATAGATGCACATAAAACATCAATAAAATTTTTAATCATATCCTCATAATTAATTTGATATTTAAAATGCAATACTACCAAGCAAATTAACAAAGAAGCAAAATATCCAATAATGCTAGCAGTAATCGCACCATAATATGCAGGAACACCCATTTTATAAAAAGCAATGATCAAATTAGTAGTCAATAAACATTTTAAAATAATACCGACAAATAAACTAATAAAGACCGTTTTATAATCTTTCAATGCTTGAACAATAGAAATAATCGCTGTAAACAATCCTACAAATAAACCAACAAAAATATAATAAGTCAAAACACTAGGACCATAAACACTTTTTCCATAAAACAAAAGCCATACAGGTTCAGCTAAAAAACTAAGTCCAAGAGTCATAGGAATTGTCAAATAAAATAAAATACTAAAAGACTGATTAATTTTTTGATGAACGTCTTTTTCATCCTTTTTAACAACAGCTTGAGTCAAATTAGGAATCAAACTAACAATAACACCAGTAGAGACAGATAAAATAATCATATTAAATTTGGCACCCCAAGTAGATAGCATACTCATTACTGTCTCAGCATCCACCACATCAAAATGAGCATAATCAACTAAACTATGAATCACAGTTACCATATCTACATAACTATATAAAGACTTAAAAACATCAATCATAATAAATGGAACAGCATAAAGTATAATTTTACGTAGAATTTGTTTATCAGTAATAATTGGTTCATTTACTTTTCGTACTTTTTCATTAAATTTCTTTTCATTTCCACGTTTCTTTAAAACCAAATATAAATAAGAAGCAATTGCTCCCGCAGTTGCACCAAAAACTGCCACCCCCACAGCACTAGTTAAAGATAAATGAAATACTCTTAACGCAAAATAACTACCTAACACGATAACAAGCACTCGAAATAATTGCTCAATCACTTGTGAGATAGAAGGAGGGCTCATAAAACGATGACCTTCAAAATAGCCACGATAAATACTTAGCAATGGAACAATTAAAATAGCAGTTGAAATGATCCGAATAACAAAAGTAACATCTTCTATCGTATTTCCACCACTAAGATCACCCAAAATAAATTGTGCAATAAATGGGGCAAATAAAGAAAGCAAAACAAAACAAATAAAGCCCAACAACAAAGCAATTCTCTTTCCTAAAACAAAAGCTCTTCTTTTCGCCTGATAATATCCAAGAGTTTGATACTCAGATACAATTTTACTAATAGCTAAAGGGATTCCTGCAGAAGATAAAGACATAAAAAGTAAATATATAGTATATGCATAGCCATACAATGCTCCACCCTGTTCACCTATAATTGCATGAAAAGGGATAACATAAAGAATTCCTAAAATCTTAGTAATAACAATACCTAAAGTAGTAATAAAAGCACCTTTCACAAAGCCGCTCTTAGTAATCCCTTTCTTTTTTTTCTTCATAGCATCCTCCTAGTATACTCACATCATACCACAAAAAAAAAGAAAAAACACTGTTAGTTAACAATGTTTTGAAAAAGAAAAACATCCCCTTAATCTTTCATGATGATATTGAAAATACCAAAATCAAAACAGTTTAATAGTAAACAATCATTGCTGAAAAACAAAATACCTGTTCCTCACTAAAAACACCTACACTAACTTGATATTTAATATCAACAACTTCACCCTCTAAAGAATCTAAAAATTCATTAATATCATTCTCTAAATCTTTTTCATCTTCTTCATCAAATATTTAAACTTTCATTATATCACCAAAAAAAATATACAAAAAAAAATCCACAAAATTTGTGGATTATTCTGATAACCATTCCAAAATGACAGAAATATCATGAATAGTTAGATTCATATCTTCTCCAATCAATCCAATCGTAGGATGATACCCATCTTCTTTATGAAAATCAGAACCAATAGAAGTATGCAAACGATATTTTTTCGCAAACTCATTCCAATTGTTTAATTCATTAATTTTACAATGATGACGATCAACATAAATATAATTTGCTTCAATTCCATCTGCTTTCATATCAGAAACTAGTCTCAAAATATCTTTTTCTTCTAATCCATCCTCATATTTATAAGCAACTGGATGAGCAAGCACTACTTTACCTCCTGCAAGTCGAATCAATTCTGCAGCTTCTGCTGGAGTAACAGTATCCTTTTTAACATAGGC
Source organism: uncultured Bacilli bacterium (assembly GCA_944358405.1). Lineage (GTDB taxonomy): Bacteria > Bacillota_I > Bacilli_A > RF39 > UBA660 > CALVQX01. The sequence goes on along the minus strand of CALVQX010000031.1, from coordinate 2,101 downwards.
AGGACAGCCTTCATTCATAATTGTTTCAATAAACTCTCCCTGTTCTGGAAGATGTCCAAATACTTCTAGCAATTTCTCCTTATTACTAGGATTACTAACAACATCAGAAGAAATATGAGCCTTTGTAACAGATCCAATTTTATCAAGTTCCGAAGTATGAACAACATAACCCAATTCTTCAAGCTTAGCAGAAACTCCATATAAATAATCATGTCTTGCATTTCGTAAAGATTGTAATCTATCTAAAAAAGTCTTGTTATGAAGATCAAAATTATATCCCAATACATGAATACCACACTTCTTAGTTTTAGTAGAAACCTCAACAGCAGGAATAATTTCTACACCTTTACTACTTACATATTGAAATAATTCATCACTATAAGCATCCACCGTATCATGATCTGCAATAGAAATAACACTTACTCCATTACAAACAGCCATATCAACAACTTCTATAGGAGTTAATTCCCCATCAGAACAATTCGTATGAATGTGTAAATCTATTCTCTTCTCCATAATTTAACCCTCCTTTATCATTCATTTTATCAACCATATAATAATATATTACTTTTTCATTACCCAAACTAATTTTGATAAAAACAACATCTTTCATACTTTTATATTAATCATACTAAAAAATAAAGAAAAAATAAACTAACACTAAATATTATTAAAAAGAACTAATTGGAAATAAAAAGGAGCTGTTACGAAATTAAATGATTAATTTCGTAACATCCCCTTCAAAACAAATTAACTTTACTCATTAAAGAATGTTTAACTTTTTGAGGTGCTTTCTCTTTCTCATCATCCTGATAACCTTCTAATTCAGCCAATATACTATTATCTGGAGAAATTTCACTTTTCTTAATTGTAAATCCTGTCTTATTCATAGAAACCCAATTTACCATTTGCTGTGAAGAACTACTTAATAACATTTGCGTAAATCCTTCTATATCATTATTATTTATTAATTGCTTATATTGTCTAGACATATAGCTAGTAATCATTACAGGAGCAAACCCCTGTTTTAATAGATGCTGATTCAAAATAATTCTTCCTGTTCTACCATTACCATCATTAAATGGATGAATCCTTTCAAATCTAATATGAAACATAGCTTCTCTCTTAAAAATAAGATATGTTCTTTCTACTCTTTCATCATTAGAAAGACCTTCTTTTGCAGGATTTAAAATATCCATACCAAAACCATATTTATATTCAGCTAATAGACGTTGTAACTCTATAGGTACATATCTTTTATCAGTGGGAGTAAAAGATGCGCCAAAGATATCATTATTTGTTTTCTTAAATCCTTCTACTCTATCAGGATCACTACGATTAACGATAGTGTTAATATCAATAATATCAGGAACAGTTAATTCTTCTAATGCCATAGCATAATCAAAGGCATCTAAATGATCTTTTTGCATATTATAAGCTCTCTTATAAGCCATCTCTCTTTGAGGCAGTTGTAAAAACAAAGAAGCTAGACTATGTAAAGTAGCAACACGATCAAATTCATTATTTTTATCAAATTTTACAAAGTAAGGTAAATATTCATCAAAATAAGCAAAATTTTCCACATATAACTTATTAAATTGCTTTTGAGTTCCATCTAAGTCAAAAGAAAAAATTCCCATTCTTTTCCCTTGAAAAACAACAATCTGTCTTAACACATTATAAATTTCACGTTTTTTAGAAGAAGGAAGATTCTGATAATATTGAGCTGCCTCTTCATCTTTTGCATTTTCAATCACTAAATCTAAATCATCCAGTTCTTTAAAAGCATTTTCTATCGTTAAACTTGTATGAGAAAAGCCTTCTTTAAAACGAGTTAATAAATATTCATAAATTTCTCTTTTAAATTCTTTTCCTCCAATATTTACATATTTTTCCTCCAACATAAAACCCCTCCTAAAATTCGCTCATATTTTATCACAAAAAAACATATTTGTCAATGCAAGCGTTTCGTTATATTGTTTAAAGAGGTAAATGCAAGTTAATAATCATTATTATATCAAAGTTGCATTTAGTCTTATAATATATTTATTTTAAGTCAAGAGTGCCAGAGGCATATTTATTTATCTCTTGACTTACAAAT
>CALVQX010000030.1 GCA_944358405.1 uncultured Bacilli bacterium | reverse complement strand
CTTATATATATACAATTATATCAAAACAAAAAGATTACTGATATATTTTACAGTAATCTTTGTAAATTTTTTCAGCAGCCTCATATACAGCAAGGTTTTTTTTCTGTTTATTCTGAACCACAAGTAAATATTAAATATCGAATTTTAAATAAATTTAAATCTGATTATAATAAAACAATTTCAAATTGTAATAACTTTAAAAGTGTAGGGAATGATTTTTTAGAAGAGTATAATTTGTCAAATAGTTTAGGAATAGACATAAGAGATTCTGGATTTGATTTTAGTTTTTTACTTAAAGATATGTCATATGCTGGAAGATCAAAAAGTGCTGATATGTCATATAAAGATTACTACAATGTTGATGAACACCATTTTCCCACTGAATCAAAATCTTTAGTTTCAAATAGCCTTTTTTCTACTATAGCTAGTTGGCAAGGGGAATCTATTTCAACAGAACATTTATTAGTTGGATATAATGGAGTAACGAAATTATATGATGCTTCAACAGCTGATTTAGCTTCAAAGGAAGTTAATGGTTCTGTTCGAACTTATTTAAAAACAGGAAAAAATGTAAAGCATTTGTGTAATCCTAATTTATTATTAAAGTCAACAGGAATTATAAAAGACGATAATACGCCTTCTTTGGTATTTAATGAAATTGTTGATACCAAATATGATGAAAATAATCATAAAATTCAACCAGACTATATTATTTTTCCACTTTCAAGAAATACAAATTCGAATTATTCAAAACATATATCTAAAAGATTTGATGTTGCTTGTCAGGCAGCAAAAGATTTTGGAGTTCCATTAATTTTTGTAGATCTTGATAAAATTGCAAAGAATGAGTTTGAGGTTGTAAATAATAAAATAGAACAATTTAAGAAAAATAATAGTCCTGAATTGTTAAGAGATATTTTAAGTCAAATTAGAATGAATCGAACAACAGATTATGCAACAAGGCCATTTGATGATAATTTTTTGTTTTCGGATAAATTTTTAATTGATGTAATAATTAAATTATATACTCCTCAAAATAAAGATATTTTTTTGGAAGCACTGGATAATATGCCTAATTTTCAATTTGATAATCTTAAAAGAAGAATAGGAATGAAAATTAATTCGTGTAATTCATTAGCAAATAATGAAGAACTTTCAAATATTATTTCTTCCCAAAGTCTTGAACAGTTGGAATTACATGTAGAGAAAACAGAAAGGGAAAAAATTACCAAATTAGATGAAGAATTAAATAAAAAAAAGAAAAGATTTTTTAAAACAAGTAAATTAAAGAAGCAAATATCTCAACTTGAAGATGAGAAAAGAGTTTTAGAAGAAGGTGTAATGGCTAGAATTAAAAATGATAGTATTGATGAATTAGTTGAAATGGGGATATGTACTATTAATGAAGGTAAAATTACAAATAGTTTGGATGAAATGATTTCATCATCTATATCACATTACAATGATATTCTTGATATGTTTAAAAGAGATAAGAAAGTTTATGAAGATATACCTTCAGTTATAACTATTGAAAATAGAAGGGTTTCAGAAGCAAGTGTTGATTTAGTACAGACTAGCAATAAGAAAAGATAATAAAAATAATATTTTAGAAAGTTGAGGTAGTTTGAAAATGAAAGTAAAATTAAGATATGACTGTGAAAGAACAGGGATTGAAATTTTATATGGAATGTGGGGATTAGTTTTAATTAGTATATTAATAGGATTTTTAACAAAAGTTGTGTTCAACTTTATGACTGATAAGTAAAAAATAGTGATATAATAGAACTGTTCGGAAAGCTCTAATTTAAATTCATGTTATATATAGTACACATAATTTTTAATTTAGTATCGGATTTTACTACCTGTTATAATGAAGAAAAAGAGACATCATTTTGATGCCTCGTGCGGAAGGTAAAAATTACCATTTACACAACTTTTTCTATACTCTCGAATACTACAAATTCTTAGATTCATGAATTAATTCTTTCATTTTTCTAATATCTTCTTTAGGAGAATGAGAAAATAACTTTTTATAATCGCGATTAAATTGAGACAAACTCACATATCCTACCTGAAAAGCAGCTTCACCTACCTTATAATCTTGATCTAGCATTAATTTTCTTGCTTCTATTAACCGAAGTTTTTTTGACATTGCAATGGTCCCATACCAATTGCATTTTTAAATTTCTGATGAAAATTAGAAACACTCATATGACTTTCTTCTGCTAGTTTAGGAATAGAAATATCTTCCTTAAAATTCTTTTTGATCCACTCATTCACTTCATACATCGACCTTGCATCCTTCATTTTTATAACATTGGTAATAAAAGATTTCCCGTTTTCGCCAGTTACAATATGATAAATAAATTCACTCTTAATCATCTGATATAAAAAAGCACTTTTTTTCACATTCAATAAATGAAGGAAAAGATCTATAATTTCTTCCTGAAGATCATCACTAGATTCCGTCCTTTTTAAAATAGCATCCAATTCTTCTTTTTCTAAATTTAACAATACTTGAATATACCTCTTCTTTTGTAATTTATATGGCTAATAATAAAGGAAGCGAGTTATCTTCCACTTGCACTGTAAGAGGGCTTTCTATTTCTGTAAAAAAGTATGTCCCTTGAGAATATTTCTTTACTTCTTTATCCAACGTTAAATGAATACTGCCATGAATTATAATATATATAATAGGACTAGATGATGCTTTTAATTCTACTTTTTCCCTGTCTCATAAAAATATAGATTCAAATAAGGTATCGATGTTAAATTCATTCCTTCTCCTATCACAAAAGGAAATAATTTTTGATATAATTGATTGATTTTATCTAGCACAAAACCCTCCTTATACTAATTCTGTATTTAAATAATAATAGTAATGTAGAAGTTCTTTTTTATACTCTACGATTTTTCCCTCAGGTAGCACTAACATCCTAGTTACACCTATTTGTTCTACAAAAGCAGGATTATGACTAACCATAATTAAAGTACCTGTATAATTTTTAAAGTTTTCGCCAATAACTTCTTGTGTTTCTGGATCAAAATGATTCGTTGGTTCATCTAAAATGATGATATTAGTTCTTTGAATTAATATTTTACACAAAGCAACCCTTGCTTTTTCTCCAGGCGATAAAACACTCACTTTTTTAAATACATCATCATTAGAAAATAAAAAATTCCCTAAAAATGTTCTTAGTTCTTGATCATTATAGTTAGGATTATCAATATTTTCTAAAATTGTTTTTTCTTCATCTAGAATTTCTAGCTCTTGGGCATAATAAGCAATACTTGCATGATATCCATATTCAATTTCTCCCTGAATAGGAATCAACTGTTTCATAATTAGTTTTAATAGAGTTGACTTTCCTACCCCGTTTTCCCCAACAATTAAAAATTTTTCTCCTCTTACCATTTGAAAAGAAAGATTACGATATAAATCTTTTTTATTTGGATAATGGAAAGTTAAATGATTTACTTCTAGAGGAATTTTTCCACTACGCTCTAATGGATCTACATTCATAGTAACTGTTTTATAAGTTTGTTCTCTTGTTTCTAATTCGTCCAATTTTTTTTCTAATAATTTTTTACGAGACTGCCCCATTTTCTTTAATTTATGATTAGTACGAGAGGCTTGTTCTGCCTGTTTTACAACTTCTTGTAAATGCTTTATTTCCCGCATCTGTTCTTTTATTCTTATTTCTTTTTGCATCATTTCATCCGCATATAACCTTTTAAACTCTTTATAATTTCCCTTATAAACCTTTATTTTATGAGTGACTTTATTAATAAACATAGTCTTCGTAATTACTTCATTTAAAAAAGCAACATCATGGCTGATGACTAAAACCATACCGAGATAGTTTTTTAAGTAGTCAGTAACAAAATCTTTAGTCTTCATATCTAAGTGGTTTGTTGGTTCATCCAAAAGTAAGATATCAGAAGCAGAAAAAAGAAGTCGTGCAAAAGCCACCTTTGATTTTTGACCTCCAGATAAATCTCCTACCCTCATCTCTAATAATTCACTTTCTATTTTCATATTTTCAATTAAAGATAAAAGTTCATCTTCTGCAGTATATTGATGAAGACTATCTAGTTCATTTTGAATTTTTTCTGCCTGCTTTAATAACTTTGTTTGTGCTTTACTTTCTACATTTGATAATTTTTCATAAATGCTATTTAATTCTTTTTCTAGTTTTTCAATTGGTCTTGCGCTATAGAGATAGTCTAAAACATTCATTTCTTGATCATCAAAACTAATCTCTTGTGGAAGATAACCAATTTTTTTATTATTTACAATTACTTTTCCACTATCCAAACGTTCTTCTTTTAAAATAATTTTAAATAAAGTAGTCTTCCCTGCACCATTAACTCCAACTACACCTACTTTATCCTTTTCTTCAATATAAAATTCTGCATCATCATAAATTACTTCACTACCGAATGCCAGATACATGTTCTGTCCTTTCATGATGTCACCCCATCTATTTATTATTTTGTTTTTTCACAATTAAAACCACATGCTTACAGCATTTTTATACCTTAAAATATTCATTCCAAAAATTTTTTAATTGTTAAAAATATTACTTTATAATTTTCTATTTTCCGCGATTTTTCGATTTTCTTGACTCCTGCCTACTTTTGATAAATTATTTTCTAAATCCTTCATTACCTTTGGGCTATCATATGATATGATGTTTCATCCTTTATTAATTCATATCTTTTTCTTTGATATAACTGATCATGGGACTAAGCTGTTTTAGATTTACAAAATTTCCTCCTTGTTGAAATAAACGACTCATTTCTTTATCCTTCGGATTTTCCATAATAATTGCCTTTCCTACTAACTTTAATAATTTTTGATAAAACTTGTTTAATTTTTCATAGTCAATTCCGCCACGTAAATAAAATAATTGCTGTTTTATATGATTATACTTCATCAATTGTTCTACATACTCATTACTTTTAGGATAAGCGCCAACCGCTCCTACAGAAATAATCTGATATTTTCTACTTATTTTTTTATAACCCACAACAGTTGTTGCACGAATCCACCCTAAATAAATAATTGCATCTTTTTTCTTGAAATATTTACTAGCATTTTTCACTGAATAACATGGAATTTTTAACTTTTCACTTAACATCTTCGCATACTCCATAGTATGTCCTGTCTTACTTTGATAAATAATTGCTTTTATCTTATAAACCTCAATCCTTTTTCATTCTACTATATTTTTTTAATTCCTTTTGAAACTCCAAAGAAGATAACTTACTTAAATCTTTATCAAATGCTAATAAAGAATTAGTAATATCCATCAACATCCAGTTCTCCTTTTGATAATTTCGCACTTCCTCTTCTGTATCTAATTTTACTTCTACTCGAATCAAGCCAAGATATTTTTCACGGTATTCTTTGATTGATACTCTAATATCTGGTAAATGCAAATAACTATCCCTAATAATTTGATTATATGCCCCTATCTTCAATATTTCAAATTCTTCTAAAGAAATCTCTGACTTTTCTATCACTGAATTAGCATCATCTAATCGTTCTCGCTCCAAAACATTTCCCTTCTTTTGAATTCTCAGCCGATCATGAATATAGTAACGCTCATATCTAACAGGTTCACTTATAGGAAGAGTATCTAATATTTCTTTCGTTATGATATATCTTTTAGTATAACGCAATAGACATCACCTCTTTACACAATATTATATCAAAAAAGAAATGAAAAAAGAAATTTCTAATAATTAAAAAAAGATATCCCCTCTTCTAATTTCTAAACTTATAGAAAAAGAGCATACTTTCTTCAAAACCCAAATCCTGATAATCATCTTTATATTTTACTCTTTCATATGAATTATATATATAGTTTTTATTCATTCACATAGATCTCAATAATATAATCTTTTCTTTTACAACTTCCGATCTCTAATTTGCAAATAAAAAAGCAAAATTCATAAATAAATCTTGCCATTTGAAATAAATGAATAAGTTAAAACCACAGATTTTACTATACACCAACACTTCTAGTTTCTGGTAAAGTAGATGCTCCATCAATTACAATTCCTTGCCCTGTAATATAACTTGCATCATCACTAGCCAAAAATGCTGCTAATTCACCCAATTCTTCAATAGTACCAAGTCTACCCATAGGAATTCCATCAGCAATTCCTTGAATTACTTGCTTTGGATTATCTTGATTAGAATCAAGAGCAATTCCTTCTACCATTGGAGTCATAATATAACCAGGCATAATAGCATTTACATTAATATGATGAGATACTAATTCCATAGCTAAACTTTTTGTAAATCCTAAAATAGCTGCTTTCGTAGTTGCATAAGCAACCTCACCTGGATCTGCTACCATAGGACCAGTAACACTAGATAAATTAATAATTTTACCATACTGTCTTTCTATCATATGAGGAACAACTGCTTGAGTCATATTCCAAGTACCTTTAATATTAATATCAAAATGAGTATCTCTAATCTCTGTACTCATAGTAACAAACTTCTCAAGTTTAGCAATACCAGCATTATTAACTAAAATATCTATCTTTCCCTTTTTTGCAAGAATATCTGAAACAATAGCTCGAAGCATTTTTTCATCACGAATATCTGCCTTATATCCCATTAATTTTGGATGATTTAACTCTTTCAAAGTAGATGAAATTTTATCAGAATAATCAATGACAACAACATCCGCACCATACTTCAAAAATACCTTGACAATTCCTAAACCATTTCCCATGGCTCCACCAGTTACAATAGCAACTTTTCCATCCAATTTCAAAATAACACAACCTTCCTCTTCTATTCTATAGTTATTATATCATGATTTTTCAAAGAAAAAACATTTTTTGATAAATTCCTAACTATTTTAAGCAAACGATCAATAAAAAACATTGCTTTATAAGAAAATACATATTATAATAAAAAGTCGAAAGGAGCTTACCGATGAATAACAATAAAATAAATTTACAAATTCCTGAAGGAAAAATAAGGTTTTCTAACATTTATATGGGAAATAAAATCATAAAATTAAAGTATACCAAAAGAGATCAAATAGAAAGTTATCCCTATTATGACATAACCTTAAATAAAGAATTATTTGCTAAACAGGAAGATAATACCTATCAATCATTAAGTGATTTCTCAAACTTTCAAATGTTACATCAACCAAAGGAAAACAAGCAGCAATTAGCTCAATCATTTCAAAAGTTAGAACTATTCACACCATTAGAAGAAGGAGAGTATTATGCAACTCACCTTCAACCTCTTTGGAAATTCATTTATATGGATTCTAGTGAGAAAGAAATCAAGCAATTTATGAAAGTATACAACAAAAAACTAATGCAACAAGCAAGCAAAGAATTAAGAGTAGAACACTCTATCATTACAGATTGGTGGTACACTGGTTTAGACTATCAACAAGAAGAAGATACAGTAGAAATCGTATCAACCAAAGAAGAAAATTTATTAAGTGTTCTTGGTACTTTAAAAGGCCCAGTAAAATGTTATCAAAAAACAATTTTAAAAAAATAATTTAAACTTTCAAGTCTAATATAGCTTGAAAGTTTTTTATTAAAAAAGAGCTCATTTGAACTGACTCTCGTTTCTATGTTCAAGAAACGAAATTCATATCATACAAGCTCTTTATCTTTTACTTAGAAATTACATCACAAATTAAATTAGAAATTTCCGTTGGATTCTCGATTGGAAGTCCAGCAATCATTCTAGCTTCAGAATACAAAATTTTAGTATAATTCAAGAATTGTTCTTTATCTTCCTGATACAATTTCTTTAATTTATCTGCAATTGGATGTCCTTCATTAATCTCCAAAACCATTTGTGCTTTAATTCCCATTTGATTAGGCATAGCATCAAATACTTTCTGCATCTCAATAGAAACATCACCTTTACTAGTCAAGCATACTGGATGTGTTTTTAATTTATTAGTAAAACGAACATCTGAAACCTCCTTCAATTCCTCCTTCATCTCTTCCAATAAATCAGAATTATCCTCATTTACCTTCTTAATTGCATCTTTTTCCTCATCACTTTCTAAGTCCAAATCTTCACTTTCGACATTAGCAAATTTCTTACCTTCATATTCCTGAATAGCCGTAATTGCAAATTCATCAACGTAATCAGTTAAATATAAAATATCATAATCTTTTTCACGAACTTGCTCTACTTGAGGAAGAGCTGCAACTTTAGCAATCGAAGCACCAGAAGCATAATAAATCTTTTCCTGATCTTCTTTCATATGATCAATATATTCTTTCAAAGTAATCAATTTTTCTTTCTTTGCCGAATAAAACATGATCAAATCAACTAATTTATCCTTATCTTGACCAAAATTATTATAAATACCATACTTTAACTGAACACCAAAAGTCTTAAAGAAAGAAATATAATTTTCTCGATCATTTTTCAACATTTCTCCTAATTCTTTTCTAATTTTACTTTCGATGTTTTTAGCAATCAACTTTAAGCTATGATCCTCTTGTAGCATCTCCCTAGAAATATTCAAAGAAACATCTTCTGTATCTACAACACCTTTGACAAAACTAAAATAATCAGGTAATAGATCACTACATTTTTCCATAATCAAAACACCATTAGAATAAAGGCTTAATCCTTTTTCATAATCCTGAGTGTAATAATCATATGGAGCATGACTTGGTATAAATAATAATGCTTGATAAGAACACATTCCCTCAACAGAAGAAGAAATCACTTTCAATGGTTTATCATAATCATTAAACTTAGACATATAGAAGTTTTCATAATCTTCATCCAAAACATCATTTTTATTCTTCTTCCAAATTGGAACCATGCTATTCAAAGTTTCGGTTTCTAACACATCTTCATATTCTTTCTTCTCTTCATCTTTCAAATGATGATGAGTAACTTCCATTTGAATTGGGAAACGAATATAATCAGAATACTTTTGAACTAAACTTTTCAATTCATATTCATCTAAATATTTACTATAATCTTCCTCTTCCGTATCCTCTTTCAAATGAAGAACAATCGTAGTACCTAATTCCTTCTTCTTAGCTTTCTTAATCGTATATCCATCGACACCCTCACTTTCCCATACATAAGCATCTTCGCTGTCAACAGATTTAGAAGTTACCGTAATACGATCACTAACCATAAAAGCAGAATAAAAACCAACACCAAATTGACCAATAATATCAACTTTTTCCTCTTGACTCATATTCTCTTTAAAAGCTAAAGATCCACTTTTAGCAATCGTACCAAGATTCTCCTCAAGCTCTTCTTTTGTCATACCACAACCAGTATCAGTAATTGTGATCGTTCTTTTTTCCTTATCAAATGCTAAGTGAATAATTAAATCATCTTTATCTACTTTAACTTCTTTATCCGTTAAAGAACGATAATATAATTTATCTAGTGCATCACTAGCATTAGAAATCAATTCTCTTAAAAATATATCCTTATTGGTATAAATAGAGTTAATCATCAAATCTAGCAATCGCTTTGATTCTGACTTAAATTCCTTTTTTTCCAACTAAATCATCTCCTTAATATTTGATCACAATTTATTTATAACACGATTATTAGCAGTTGTCAATAAGGAGTGCTAAAAATTACAGATAAAAACCATACTATTTCTGAATAAAACAAGAAAGTATGTATCCTAATTTTTCCGAATATACAACAAAATCTCTTCCAATTCTTCCTTAGAAAGCTTCTTACTTAACTGCTTGCGTATTTGTTTTTCAAGTTCTCTATTAGGATCAGAAATAACTTTAATCAATCCTTCAAGAAGCATAGAAAGTGGCAGATACTTTTTCTTAGAACCATGAATAACTAACAAAGCATCATTTTCCATTCCATAACACAAATAATATCTAGCAATAACATTAGGCAAAGAAAAATCATCCTTATCATCAACTACCATAAGTTTATAAAAAGGACGAAATTGCTGATCCAAAATTCCCCGAATCACCGCATAGATATGAGCATCATATCCTGGCGAAGAACAATCACAATAGGAATTTAAAACTTTTTTATCTTCATTATACTCAACCACAACAATATGGCAATGAACAATAGCAAAATATTTTCCATTAACTTTTTCTAAAAACAAAACATTATGCTTAGAATAAAGTTCTTCCCCCATGAAAACGACAGAAGGAGAAAAAATCTGCGTTAAATCATCTTCAAACAAATTAAAATTGAAAGAAGTTTTATATTCTATAATATCTGCCGAATCATCAAATGGCATTAAAATAGTTTTACACAACTCTCCCATAATATTAGGAACATGTTCAAATAAAATGACAATGACCTCAAATAAGAATATCCATTCTTTAGGAATATACTGAGTAGTAACAAAAGTATAATCTTCTCCATCAATATAAGTATGAAGCTCAATGTAATAATTACTAATATTACGATTCAAATGATCTCTAAAATTATCATCTAAATAAATCTTTCTCGAATGACGAAAAGTTTGCAAAATATAATTAACCAAAGAAACATGAATAAATTGATAGCAAACATATTCGTCTAAATTGCGCTTATCAACCACATCAAAAGGAATAAATAAAACTTTAAACTTCTCTATTTTTGTATTAAAAACCAAAGCAATATAAAAGTTTGATTTATCATAATCTCGTATGATAAGCTCTAAGATAACTTGTTCTTTTCTCTTTTTTAAGTACTTCCTTACTTCCCCAAATTTTTCATTCATACCGATTTCCTCTTCTCAACCTCTCCATATCATCAATATTATATCATGGCACAAATAAATTTCCCATTTTTTTCTCCAATAACAAAAAAGTTGACATAAAACTTTACCATTTTAGTCAACCACAAAAATTACACAGTCTTGAAATCATTTTTAATTTTCCTTAGATAATTCAACAATCCGATACCAAGTTCCTGGACCAACAACGCCATTTTCCTCTAAATTATACCTTCTTTGAATTGCTTTTACAGATTGTTCTGTCAAAGAATCAAAGATTCCATTTACTTTAACCCCAGGAATATCATGAGACTTTTCACAGATCAAATACAAAAATCTTTGTAAATTAATAATATTATCTCCCTCCATTCCTTTAGATAAAAATAACCCTGGATATAGTTCATCAATATTAGATAAATATTCTTTAGGGATCATAGCCAAAGTTTGATCATAAGCTTCTTTTAAAGCTTTCCAAGTATTGGCATCGACAATTCCATTTGTAGTAATATTATATTTATTCTGAAAAGCGATCACCATCTGCTGAGTATCTTTAGTAAATTCTGGACCTTGTAAATTTAAAAAAGGAATATCCGAAGAATCAAAATAAGCAACTGTATTTAATAAATAATTTAATGGTAATAAATAATTTCCCTTATCCCCATATTGCAAAGTAGGATTATAAATCAGTGTCGCTTCATCAACAGAAATTCCTTCCGAATATAAATCCGCGATATTTTTAACAGCATTATACAAATATTTAATTTTATACCAAGTAGCCTTATCTACAATCCCTGACGGAACTAAATCAAAGATTTCCTGAAATTTGCTAACAGCCCGTTCTGTCTCCACTGTAAAAAAGACACTATCATCTGTAATCACTGGAATTGCTGGATAATTTTGAGCAATTCGGTTTAATTGAATTTTAATCATCCGAGCAAAATCTCCTGTCGTTCCAAGTTGAATAGGAAATCCCGGATAACTCATAATATTTTCCTCTACAGGAGCATTATAAATTAATTTAATATCATCTCCATAGTAATGCTTTAAAATTTCAAGAGGAGAATATCCTTGTTCTGCCAAAGTAACAGTTCCCCACTGAGAAAGTCCATCACATGTAGTTGTTTTCCCATCACAGTATTGGGCAAACAAAGGTTGAACTTGACCATTTTTTACAATATAATTATTAAAAATATCATCTACTACTTGAGAAACTCGTTCAAAAAATTGCCGGTTTTCAGCAAAAGACTGATCATAAACTGGACTACTAGTAATATCAAAATCATATCCCTTAGAACGATACCATTCATTATAAACACGATTTAAGGCAAAAGAAATTTGGGCTAAGATATTCGCTTTTACAGAATCTAAGGGCCAGTTAGGATAAATTTCACCTGATGCAACATTTTTAATATATTCCTGAAAAGAAACAGTAATATTTTTCGCAGCTTCATCAGGTTCCCCTAAATGAACTACAATTTCTGTAGGAACAATAGGCGATCTAATTGCCATTTTGTACGACTCCTTCCAAAATAACCTCAGGTGTCATCTTAACATACTGTAAAATATTAACTCCTCCAAACATTCCAATAGAATATCTTTTAATTGTCTCATACCCCTGATGAATTGCTGTTAAATCATAAACCGTATATCCTGGAACAATATTTGGGTTAATCACCGTAACAGGAGCCGGCAAAGAAATATCAGAAATAATTCCACTAGAATCTGTATACCCCCTAAAAAAAACAACTCGATAATCACCAATTTCTTTGGTAATAATAATTTCAGTATCAGAAATAGGGATTGCCCCATAAGCAGTAAATGCTTCAACCTTTAAATGACCAATATCAGGATTCTGCTGAACAAATTCAGTATATTCAGGCATCTTTTTAAAATCTTCAAAACTAATGAACATGATTAACTAACCTCCCTTATTTTTAAGACTTGACCAATAGATAAATTGTCACTAGTCAATCCATTTAATAATTTTAAATTTTCAACGCTAGTATTATATTTTCTAGCAATCGCATAAAGATTATCCCCGCTTTTTACTGTATAAGTAACAAACGTTGGCTCTACATATCCTGTACCATAGCATTCACTTCCAATAGGAATATCAGGAAGGGATTGCTTTTTTACCCTTAAAACTTGGCCAACAACCAAATTATTATTTTCTAACTCATTTACCTCAATCAATTCATCTACAGTCATTCCAAACTCTAAAGCAATTTTATATAAAGTATCCCCCGATTGAACAATATAAGTTTGATAATTAGAAACAGGTGGCGTAGAAGATCCTTCTACTGGTATTTTCAATTGTTGACCAATTACTAAAGAATCAGAAGATAATTGATTTGAACTCTTAATTGCTTGAACCGTAGTATCATACTCCTGAGCAATTTTGTATAAAGTATCCCCTGCCTTGACAGTATAAACAATATAATTTTCTGAAGTATCTTGATGAACTGGAATTCTCAATTGTTGTCCTATAGATAATACATTTGTTTTTAAATTATTAAGCTCCATTAGATCAGAGACCGTAGTATCATATTTATTGGCAATAGAATAAAG
Source organism: uncultured Bacilli bacterium (assembly GCA_944358405.1). Lineage (GTDB taxonomy): Bacteria > Bacillota_I > Bacilli_A > RF39 > UBA660 > CALVQX01. Next base: position 42,054 of record CALVQX010000030.1, on the reverse strand, counting down.
AGTATCTCCTTTTTTTACAACATATAAAGTAGTTGTTTCTGAAGTTGGAATTTTAAGTACTTGACCTGGAGTAATTACAGTAGTAGTCAAATTATTCTCTGCCATAATCTCCTCAAAAGGAATCCCAAATTGCTTACTAATACCATATAAAGTATCTCCGGCCTGAACGATATAAGTTTGCATATCTCACCTCGTTCAATGATATGTAAAAATTACAAAAATAGACCAAAATTAGTTAGTTATGAATTCCCTTCATCAACTTTTTGCATATTTTATATATGAAAGGAGAGAAAATATGAATAATTGCTGCGATTTTAACAACAATTGTGATCATCCTGTTAGACCACCAAGACCAATTTTCTGCATAGGACCAACAGGACCTACAGGACCTACAGGGCCTGCTACAATCACAGTCGGTATCACAACTACCGAAGATCCAGGAACACCAGCTACAGTAAGCAATGTTGGAACAAACCAAAATGCGATTTTAAATTTCTCAATTCCTGCGGGAGCAACAGGACCAACAGGACCTACGGGACCTACAGGACCACAAGGACTACCTGGAACATCAGGAAGTGCAGGATCAACCGGTCCGACGGGGCCAACAGGAACAACAGGTCCTACTGGAGCAACTGCTCCCACGAAATAAACCACAAAAAAATATATAGACACGCGTCTATATAAGTTTAAATAGCCAAGAAAGTAATTTCTGTTGGATAAATTGGGGAACTACGATAACGTAAATAAAAACGATAATCACTAGAAAGTTCTCGAATCATTTTAGGAATTCTCCATAAATCTTCATTATTATGATAAACAGAAATTAATAATTTAGGATGGTCTTTCAAAATATGATTTCTAGCACCTTGTAAAGCTTTATATTCAAATCCTTCAATATCAGCTTTAATCAAAGTAATTGCATCATCAATATCCACATCCAAAGTAGTCATGATCACATCATTACAAAGATCTTTTCTTAAAGTATTAGCCGAAGCACTAACTTCATTAGAAATCAAAGATAACTGTTCTTCCTGATCCCCTACTCCCAGAAGACGACAATCAATATTAGCATAATTTTTTAAATTTTCCTGTAATAATTCAAAAACAGCAGGCGTAATTTCATAACAATATATTTTTTTATAGCAATCTTCCCCATAATTATGAAGATAAGAAACAACAGTATCCCCGGTATATGCTCCCAAATCCACAATCACTTCATTAGAATCACAAGAAACCAAATCTAAATCAAAATAATCATCATACAAATACTCTCTCGTTTGAGAAGTAGTATCAAAATCATAACGATACCAATTATTTAAAATAGCATATAATGTTCGTTTAGAACGATAATCTCCTAATTGATCATAAAGCCAAGCAAAATCATCAATATGTTCATATAAAGCTTCCGCTTTTAATTCGATTTCTTCATAATTTGAAGAAAAAACATCTAATCTCCCCCAATATCCAAATTGATTAAAAAAATTACTACAGCTCATCTTTGTTTCTTCAGGAATAGCATCAAAACTTTTTCTAATTCGATAATATATCTCCATCTTGCTCAATTCCTTAATTTCAGAAACCAATTCTTGAAACTCTCGATCGATAACATTCATAAATGAAAACCTCCTATTCCACTATATGAGAGAAAAAACAAATTATTAATAACGAAAGTTAAAAAAGAATATAGTGTCTTTAGGAGGGATAATATGAAGCAAAAAATAAATTATAATATCATAAATCAATGGCATAATGAAAACATTACCGAAGAAGAACGAAAAAAAAGATTCAACGGCAAATTATTAAAAACGATTCTAAGAACAGAAGAAAATAAAAAAGAACAATGAACATAAAAAGAACTGTTCTATATTTAAGATTATCGAAAGAAGATATAGAAAAAGAAGCCGGAACAATGGTTAGTGAAAGTATAAAAAATCAAAAACAGATGCTTTTAGAAGAAGTACAAAAACATCCGGATTGGAAAGTAACCTCCATCTATTGTGATGAAGATTTTTCTGGAATAGGAACATATCGCCCAGATTTTGAAAAAATGATAAAGGATTGTGAAAATGGAAAGATAGATATTATTCTGTGTAAAAGTCAATCCAGATTTTCTAGAGATATAGAAACAATAGAAAAATATTTACATAATAAATTTATAGAATGGAACATACGCTTTATCAGTCTTACAGATCATACTGATACCACAAGAAAAGAAAATAAAAAGCAACGTCAAATCAATGCCTTAGTGAATGAATGGTTTTTAGAAGATTTATCAGATAATATCAAAGCAACCCTAAGATCAAAATGGAAAGCTGGAGAATCAACTGCAGCTTTTGCCAAATATGGACTATTAAAAGATCCAAAAAATAAAAATCATCTTTTAATTGATCCAATAGCTAGTAAAGTATTAAAAAAGATAGCTTCCTTAATTCTAGCAGGATATGGACAAGAAAAAATTGCGACCATATTAGAAGAAGAAAAAATTCCTTGTCCTTACGAATATAAACAAATGAATGGTTGTAAATTACAATTACCGATCACAAAAGAAAAAATCAATATAAATAAAACCGGTACTTATATCGTAAGAATATCCTTAAAAAACGAACAAGCAAAAAAAATTCAGCAAATAAAATCACTTCATAAAATAAAACCCCCAAATAAAAAAATAAAAATCAAAATTCTTTCTATTCCAGAAAACATAGAACTATTTTATACTACAAAAAAAGATATAGAAAATGAAAAAAAATTAAACTTCAAAGAAAATACTTGGATCAAAATAGAAGATAATAAAACACTTCCTAAAAACGTCTGGTTCCTTGCTAGTAATATTAAAAATTTACCACCACAAGCAAGAATAGAATTTGAATTAGAACTAACTTTACTAGAAAATAAAGAAAAAATTACTTATCAAATAATTACACAATCAAATAAAATAATAATTTGTTCTTGCAATATTAGAAAAAAATATCGTTGGAATGGCAAAACAATTTATCATATGATGAAAGACAAAAGCTATAATGGTACTTTAATCCAAGGGAAAACCAAAAGAATTAGTTATAAAAATCATAAATGTATAAAAACATCCTCAGAAGATTGGGTAGTAAAAGAAAAAGCAATTGAAAAAATTTTTGATGATAAAACTTGGAACTTAATTCAAGAAAAATTAAAAGAAAAAAGTCGTGCACAAAAAACAGGGAAAAAACATATCTTCCATGGAAAAGCATATTGTGCTTGTTGTGGAAATATTCTTCATAAAAATTGCAGTTACTCTAATCATCAAAAAACAGAATACCTATTATGTAAAGATAAACAAAATAAGTGGAAAAATTGTGATAATCAAAAAGCAATCAACTTAGATATATTACAAGAATATATTTTACAAGAATTTAATCAATTATTAAATAAATACTATGATCATGATCTATTAGAAAAAAAATATCAAGAGAAAAAAAGAAAGAAAAATCAAAATCAAGAAATAAAAATAGAACAACAAGAAATACAAAAACAAATGAAAGCAAATGAAAACATATTAAAAAAATTATATGAGGATAAAATTCAAGGAATATTAGATAAAGAAGAATTTCTACTTTTAAAAACACAATACAAAGAAAAGGCATTCAGATTAAAAGAAAGATTAGAAGTAATAAAAAATGAATTAGAAACATCACAAATAAATGAAAAGAAAAAAGAATTCTTCTCCTATCAACAACAAGACATCCTAACACAAGAAATAGTAAATGAATTTATTAATAAGATAACTGTAGGTAAAATAAAAAACAACCAAAGAGCTATTACAATTTTTTGGAATATCTAAAAATTCTGTGGTTTATAGACTAGGAGCAACTGGTGCTACCGGACCTACAGGAGCAACGGGACCTAGTGGGGCAACAGGAGCAACAGGAAGTGCACCAAATCTAGCAATTGGTACAGTTTCTACGGGAGCTCCAGGAACCGGAGCGACAGCATCAATTACGGGAACATCACCAAATTTTATACTAAACTTAACAATTCCAGCTGGACCAACGGGACCTACCGGAACCACTGGTGCAACTGGTGCTACCGGACCTACTGGGGCAACTGGTGCTACTGGACCTACGGGAGCTGCTAGTACAGTAGCAGGACCTACGGGAGCAACAGGACCTACAGGAGCTACGGGACCTACTGGTGCTACCGGTGTGACAGGGCCTACCGGTGCTACGGGAGCAACAGGACCTACGGGAGCTACGGGACCTACAGGAGCAGCCAGCACAGTTACCGGACCTACCGGTGCTACGGGACCAACAGGACCTACAGGAGCTACGGGACCTACAGGACCATAGAACAACAAAAAAGTGGTATTTACAATGCCACTTTTTAATATAAAACTAATACTACTTCGTTCTCTGCCTACGATAATAATTATAAAGACCATCATTATCTAAACGAAAGGTATAAACATATTCCATCTCCGTTTTAACATTACTAGAAGTATCCTCTGCAAGAATCGTTTCATATAATTGAATATCATTAGTAGCAGTCTTCACGGCCTTAGACAATTCATACTGATAAGTAACAGAAGTATCTGGTTCCTCTATTTGATTACTATATAAAACATAGGCATCTAAAGAAGTAACATAAACATACATAAGAGAGCCAGTAGAATTAATCCTCATAACTGCAGAAGTATTAATGCTAGCAGTAAAACCAAATAACTCTTTAAAAACTCTTTCGACATTCTCTCTAGCAATTTGATTCGTAGTAGTTTGAGAACACTGATAATTTGCATAACCATTCACAGAAGAAGGTGCTATAGAACAATCTACGGTAGAAAAATCAGTCTCTTTTAAATTAAGATATACCAAAGACATCTTTGCTCCTTCTGTCATATAAGAAACTAAGTCATTATTTTCATTTTGGTACATCCAAAATGGATTTTTAGAACGAACATCATGAACTTTATGATATAAAACTTCAACTACTCGACTATCTACATTTAAATTGACATCGCCTTGACTTTCCAACGAACGATTAAAAATAAATTTATCACAGATAATATAACCTAAAGAAACTACTAAAGCAATACTCAAAATAGTAATAACTATTTTACATTTAATCGTAATTGATGTTGCATCAGATACCATTTCATCAAATTTCACAATACTTTCTCCATTTATTTATTTGGATCAACTAAAATTTTAACTGCTGCATCTGTTCCAGAAGTTAATCTTTCATAAGCCTTCTGAACACCATCTAAACCAACGATATCATCAACAAACTGCATCACATCAATTTTCTTTGTTGCCATCAAATCAATACAAGTTTGAAATTCTTCTTTCGTATAAGCGATGGCTCCTTGAACAGTAAGCTCTCTCATTACAGCAACAATAGATGGAATTGTTACAGTACCTAAAGAAACTCCAACTAAAACTACAGTTCCTCCAGGATGTACAGCCATCAATGCCGAACTAACCGCAGGAGAATTTCCACAACAATCTAAAACAATATCAAATCCACCATTCGTAATTCTAGTAGCATTCTCTATCAATCTAGTATCTTTAGCATCAAACCACTCATCCGCTACTCCCAAGCGAACCGCTTTTTCTCCACGAGCTTTATTCGTCTCAGAAATTGCAACATAACTTGCACCTTCCATTTTAGCAAGCATAGCACAAACAAGACCAATAATCCCTGCACCGATAACTAAAACTTTATCTCCTACTTTAATATTAGCCAAATGAACTGCGTGAAGTCCAACTGCTGTTGGTTCTACCATAGCAGCTTCCTCATCAGATACACTATCAGGTAGACGAAGTACCATATCTGAACGAACTGCAATTTTTGGTGCCAAAGCTCCAGAATTAGTCAAAGATAAACCAATAGCATGATTCCAAGTTTCTGGACAATATTGAGGATTTCCCGTTAAACAAGCTTCACAATGACCACATGGAGAAATAGGTAATGCTGTAACTCTATCACCTACCTTTAAATCTCCACGATTTCCCGGATTGGTTACCACTCCAGAAAACTCATGCCCCATAACTAATCCCTGAGGCTCTCCTGCATCCCAATAATGAATATCCGAACCACAAATTCCTGACTTCTTAACATCAATCAAAACTTCCCCATTCATAGAAACAGGTTCCGTTATTTCTGTTATTTCAAACTCTTTTACATCTTTTAATGCTACGCATCTCATTATAATTACCTCCTATTATTCTAATATAATGATAACACAAATTTCTAAAAATGAAACTCTTTTTTACGAAAATACGACATTTCTATACATATATTATTAAAGAAAGGAGAGAAAAATTTGAAAATATACGTATATGCCATTGCTAAAAATGAAGAGCAATTTGTAACGCGTTGGGTCAACTCTATGAAAGAAGCAGATGGAATCTATGTCTTAGATACTGGCTCTACGGATCATACAGTAGAAAAACTAAAAGAAGAAGGGGTCCATGTTACACAAGAAATTATCGATCCGTGGCGTTTTGATGTTGCTAGAAATAAATCTCTGTATTTGGTTCCAGAAGATGCCGATGTGTGTGTCTGTACAGATTTAGACGAAGTATTTGAAAAAGGATGGCGGGAAAAAATAGAAGCCGCTTGGAAGAAAGATACTACTAGAGCAAGATATAACTACAATTGGAGTCTAGATAAAGATAATAAACCAATTGTAAATTTCTATATTGAAAAAATGCACTGTAGACACGGATATCGATGGACTCATCCAGTCCATGAAGTCTTAACCTATACCCAAGGTCAAGAAAACTATATTTTAATTGATGGCATCACCGTAAATCATTACCCTGATCCCACAAAGTCTAGAGGAAGTTACCTTCCCTTACTAAAATTATCAGTTCAAGAAGATCCAGAAGATGACCGAAATACTCATTATCTAGGTCGAGAATATATGTATTATGGAAAATGGCAACAAAGTATTGATACATTAAAAAAACACTTGCAACTAAAAAAAGCAACTTGGAAAGATGAAAGAGCCGCTTCTATGCGTTTTATTGGCCGTTGCTACAAAAATTTAAAAGACTATGAAAATGCAAGAATATGGTATCAAAAAGCCATAGAAGAAGCTCCCTATTTACGAGATGCTTATGTAGAAAAAGCACTACTAGAATATTCCTTAGAAAATTATAAAGAAGTAGAAAAAGATTGTCTAAAAGCGCTACAAATAAGAACTCACCTAAAATCCTATATTAACGAAACCTTCAGCTGGGATGGAACAATTTACGATCTTCTTTCGATTAGTTGCTACTATCAAGGAAAATACAACTATGCCATCTATTTTGTAGACCTTGCCTTAGACTATAATCCAACCGACGAAAGACTATTAAACAATAAAAAAATATTTCAAGAAAAAGAAGCTTGATAACCTCAAACTTCTTTTTTATATCAAATCAAATTCGATCAATCCTTTACCATCTTTACATGTAATATGTGCCATACTTCCATTAATAATCGTCATCTTTGGTGGAAGATGACCAATATCAGCATTAAAGATAATCGGTAGCTCAGGAAAAGCCCTATATAGTGCTTCTTGATAGGTAAAATCTGCATAAAAACTTTTAGGAAAAGCTACACGTCCTACAATCACACCTCGAATATGTTCAAACCAGCCAGCCTCTTTCATCTGAAATAAGGTTTGATAAAAATTTTCCGCAGATTGACTACAAACATCAAAATACCATAGAATACCATCTTCTTGATACTTTTCAACAAAATCTTTCGTACCATCATAAACCGTTCCAATCAGATCCTTCAAACATTCAATACAGCCACCAATCATTCTACCTCGTACATCTACTACATCGTGATGAATTGTCTCCCAATATACGACTTCTGTTAAATGATAGCAATGCTCTCCTTCGTTCCAATCTTTTTGATAATAATCAAAGCTTTGTTGAATCACAAGATGACCAGATAAAATTTCCAAATTATTCTTTAAACAAGGATGTAATTTTTCTTGATCATAACTTCCGGCATTACACCCATAAAGAGTTGCAATATCCAGTTTCGTAGTAATAAAATAAAGCAAAGAAGTCGGATCAGAATATCCCATAATCCACTTAGGATACTTTTGAATATGATCCCAATTAACAAAAGGAAGCATTTCCATCAAAAAATCTCCACCACTAGCACACAAAATCATAGTAGCAAGAGGAGAAGTTACTAATTCATCTAATTCCTGTGCCCTTTGAATCCCAGTAGTAGATGTAATACCTTGATTTCTAACACTCTGAGTTTCCTTAATTTGGTATCCTTCCTGCCTTAATGTCTGTAAGGAACGTTCATAAGACTCTAAATGATCTCCGACTCCTGCAGATGGTGCTGTAATACCAATCACAGAATTAGGAGTTAAAAATTTAGGATACAGCATTCTCTTTCGCCTTATTTTTATCTAAAAATGAATTAATAACAAATAAAATGATACTAACCAAAAACATAGCTCCCGCAGTTAACAAAATTGGAGTAGATGAAATAACAAATGCCTCATCAAGTGATTCCATTACTAAATTTAATACAAAAGTAATACTAACCCCAATAATAGCAACAAAGATAGCAGCAATCACTCCAGCGATCGCAACATTGACGATCCACTTATAATATGGTTTCTTTAACAAAGCAATCAATACTATCGCTACTACTGTAACAATACCTAAACCAATAATAAACTGAGAAGACGTTAAACTATTATACCCATCTATAATCGCCTTACTATCTGCAGGCATCTCATCCTGTGCATCAGTCATCATCTCACGATAAGTTTCATTAAAATCTTGATCTTGAGTAACATCATCAATCACTTGATCAATTTTCTCATCTGTCAATTCTCTGCCAATGGCCTCTTCAAAAAAGCTTCTATTTTCTTTAATAATGGTCTTCAAATCATCTTCTAGATTAATATCCTCAATATTCTCTGCAGATAAATCCGTAATAATTCGATCACTATACTTTGTAATAATCTCTTGGATCTCTGAGTTATTCCTGATATCTTCCTTCAACCGATCCACATCTTCACTAGATAAATCAGAAAAACCATCTTCAATTCCTGCAGCAATCTCCTGAACAAACAATTCCTTTACATAGACACCAATGAGATCATCACTCACAGCACTTTCCACAAAAATGACAGTTGGTATTAATACAAAAGTAAAAACCAAAACTGTAGTTAAAATTCCCCTAACAAATGTTTTCATAAATATTCTCCTTTTCTTTTATTATAAACAACAATTTTACTTTTTCTATTCTTTTTTAAACAGGAATGTATTTGATACTTTAATTCATAATCCATTAGATAATACAGAAGTTTTTACTCCCAAAGCCTCTTCTCTCATAAATAGACACGTTTCTACGTTCATTTTCTTTCCTCTTTTTTCTTTATTAATATAGCTTTTTTTTCTTCTTTTTTAGAAAGTGCTAAAAATGTTAGGCTTTCATATATTAAAAGAGTATTTTTCATATGAGCACTTTCTAATCTTCTATTGATAGAAGTTAGTAAATCCACATACTCTTGCACAGTAGTAATTCCTTTATTGTTTAAATAACCTACTTCCTCTTCTAATTCACTCTCTCCTATAGCACCAACTGTTTCCTATAAAGTTTTTTGTCCAAAAAAGTGATTAAAATCTAGAACTTCTCCTGCCTCATTCACTTCTTTTTGACACAGTTCATAGTAAGAAGAAAATGGCTCTATTAGCTCATTATTTATAAAAAGTGTAAATGTTTTTCTACTTCTTATACCAAAAGAGGTCATTTGTGTAACTTCCTGATCATTCACTAAGTTCTCCTCTACATTTGTAAAACCAGTTTTAATATATTGTAATACTGCCTCTTCATCTTCTTTCTTCATGTTCATCTTCCTTTCCTCATACTTTTTATTATAACAAAAAAAGAGGAAGTTGTCCTCTTAATTTTGAATTACATAATTTTCATTTTGATAATCCACAGTCACTGTATCATTTGGTTTAACTTTGCCTTCAATAATCATTTTAGCAAGCATCGTCTCCAATGTTCTAGAAACCAATCTCTTTAAAGGTCTCGCACCATAATTAATATCATAACCATCATGAATCAATTGTTGTTTTGCTTGATCTGTTAAATTAATTTTCAAATTAATATCAGCCAAACGTTTTTCAATATCTGAAATAATCTTATCTAAAATATGACCAATTGCCTCTTTAGATAATGGATGAAATACAATAATTTCATCGATACGATTAATAAATTCTGGACGGAAATGTTCTCTTACTTCTTGCATTACTAGATCTGTATTACCATCTAAAATATGCTCACTACCTAAATTAGAAGTCATAATAATGATGGTATTCTTAAAGTCAACCGTTCTACCATTCGAATCTGTAACACGTCCATCATCTAGAATTTGCAATAATAAATTCAAAACCTCAGGATGTGCTTTTTCTACTTCATCAAATAAAACGATGCTATATGGATTACGTCTAACTGCTTCTGTTAACTGTCCACCTTCTTCATATCCTACATATCCTGGAGGAGAACCGATTAATCTAGAAACAGAGAATTTCTCCATATATTCACTCATATCAATACGAATCATATGGCGTTCATCATCAAACAATTCATAAGCAAGTGTTCTAGCAACCTCTGTCTTACCTACTCCTGTTGGACCTAAAAACATAAAGGAAGCAATAGGTCTATTTGGATCTTTGATACCACTTCTTGATTTGATAACAGCATCACTAACTAATTCCAATGCTTCATCTTGTCCCATGACACGTTTTTTCATATTATCTTCTAAAGATAATAATTTTTCTTTCTCACTACTAATTAATTTAGTAACTGGAATATTCGTCCATTTCGCAATAATCTTAGCAATATCATTATCTGTTACTGTATCACTTAATATCTTATTTTTCTCTGTATTGTTTAGCTCCTCTAACTCTTTTTCCAATTTTGGAATGGTACCATGACGAAGAATTGCTGCTTGTTCAAGATCATACTTATTTTCTGCCTGCGCTAATTTAAATCTTGCTTCTTCGATCTCTTTTTTCTTTTTTTGAATATTTTCATTCAAATTTTTCTCTTTATTCCAAGCCTCTATTAATTCTTGTTCCTTCTGTTTCATTGTAACTAAATTTTTATCAATGTCTTCTTTTCTTTTTTTAGAAATTTCATCTTTTTCTTTCTTGATTGCTTGTCGTTCAATCTCTAATCGCATGATTCTATGTGTTAAATTATCTAGTTCAAAAGGAACGGAATCCATTTGTACACGAATCGTTGCGCACGCCTCATCTACTAAGTCGATAGCTTTATCTGGTAAATAACGATCTGTAATATAACGATTAGATAATGTCGCAGCAGCAATTAAAGCCTTATCTTGAATCGTTACACCATGATGAATTTCAAAGCGTTCTTTCAACCCACGCAAAATAGTAATCGTATCTTCCACTGTTGGTTCATTTACTTTAATCTTTTGAAAACGACGTTCTAAGGCTCCATCTTTTTCTATATATTGGCGATACTCATTTAATGTAGTTGCTCCAATGACATGAATTTCTCCCCGTGCAAGCATAGGTTTCAAAATATTGGAAGTATCCATAGCCCCTTCTGTTCTACCAGTACCAACAATCATGTGAATCTCATCAATAAACATGATAATATCGCCTTCACTTTTCTTAACCTCGTTTAAAACACTCTTTAAACGTTCCTCAAATTCACCACGATATTTAGCACCAGCCACCAAAGCTGCCATATCTAATTCCCAAATTGTCTTACCTTTTAAACTAGTTGGAACATCTCCTTTAATAATTCGTAATGCTAAACCTTCAACAATAGCAGTTTTTCCAACTCCAGGTTCACCAATTAATACAGGGTTATTTTTTGTTTTTCTAGATAAAACTCTCGTAATACTACGAATTTCCTCATCACGTCCAATTACTGGATCAATTTTTCCATTCTTAGCTGCTTCAGTAATATCACGACCGTATTTTTCTAAAACATTTTCTTCTTGTTCTTGTGGATAATTATTATACATATTATCACCTCTCTATACCATATTATACTCCTTTTTTAGCACTTGTCAATATAGAGTGCTAAAAATATTCCAACAAAAAACAACAAGAACAAATCTATATAGATTTGCCCATATATTTTTGATATAACATTTTCATATTTTTCTTTGTAATAACGGAAGCAATTCCTTTTTCACTAACTTCAGTATAAATTTTAGTCAATAACAAATCTACTTTAGGATGAACTCTGGCCTTCTCTCTAGTCTTAAGCCAATAAGTAAGTTGATAATCCCTCGTCCAATTCTTTCCTTGATAAATAAGTCCAGCTGCTAAAGAGTCGCAAACCATTTCTACAAAATAAGGATATGGTATGATAGGTGTTTCAACAGGAGCAGCATAATCATACCAATACTCATAATGATGTTTATTTCTGCCAATATGATGCAACCAAGCCAAAGAATAGCCTTTTTCTCTTTTACAATTCATAATAGGACTATGATCCCCGGAAAAATAACGAACCCCTTCGAAAAATTCCACCGGAGAATATTTTGACAAATCATGAAGGAATCCTCGCCAAGGAATTCCTGCTCGAAAGCAAAGACAAAACACCTTAAATCGATGTCGATTCACCACATGAAGATGGGAAAAAAACTTTTTAAATGCAATAGAATACTTTTGTTTTTCCATATTATCACCAACTGTAATACATTATATCAAAACAAAAGAACAAAGTAAACCAAAGTCAAATTACACTTAAAATCTATTTTTCCTGTTCTTTATAACCAATATCTCGATTACTAGGGCCTTCAATACAATGACCATCCATATCAAATCTAGAACCATGACAAGGACAATCCCAAGTTAATTCTTCCATATTAAAAATCAAATTACAGTGAACATGAGGACAATGAGCCAAAACAACATGCTCGACTCCCTTCGTATCCGTATAAATTGCAACATCCTTATCCTCTCTCTTTTCAAAACGAACCCTTCCATCATACCATGATTTATTTCTAAAAAAGATTCCCGAAGCAAAAGCTTTTATATTACTACCAAAAACCACTGGAAAATAAAGCAAATTCTTAAAAGATACTCCTCTCTTAGGTGAAAAAAGATCATCATAAGAAGTTTTCATACCCTGTAACTGCTTCTTCAAAATTTCCCCTGCCAAACTTCCATTTGTCATTCCCCAAGTATTATATCCAGTTGCTAAAAACAATTGATCTTGAATCAATCCAATATAAGGAAGAGAATCTCCAGTAATAATATCAATATTAGACCATAAATAATCATAGAAAGAAAATTTATCTAAAAGAGGAGAAAAATTTTCCTTCTCATTATACTTTTGACAAATATTATGAGAACCATATAAAAAGAATTGATATTTTTTTACATCTTCATGATATCTTAAAGAAACGACTGGTTGATCAACACTAATTGCACTAAAAGGATATGTTTTATCAACAGATAAAACACCAACATAAGATTTTTCCAAAGTAACTCTACCAGGCATCACAAAAGGGAATAAAAAATAAGGATAATGAAGAGCCAACACCACCTTTTTTGCTTTAACAAAAGCCTGTTTTGTTTTACAAAAATAAAACCCTTTTCGATAATCTATAGATTCAATTCGAGTTCTTTCATAAATTTGAATCTTAGATTTTTCAATAATTTCTTTTAAAGCTTTTAAATATTTTAAAGGATGAAATACATAAGTATCTGAAACAGATATAAAATATTGACATTCTTTCCCATTAGGAAAACGATTTCCTTCCTCTACCGTAGCTCCAAAGGAGCGCAATAATTCTGCTTCTTTTTTTAAACTTGAAACTTTTTTAGGATCATTAGTAAAAGCAATAGAAGAAACAGACGATAAGTTGCATTCAATCTGATGCTTTTGAATAATTCTCTGAACTTCGAAAATTGCCTCTCTTTGTGCCAAATAATAACTTTTAGAAGCATCCAATCCTCTACTTTTCTTGATTTTAGAATAAATATCTTCTTGAAGATAAGTTAATTTACCAGTAGTTTTAGAAGTAACTCCATGTCCAATTAAATTAGCTTCTACTAAAGCAACTTTTAACTTAGAATCAATTAATTGATAAGCCGTACTAAGACCAGTCATTCCTCCACCGATAATTAACACATCTACTTCAATTTCTTGATCTAAAAAAGGACTCTCAGAAAAATTTAAGCCATCCAACCAAATACTATCATGTTTCATATTATCACCATTTATAGTATTAATAAATTTAAGAAAAAAATACAAAAAAAGAGATTGATCACCTCAAAGCTCTTACTAGTTTCTTCTCTTTACAAGGAACATTAGTCGAAGGATCAACAATCACATGCATCCTTTGTTGATCCAAAATAGAATATACCTGTCTCTCGGTAAGACTCCGTTCATCTCCATCAATGAGCAAAACCGTTTTGTCAGGGCAATCAATCATCCCTTGAAAATTCCTACCATCAACAGAAAACAATTGTTCTTGCATCGTAATATATTGTAATTTTAAAAATCCATTGATAGAAGGATAATAAGTAACCATAGAATATCCCTTTTGTTTACTATCATCTAGTGCATCTCTTAACACATATGCTTCTCTAGCAAACCATAGTTCTTTAATAGAATTATTATTTTGATATTCATCTTCTAAAGGTTCAAAAAAAACATCATGATACAAAATATTTTTCTCGTTCAAATAAGATTTAATATCATCCGCAGTCGCAACACCATCTCGCATTAATAAAATCAAAGTATCACTATCTTCTGCATAAAGCATAGTATCAAACTGTCTAGAAGAAAGTAACTCTCCTCCAAGTTCCATAGAACAAACACAATTATGAAATAAAATATTATTTTTACTATCTGTCAGAATATTAGATAGTGCAGTTTGTAACTCTTCTGGATAATGCTGAATTGCCCACACATCTAAATTACTATTCATGAAATTCCTCCTTAAATAATTATAGTATAGCACAAAAAAGAAAAAGAATTAAATAAAAGTCAGTATGATTACTTAAGCCTAAAATGATTTAAAATTAAAAATGTAGTGTTTGCTACATTTTTAATCCCTCATAATCCCTTGACTAATATCCGAAAAATTTGAATTCATTAATAATTGTTCCAAAGTTGCATTATTTTGAGAATTAAAATTCATAGAATTAGAATTCATTTGAGAAGAATTGTTAACATTCATATTTTGATTAGAAGATGATGTATTATTATTTAACATCTTTTCATAATATTCAAATAACTCTTTAAAACGATTAAAATGAACAATTTCTCTTTGTCTCAACCATAACAAAGGTCCTATCACATCTGGATCCGTAGTCAAATCAATCAAATTTTCATAAACTGCTCTAGCCTTTTGTTCTGCTGCCATATCCTCAGATATATCAGCTAAAGGATCTCCAGTAGAAGCAAAATATGCCACAGTAAATGGAACTCCATTTACATCCGTTGGATACAATGCTCTACTATGTTCAGCATAATGAGCATCGAGTCCTGCTTCCCTTAACTCTTCCATAGTGGCATCTTTCATCAACTGGTAAATCATCGTAGAAATCATTTCTACATGAGCAAGTTCCTCATTACCAATATCAGTAAGTAATGCTTTTCCTCGATTATCAGGCATCGTATAACGTTGATTCAAATAACGTAAAGCAGCAGCTAGTTCCCCATTAGAACCGCCATACTGAGTAACCAAAAACTTAGCCATACGCAAATCTTTTTTCTTAATATCAATTGGATATTGAAGTCTTTTTTGATAACTAAACATTACGTTGCACCTCCCATGGCCAAGCATTTTGCTCCCACATAAATGGAGCTTGAGTTAATGCATCACTAGAAATAGAAAGTGGCCCATATTTCTCTTCATATTGTTTTGTTAAATCATTTGTTTTTTGACGATAATCATTAAACAAAGTAAGCATCGTAGTATCCTCTGGATGTAGATCTAAATATAAATTTAATTCATGAGCAGCAAAAGCCATTCTAGATAACTCTAAAAGTATCCTCTCTTTATCATTTCTTGCTGTCAAAGTAACAGGCTGATAATTTTTATATTGACTATATAAATCAGCAAAAAGATTTCCATTATTATATCCCTCCACTGGAGTAAATAAAGATGGCATAGAAGTATTTCGATAAGAATTATAATTCATATTTCTATACCATTGATCATTTAAAAAATTATAATTATACATACTATCTCCCTTCTCTGTAATTTATTCGATATGGACAGATGTGTATAGATAAATACCTAATTATAAAAAAACTATTGATTTTTTTCCTAATCTATAATAAAATAAAGAAGTCAAATGTGATATGGCGGCGTTGGTGAAGTGGTTAACACGCTGGTTTGTGGCACCAGTATGCATGAGTTCGATCCTCATACGCCGCCCCATTTATGTAAATAAGAACACTAACAAGTGTTCTTTTTTATCTCTAAGAGACTTATGAAACTCCAATTAATACTGATTCATGAACAAATACTTTTATAGATAGACTACCCAAAAATAGGTGATGATTAAAATTTATCACTTTTATACACACCAAAATTATAAGTAAAGAACTTGAAAAATGAGAAAAGAAAAAATCAAGATTACTTTACTCTCTTATTCTACTTTTAAATATAATCAATTCAAAAAGGGAGCAGTAGCTATGGACATTATTGAACATATATTTCAATATGAAGAAATAATAAATATAGAACGAAATAACGAGATATACGATTTAGTATTAAATGAATTTTTAAATAGTTCAAAAAAAAGATTCATCTTTGATGAAAATATAACTTCTGCAGATAAAGTAAGAAGATTAAAAGATCAGTATATATACACATCTAAAGATATAAAAATTTTCTTTAATATATTAGCAAAATATCATTATAATATGAAAGAAGAAATCATTGATGCCATGAGAAATCTAGGATATTTATATGATCCAACAAAAAACAAAAAACTCATAAAAAAATTACTAAACTCACCAGTAATACAAGACATTAGCTTTAATGGAAAAAACAAATTCACAATTTTCAGCACCCAATACGGAATTATTGAATTTGAGCTAGCTTCTTCTTATTTTAAAAATTCACCAAGCATGACAAATTATATGAAAACAAATTCATTACCCAATAGATGTCATAATCATACCTACTTTATGGCACATATATTCCCTGAACTTTATTCCATTACTTCTCAATGTCGCTACTATTTCAAAGGATTTTATTATCACTCTTACACCTATAATCAAACAGAGAATGCAATTATTGATTTATGCTATAACAGTATCATAGATAAAAATCAATACTATAATATATTTGAACCACAAAATATATCTGTAATTTTAAATAGTAATGTTGATAAAGAATTAGACATCATTAATTCAAAAACTAATCCAGAATCAAATATATATCATTTACTAAAAATAGCATTGTATAAAGAATACTTACAAAATATCCGCTACCAAGGTAGTCTAGAAGATGCACCAATCATAAAAAAATTGCAAAGATAAAACCTCGTCTCCTAATATAAAAGACGAGGTTTTAACATAAAAAGGATTAGTGATGAAAATTAATACTAAATACTTCATCTTTCTGTGAATAAATTTCCTCTTTCATTATATGTTCTACCACTTTCTCTTCTTTTTGAGATTGTTTTTCAAACAAATTTGCCAATCCATTAACATCATTATGAGCAATATAAGACTGATAGACTGTAGTCAAATCATCAGTAATAACTACTGGTGCTATCCCTTCCTTTAACAAATTATAATTCAACAAAAGACGGCCAGTTCTGCCATTACCATCTTCAAAAGGATGTATTCTAATAAAAGCAATATGAAAACAAGCCTCTCTATAAAAAGGATCAACATCTGGATCATTTTTTATTTCATTATATTGAGCAACTAACATCTCCATACTGGCTGCAATATTAGAAGGAGTCTCTATAGGAATATCTGTAGAAGCAATAAAATTACCCACAGAACGATAACCTGTAGAAATATAAACAGAACTATCATTAACCATATTAGCAGTTTGAATAATTAATTCCTCTGTGAGGTCTTGTTTCATATTATTTTTTTCTAATAAATATTTAAAAGCTCTCATATTATCCCTTAAACGAATAGCATTTTTACTATCATCTACAATCCCCAAATCATGCTCTAATGACATACTGGAATGAGTAATTCTATTAACTAGCAATTCAACATATTCTTCAACTAAAGCATTCTCATAAGATCCCATAAACTCTTTTATTAATGACTTTTTCATATCTATCCTTCTCTCTTCTACATTATAATATACCAAGAACAAAAGAAGCAAATAATTTTAACTCACCATCAAAGATTTTTCTAAACCCAACATAAACATACCTATTATCTAAAAATTCAGATAAAATGATAATTCAAATAGCCAAATAAAGAGTCATCTAAATTCATAAACCTCAATAATTATTTCACATTGACATACATAAACTACCTTTTCAAACTAGTATAAGTTCTAAGTAACTGTTTAGCATCTCCACCACAACCTCCAAAAGGATAGGATAAAAGATTCTTCTCCATCTCTAATACTTCACTAAATTTTTCTTCCCTATACTCTAAAATACTCTGAACAACCTCACGATATGACATCGCCCGAATATCACCTAACTCTCTTACTCTAGGATCTCCCAACCAAAACCAAGGACAAGACAATCCTGTATCCTCATCAACTATGACTTTATTCGTATTAGAAACATGAATAGCAGAAATAGTAGCGGGGCAAATTGGCATTCGATAAGTAAGACTATATTTCTTAAACATATCATCTTTTAATTGTAATAAACGAGCATCTTCCACTACCAATCTCTGAAAAACAGCAGAACACTTTCCTGCATCTTCCAATTGACCAAGCAAAGGAAATATATCATATTCCATACAAAAATCAACCAACCGATTTAATTCATCTTGATTGATAGAAGTAGGAACAATAGAAGCACCTAAATTTGATTTATTATCTATAACAGGATGAATAGCAGTTAAAACACCCAAATTCTCATAAATTTTTTTTACTTTTTCATCAGTTGCACCATATAATTTTTTTGCTTTATCAATATTAAAAGTGTCCAACTTAAATAAAACATGCAATACGCCATCTTCTACTAAATCAAATAACTCATTATCAAAATTTAAAATATTACTAAACATAGACAGACCAATCTTTCTATTTTTGCACCACTTTAAAATTTGTTTCAAATATGACAAATTTTTAGAAGCAGATGGTTCTCCTAAACCACATACATAAACCCATTCAATATCTCCTTCTACAATTAATTTTTCAATTGATAATAAATCAACATCACACAAATCATGATATCTTGGTGTATCACAATACACACAGTTTAAATTACATGCACCACCTAACTGAAGATCTAATATAGATAATTTAGAATTAGATTGTTCAATAATAGGCAATGCGATTTCATTCGACCAAGGTCGATACTCTACCATAAATCTCCTCCTAAGCAATTGATATTATATCATAAATGAAAAAACAAATAATATCAAAACCCCTAAAAGTCTAAAATCAAAATTATAAAATACATATTTTACTCTTATGATTAATAAACAGAGCAAACTTGAAGCATAAAGTGATTCTTAAGTTAAGCTTTAATAATTTTTCAAAGATTCACTATATCATTGGAATAAATTATAAAACTGAACTATATTTTTTTATTCACTCTAATAATCACACTTCTCTTAAATTTTACTCTGTACATTTTGAACTAAAATCAATCCTTATAATTCATAGTTCCATATCCCCAAATGCCCTTTTGCAAAAATTGGCTGAGAAAGTACCTCGATATCATCTAAAATCCAAGCATATCTACCAGCCTCATAAATTCCACAGATAAATTCTGTAGGATAATTTTTTCGAATAAAAGAAATATAATCTGGAGTCATAAGAACACAATCAACCAATTTACACTTACAAATAATATGCCCATAAGAAAAAGAAGAACTCTCAACCAATTCCATTAATTTAGGATCAGCACGCCATTTCTTAGGAATCTTAGTAGAACTAGCATGAATATATAATTCTCCTCGATAATTTGTTTTAAAGCTTCTAGTTTCAATTCTTTTTTTATGATCTTTAATCAAAGTCGCAAAAGGCTCCGTTAAACTCAATACTTTCATAAAATCACCAAATAAAGTATATCACATAAAAAAAAAGAAAAGCATCCAAAACTAGAACTGAATTCCCTGAAACTTAGAATACGGAATAACAATTTGAAAACTTCCTGAAGAATAAGGTGCTACCTGATAAGGAGGAAAATACACCTTCAATCCACTAGGAGTAAAAACAAAACTCGAAAAATTCTTTGATACCGGTTTTGTTCCTTCTAATAACATCTCAGTATCAACAATATGAGCATTTTTAGAAAGTAAATTACGACTCTCATTAGATAACATCATAAGAATAGAAGGATTCTCTTTGACCAAAGAATCTATCGTTACCAACTCATTCTTCTCCGTATCATATACAACAGAAAAGATTTGATAAATAGGATGAGCCCCTCCTGTATACATAGAAACAAAAAAGATAAACGATTCATACTTCTGATAAGAATAATCATCATAAGAAACATCAAAAGTATAAACAAAATTTTCTTGAATAGGCTGTTTTGCAGCATTCATAAATTCAAAAAGAAAAGTAGTTAATTTATTATAAATATCAAAATTCACCACAGCATATTTAGTCCTTGGATAAACAACATGAATTCCATTATTCATATATCCATCATTATTCATAAGATCACCACTACTATATATGCCAAAAAACAAAAAAGAAAAACAAAAAGTTTTCAAATTTTGAAAACTTTTCACTCTACAGTAACACTTTTAGCTAAATTCCGTGGCTTATCAATATCACATCCACGCATTTTGGCAACTTCATAGGCTAATAATTGCAAACAAGGAACAACTAAGATTGGTTGTAAAAAAGCATTGACTTTAGGAACTAAAATCTCCATATCATAAAAAGGAATAGACTGATTACTAACAACTATAGTCATTGCTCCCCTAGATTTCGCTTCTTCCAAATTAGCAAGAGTCTTTTTCAAGATATCTTCTTGGGTAAGGATTGCAATTAAAGGCATTCCCTCATGAATCAAAGAAATCGTACCGTGCTTTAATTCCCCAGCCTGATAAGCCTCACTATGAATATAAGAAACTTCTTTCAATTTCAAACTTCCCTCTAAAGAAATTGCATAATCTATCTTTCTACCAATAAAGAAAATATTCTCCTGAGAATATATTTTTTCAGCAATTTTAATATACTCATCACGACGATTCAAAACTTCCGAAATCATTTGTGGCAACTTTCTAGCTTCCACAAGCACAGAACTATCATGAACCATTCCTTTAGAAACCGCTGTTTGATAACTCAATAATGCAAGAACAAAAACCTGCAAAATATAAGCTTTTGTTGTAGCAACCGCAACCTCTGGACCAGCCTCAATAAAGATCTGTCGATCACTTTCTCTAGCAAGCGTAGAAGTCTTCACATTCACAATCGCCAAAGTATCAACCGAAGCATCTTTTGCCTTCCTCATAGCCGCAATCGTATCCGCTGTTTCTCCAGATTGAGAAATTAAAATCACTAATGTCTTACGATCATATAAAATATTTTTATAGCGATATTCACTCGCAACCTCGCAAATCACTGGAAATGATGCATATTCTTCTAATAAAGATTTCCCAATCATTCCCGCATACATAGCCGATCCACAAGCAACAATATGAATCTGTTCATACTGTGTTAAATCAGAAAAAGTATCCAAATGATCTAAAATAGAATTTAATGTTTTCTCAATAACCATAGGCTCTTCCATAATTTCTTTCAACATATAATGTTCATATTGTCCCTTACTCGAATCACCATCATTTTGATCTAAAGTCAAAATATTTTTCTCAACGGTTTTGCCATCTCGAAAAACATCAACTCTAGAATCCGACAAAACAGCAATTTCTCCTTCTTCTAATAAAAAATACTGCCTTGTCCAAGATGCAATTGCCACAATATCACTAGCAACAAAATTACCATGATCAGAAACTCCAACAACTAATGGGGAATCTTTTCTGAGTGCATACAACTGATTAGAATCTGCAAATAAAATTAAAAAAGCATAAGAACCAACAATATCATTAAGTGCCAGATCAATTGCCTGAATGGCATCTTTTTCATAATAAAAATTAATTAAGGCGGCCGCTACTTCTGTATCCGTGTCACTAACAAAAGATATCCCCTCTTGAACTAATCGTTCCTTAATCTCCTTTGCATTTTCAATAATTCCGTTATGAACTAATGTCACTTTCCCGCTAGTATGAGGATGGGCATTTACCTCACTAGGACTCCCATGCGTTGCCCATCTAGTATGGGCAATCCCTAAAAAAGCAGGAATCAAAGAAGTATCCGATACTTTCTCCTCTAAATTAGCAATTTTACCTACACTCTTAATTACTTGAATCTGATAATAATTTTTTAAAGCAAGACCCGCTGAATCATAACCACGATATTCTAAGTTTTTCAATCCATCAAGCAAAGCATGAACAGGATCTTCTTTACCAATCACACCAATAATTCCACACATAAATATCCTCCTGTGATGGATGCTGATATACTCTTTGTAGTAATTCAATTTTACTTTTTAAAATATATCTGACGAACCATCCAAATCCGTAGTAGCATCCGCCGAATCCCTCGATCACTACTAACCTCGTCAACGTAACCGTCCTGGCGCTAAAATGAAACGATTTTCTCTATATTTCATTCTATAAATATTATATACAAAAAAAGAAGTCTTGACAAACCATCTAATCCAAAGAGCTGCCTAACTTCTCAAAATTTTGATGTTCTTGATTATATTCCATCACTTGATCAGCAAAAACTTGATCAAATTGAACCATGGCCTTTTCAATAACATCTTGATATATATTTTTGCTATTCTTAATTGCCAATTTAAAATCCATCACATCAACTTCTGTTCGATTATCAAATAATGCATTAGAAAACGCTTGCTGAACTAAAGTTAAAGATACGTCAGGATACCTAGAACCAATTTCATAAATTCTTTTATATTCACTTGTAATATCCGTAATAAATTCCATCATCTTACGTTGAACAAATGGTGTATACTTCATTTTAGCCCCAGTTCTTTTTTCTATTTTAGGAAGAGTTCCCATCAATATTTCGATATTTTCCTCTCGAGTAGGTTCATGAATTTCCACCTTCTGAAATCGACGAACAAAAGCTTTATCGCGTAAAATATAACGCTCATACTCCTCTGTAGTAGTTGCTCCAATAACTTTAATATCACCACGATCCAAAGCCGGCTTAAACATATTAGCAAAATCCAACGCCTCACCCTTGGTACCCATCAAAGTATGAATTTCATCAATAAATAAAATTAATTTAGATCTAGCTTTCAATTCATCGATCAAAGTCTGAATTTTAGCTTCTCCAGTCACTGGATCAACACCCAACAAAGCAGACGTATTTACCTTAATGACTTGATAACCCATCAAAGCTTCTGGAACATTCCCCTTTTGAATACGATAAGCAAGACCTTCCACAACAGCCGTTTTACCAACACCAGGTTTACCAATCAAAACAGCGGATTTATCAGGAGTAAGTAAAATTAAAATTAACTGTTTAATTTGTTCATCTCTACCAATTGCTGGATTTGTAATATAATCTTTATTTTGGAAATTTTCTCCATAGTTTTCTAAAATACTAACTCTCTTTTTTTTCAAATCAAACTTTTCATCCATCAAAAACACTCCCTTTATTTAATAAAAACAAACTTTATAAAAACAGTATATCTAAATCCATAAAGATTATACCATAACTTCTTCATTTATCCTCACAAAAATATAGAATTAATCCATTTTAATTGGATTCACATGAATGACAGTTAAATAAATTTCAGGAATCTCTCGTGCAATCTCCTTCTCCAAGTCATTTGCAATCTCATGACTATCAAAAGTAGATAAATTACCATCCACAAAAATAGTAAAAGAAATTTGATATTGATAACCAACAGGAGTAGAATTAAAATGAGAAATTTTACGAACCTCTGAATGACTTCGAACTAGCTGATAAACTTTCTTTTTTGTCCCATCATCAATAGACTTATCCATTAAAACATCATAGCTTTCTACAAAGATTTTTACTGCCGTAACAAAAATCCAAATAGAAATAACAATACCTACAATACCATCTACGAAAAAAATCCCAAAATAATTAAATAAACAAGCAAGTAAATTTAAAGCAGTCAAAATACAATCATTTCTATGATCTTTAGAGTTGGCAAAAAGTAACAAATTACGATGTTTTTGATATAAAGCATGGGTATATAAATATAAACTAAACTTAACAATAATCGTAATCAAACAAACGACGATAAGCCAAATAGAAAAATCATATTTCTCCTGAAAAATCAAAGCCAAAAAGGAATTTTTAAAAACTTGATAAGCCATCAAAATCATCGCAATGCTAATGAGCATAGAATAAATATATTCTGCTTTTCCATGCCCTAAATTATGATCCACATCTTTTGGCTTAGAAGCAATTTTATTCCCAATAAACGTCATAATAGAAGAAAAAATATCTCCTGCACTATTAAAAGCATCCCCAATCATAGCTTGACTATTCGTTAATAATCCAACAATTCCCTTAATAATCAACAAGAAGGAATTGCTGATCACTCCCAAAATACTAGCCTTTTTAATTGCTCGAAATTTCTGCATAAAATCACCCTTTAAATGTTCAAAACCAATAATAAATTTTTTAATTTATATACTGTTTTGAATCAAATGAATTAATATATTGCTCAAACTCTTCATAAGACATATGAATCATGTGCTCATAATATTCCTGAATTTTCTCATCAAAAGAAAAAACAGACTCCGATTCTAAAACAGCTTTGATAAAGGCATCAATAGTAATTGGTACAGCAAGCATTCCATCGAATTGCGAAACACTCAAGCGATATATCTGAATCGTATCATAATGAATGTATGGAGCAATAAAAACAGCTCTCTTAAGACGTGTATTTTCTTTATTTGCTTGAGCCAAATGACGAAGGACAGAAGTAGTTTCATAATTCATTTGCTGTTGCTTATTAGAAATCGTAGTAACTTCAATATTATAATCCATCTCATCTGAAGAAAAACCAATATCAGCCTCATTTCCACCCGCACAAGTTCTAGGAGTTCCATCATCGAAAAAAGACAAATTACTCTGAACTCGATATTGCCCAAATTGTTTAGATAAAAGCAAAGCGGAAAACCACTCTAACTTTATATAATTTTCTGTATCAGGTAAAATAGACTTTCCACGAATTCGTCCATTGATTAATTGTAATTCTTGGCAAATCAGTTCCATAGACATAGTATCCAAAGAATAGTTTTTAAAAACATAATCGTTATATTGTTTTTCAATCTCTTCGCGCATTTTGCAATCCATTTTCCTAAGATCCTTTTGAAACCCAATCAATTCAGCTTTCTTCTTTAAAATTTGTACATATAAACTATCATCTTTTTCCCATGGTAATACTTTCGTCTCCAAATGATAAAAATAAGTATCTAAATCAGTATATTTTTCCCAGCGATAATCCTGATATTCTTGGATTAGCAAATGAACTTTCTCTTCTTCAACTTCACTAAATAAAATATAATTTTTTCGAAAACGATTTTGAATCGTAAAAAGAGAGGTCTTCCTAAATTTTCTTAACACTTCATCAGTATAACTAGCAGAACCATACAAAGTATTTTTTTGAATCTCTAAGATCTTTCTTTGATTACGTACAAAATCCATAGCATATTCAAAATTATTTTTATGCAGATAAAGTTTACGATAAGTAAGTATTTCTTGAATCGTCTTTTGATAGTTACAATTAGTCATAGTAAGAACAAATACTCCAAATTCAAAATCAGAAAGGCCAGGATTTTCTAAATCATTTTGACGATAATATTCATTTAGTCCATGAATAACAAACAAAGTATTCAAAAAAGGGATTGCTTTATTTTTAGCTGTAAAACGGTCAATACTTCCATATTGAAGTCCCAGCATAGACTTAATGTAAATATCAGATTCATTAGCAGGATTTTCAATTAAATCATTTCCTAAATTAGTTAAACGATATCTTTTATTTTGTTTTTGAATAAATCCCTGACTAGCCATAGCAGATAAAAAATCCCCTACACGTCCAGAAAAACCATTTGGTGGAACATTCTCCTCTAGAACTTTTTGAATTTCTGAATCACTTAATTCTTTCCCCTCACGAATTTTTTCTCTAACCGAAACAGAAATCTTCTTTGGAACTACAATTCTTCTTTTAATTGCATCTTGATAAAAAGAAAGTCTTTCATTCTTATCAAAATAACGTTCTTCGTATTCTTTAAAAAGAGTCAAAAATTCTATATTTTTATCTGGCATACGTACAGTTGTATTAAAAGAATACATTTTTAAACCATGGCGATTTCCTGCAGTCATATGTTACCTCCTCCTAATAATTAGTAATTAATACCTCGATCGCCTCTGTAATATTTTTTCGACGATAATTTGCATTTCGATATTGCCTATTTAAATAATGAACATGATATTTCTTAGCCCATTCTATTAAAATCAAATTTTCTTTTCCATTAGACTTAACTACATTAGAAAGAGCAAAAAAAACTCCACGTGCATTTAAATCATCCAAAATACTCAATAAATCTTTTTCATCTTCCTCACTCCAATAAGCATTATAAGGAGCATCTGTAATTAAGTAAGGAGGATCAAAATAATAAAATACTCTTCCTGGATATTGATACAATTTAGGATCTCTAAAATCAAGATTAGAAAAATGAACATTTTTCTTCTTAAAAGCATCCGCATATTGAATTGTTTTATTCCTTAAAGAAGTGGAAAAATCTACTTTACCAACAGGAACGTTAAAAAGACCATTTCGATTAAACCTCATATAATGATTAAATCCATAAATAATTAGAGCAAATAATAACTCCACTCGAGGAGCCACATTATAATCTTCCTTCAATTTTTGATAAGGATCTTTATTAAATTTAGATAATCCCTCGTGCTTTTTTTCAGGATAAGAACGAATCCCATAACGATAAGTATCCGTAAATCCATAATCTAAAATAATCTGTTCCATATCTTGAATAATTTTCTCTCCATCATTCTCATAAAAATAATGAAGTAATTGCAATAAAGGAATAGAAATATCATTTAAATATAAATTTTTAGCATTCATATTTAAAGAAACTAAAGCACTGCCAGAAAAAACTTCGACTACATGATCAACATCGGTAGGAAGTAATGGTAAAATGTCTTTTAATGCTTTATATTTATTTCCAGAATAATTAAGAGGTGAATTAATCATGTAATCTCTCCAATGCTCTTTCATAATATTTTTTATCGATCTCCGAACCGATACAATTTCTCTGACAATTTTTACATGCAACCGCAGTCGTTCCAGATCCCAAAAAAGGGTCAAAAACCAAATCATTAACATCCGTATGAACTTGAATTAATTCTTCTAATAAAGTTAAATGCTTTTGTGTAGGATGCAACCTTTTCTTTCCCCCAGGAACTAATCCTGTACGATAGACAGGTCTTAAATAAGGAACATCTTTTGGTTTATGAAAAGTCCATCTGCCTCCCTTTTTCACTGCCCAAATAGCAAATTCACAATCCGCAACATATCTTCTTTCGATATTTCTAGGCATAGGATTATTTTTTTCCCAACGAATAATATCTTTAATTTCAAAATTTTCACAAACTAGTTGTTCAACAATATAAGAAAAGTTTTTCCAATCATTAAAAATGATCATAGTTCCACCATTTTTAACTAATGGAGCACAATCCTTGATCCACTTTTTTTGATCAAAATTATAATCCCACTCTCCATAATTCATACCACTTCTTCCCATATTAGAGTATCCCAATTGATGTTTACGACTCACTCCATAGGGAGGATCTGTTATAATAGCATCTACTTGAACTTTCTCACGTTTCAATTTACGAACAAGTTTTTTATAATCTTCATTATATATTTCTATACTCATAATGCACTCCTAACCTGTTGATACCAATTAAAATTAATATAATCTAAAAAAATGAACTAAAATAAAATTCTCCCTCATTTTCTAAAACTATTATAGCACGAAAACAAAAATTGAAAAAGCAACTTTTTCCTATTCATCCTTAAAAAGCTTAGTAATCCAAGGTTTTAACAACTCCAAAAGAAGAAAAGCAAAAATATTAACAGCAAAAACAAAGATAAGTTGAGAAATGGTAACCACAGAAAGTCCAAAAATCTTTCCAATTGGCGTAAAAAATACAAAGATCTGTACAAGAAGCAAAAATAAAATTCCAAAATTCAAATATTGATTAGTAAAAAAACCTCTCTTATAAATTGGCTCTTTTAAAGACCGACAATTATAAGCAAAAACAAATTCATTAATAATGATACTAAAAAGTGCCAAAGTTTGAGCAATATCTTGTCCTAGAGATAAAAAATGATAATACACAAATATACTAATTCCAGCTTCTAAAAGAACCGAAACAATCAAAAATGCACTAAAAAAATTAGTAAAAATACGCTTATTTAATCCATTTGGCTTTCGCTTCATGATATCGTGAGAAGCTCCCTCAAAAGCTAATGTAATAGAAGGAAGGGTATCTGCAACCAAATCAATATATAATACATGAATCGCTGATATAATTGTATTTCCAGTAAACATCCCAAAAAGAATCACTACAATTTCAGTAAAATTACTAGACAAATTATACAATACATTGGTAATTACATTATCATAAATTCTTCTTCCTTCAGAAACAGCTGTAGTAATAGTTTGAAAACTATCATCTAACAAAATAATGTCCGCAACATTTTTTGTAACATCGGTACCATTTTTTCCCATACCAACACCTACATTAGCAAGTTTAATTGCTGGAGCATCATTCACTCCATCACCGGTCATAGCAACAACTTTCCCCTGTTTTTGTAAAGCCTTAACAATCTGTAATTTATTTTCTGGACTAACTCTAGCAAACACAGAATACTTCTGCACCGCAGCAAGTAATTCCTTCTCACTAAGATCATCTAATAAGCTAGCATTAACCCCCTCCTCATCACTATGACAAATTCCAACTTCCTTTGCAATAGATAAAGCCGTAGGTAAATTATCACCTGTAACCATAATTGGTCTAATATGAGCCGTTAAACAATCATGAATGGCATCTTTCACATGTGCTCTTACAGGATCCTTAAAAGCGACTAATCCCACCAAAATAAGATCTTTTTCCTCTTTAAAATAATCTTCTTCCTCCAAAACATCTCTAGAAATTTCTTTATAAGCAAATGCTAAAACTTTTAAAGCATCATCAGAAAAACTACGTTCTACTTCAAAATATTGTTCTTGAATGGATTTTTTCAAAGGAAGTACCTTTCCATCTACTAAAACATGACTACTACGTTCTAAAATAGACTCTAAACTACCTTTAGAATATAAAAACTTTTTCTGCTTTACAGAATAAACCGTACTCATCATCCTCCGATCAGAATCAAAAGGAAGTTCAATCACTCTAGCATTATTGGAAGAAACAAGATGATATTTTACTAAAAAATTTTTTAAAGCCACCTCGATAGAATCACCATGATAAACACCATCTTCATCACTTACTGCATTATTACAATAGTCCATAACACAAACGAGCTCAGGATAAGAAGAAATAGAAGAAAAATCTATCATTTGTGAAGAAGTATAAATCTCTACTACTTCCATTTGATTCTCTGTTAAAGTACCAGTTTTATCAGTACAGATGACCTCTGTTGCGCCTAAAGTTTCAATAGCAGCCAAGCTCCTAACAATAGATTTTTTCTTAGCCATTTGTCCAACACCAATGGATAACGTAGCGGTAATAGCAATTGGTAAACATTCCGGTACACTAGCAACAATCATAGAAATACATAACATAACAATACTCAAAATATCATAGTCACAAACAAGACCATACACTAAAACAAAAGCCACCAAAATAGCAGCAACCATAGAAATAAACCGACTAATTTTTTGAATCTTAACTTGTAAAGGAGTAATTGGCTCTTCTTCCGTATCAATAACTGATGCGATCTTTCCAAGTTCTGTATTCATTCCCGTAGCAACCACAACAGCTTCTACTTTCCCAGAAACCAAAATAGTTCCAGAATAAACCATATTTTTACGTTCAGAAATTAAGACATCAGAAAAAATATCACCATCCACTTTATCAACACTCTGACTCTCACCAGTCAAAATAGATTCATCGCATTTAGCAAAATAGCTCTCAATAATTCTAGCATCAGAAGGAATTTTATCCCCTGCTTCAACAACAATATAATCTCCAACAACTAAATCCTTAGAATCAACTTCCTTAAATTTCCCATCCCTTTTCACCGTAACATAAGAAGCAGAATACTTTTTCAACTTACCAACCGCATCTTCTGCTTTAGACTCCTGTAAAAAGCCCATAAAACAGTTAACTAAAGTAGTCCCCAAAATAACAATAGGTTCTAAAAAATCACTACCACTAAGGATAGAATAAATCAATGATAAAAATCCTACAACTAATAATAAAAGAATCATAACATTCTTAAACTGATCAAAAAAAATCTGAACTTTTGTCTTTTTATTCTTCTCAATCAAAATATTTTTTCCATACCGACGCTGACGTTTTCTCACATCAGTACTTTTTAAACCATCTACAGAAGTTTCATACTCTTGAAAAATTTCCTCTTTCGTCTTTAGATATGCATCCACTATAATCACCAATTTCATTATATAATAGAATACACTCTATGACAAACAAAAAAGAAAGAGATTTTCTTTCTATTTTAAAAAGCCTTGAATAATAGCATCTTCTGCTTCTTTCTCCGATAATCCTAAAGACATTAATTTCATCAACTGTTCCCCTGCAATCTTTCCAATAGAAGCCTCATGAATCAAATTAGCATCTACATCTTTAGCATAAATTTCAGGAACTGCTTTGACAGAAGCATGATCTTTAATAATAGCATCACATTCTACATGAGCATAACACTTTGTATTTCCCGTAATATTAGAAACAAATTCCTGATAAGATGAGTCTGTAGCAACAGAACGAGAAGTAACATGAGTACTTGCATTCCTGCCATTAAGGACAACTTCAAAAGTAGTTTTTGCTTCTTGTTGTTGACTCGTTAAAATTTTTTCTGTAACAACTAAAGTACTATCCTCTTCTAAAATCGCCTTAGTAGTTCGAATCGTATCATCTACCCCTTTTATTTGTGTGGTATCCATTACCATATAAGAACCTTGTTTCATATGAATTTCTGTCACAGGATTTAAAATCTTTTTCCCATCACCAATTCCCTCACCACAATGTCTCTCAATATACTTTACCTTAGATCCTTCCTCTAAATAAAAGCGATGTATCCCATCATGTTGTGCATCTTTATGATAATCATTATGAATAGCGCAACCAGCTACAATAATCACATTAGCATTTCTACCAATATGAAAATCATTATAAACGACATCCGTAAGACCACTTTCAGTAATAATAACAGGAATATTAATAGTACTAAATAAAGTATCTTCTTTTACATAAACATCGATACCAGAATTATCTTCTTTAGAAACAATAGTAACATAAGGATTAATTTTTCGATCAACACTTTTACCATTTTGCCGAATATTATAAGCATCCGCATCCAAAGGATCCTTACCCACAACTTCTTCTAATAAATTCTTTTCGATACTATTCACAAGGAATCACCTCCTTGCAACACTTTTTAGAAGAAAAAATCTGATCAAACATTTCCTCTTTCTGACCAATCTTTTGAATCTTTCCTTGATCCATCAAAATAATCTCATCTGCAATATTTAAAATTCTCTCTTGATGCGAAATCACTAAAGTCGCTCCTTGCGATTTTTTCTGAATTTCTTGAAAAACTTCTGTCAAATTTTGAAAACTCCATAAATCAATTCCTGCTTCCGGTTCATCAAATATAGCCAAAGAAGGATTTCTAGCCATAATAGTAGCTATTTCAATGCGCTTTAACTCTCCACCAGACAAAGAACGATTCACTT
This sequence comes from uncultured Bacilli bacterium, assembly GCA_944358405.1. Lineage (GTDB taxonomy): Bacteria > Bacillota_I > Bacilli_A > RF39 > UBA660 > CALVQX01. The sequence continues at coordinate 9,903 of CALVQX010000030.1, read as the reverse complement.
CTCTATCCACATACTCTAAAGCGCATAAACCAACTTTAGATAAAATATCACAAGCATCCTTTTTTGCAATCTCCTTATTCGTCGCAAATTTTAACAAATCATAAACAGTAATTCCTTTAAATTGCACTGGTTGCTGAAAAGCAAATCCAATTCCAAGCTTAGCTCTTTCATCAATGCTCCTAGAAGTAATATCTTCCCCTTGAAATAAAATTTTTCCTTGATCTGGTTGCTCTATGCCCATAATAATTTTTGCTAACGTAGATTTTCCACTACCATTAGGACCAGTAATCACATAAAACTTACCAAGATCTAACTTCAAACTAACATGATCTAGAATTTTTTTATCATCTCTTTCAAAACAAATATCTATTAATTCTAACATGAACACTCCTTTCTAATTACATCTTATCAACAGGTGCTAATAATACTTTTCCTGTTCCACGATATACATTAACCAAACCTTCTCCAGAAGCGGCAGAACCAATTAAAGATTTTCCAGAACGTTCTACAGTAAACTCCAAACTCCCACTCCAAGCAATCGCCATATTACCATCGATCTTTAAGACATCATTTTCCAAAGTAACTTCTATCAACTCTTCTTTAGGACAAGGAGACTCTAAACATAAAACTCCTACTCCAGAAATTCCCAAATTAAATAATCCTTCATTTCCAGCAATTGCCGAAGAAACATTCGAACGCATTACCGTCTTTTGTTGCAACGTAGATTCACATGCTAAAAACAAACCATCATCTAAAACAAGCGAACCATTCCAATCCTGCAAATTAAGAAGTAAAATATGTCGATAAGTCGGTTCTAAAACAAGCGTCCCATTTCCTGTATACTCTGGTTTAATTGCAGACTCTCCCGTTACCTTACCTCGAACAGCCTTAGAAAATAAATCTCCTACTCCTTTCACCCCAGTAGTTGCATTTACATTTCCAACAGACCATTGCATAGCGCCAGATTGAAGAGTAACATTACCCTTGCTTAAATCACAAATAACCTGCCGTTTTCTAATATTCATTGCATTACAAAAATAGGCAAGTTGTGCATTACCAGGGGTAACACTCAAATCCCTAGTATATTCAATCACTCTAAAAGGACCAAGTTCACTTAAAAGACGAACATCATCATTATCTAAAAAATTAGCTACTTTATACATAAATAACTCCTTTATAAATATTATCAGAAACAACTTTATTTTAGTATATTAATAAAAAAAAGTAAAGATACAGATAATGGAATCATAATAAATAGACAAAAGAAAAAAGAGCTGAAACACACAGCCCTTAATTATTTTCTCTTTTTCTTTTTACAAAGAATCCAAATAGTAACATATCAATGAATCCTGTGAAGAAAAGAAGATAAATATTATCAGATGTATCTGGATTAACAATTTCTCCTACTTCATCTTTTGGTGGGTCCACAACAGTAGTTGTAACTTCATTGGATGGAACCTCTTCATCATTATCATTACCTAAGACTAAAGCTGTGTTATGAATTACCATATCACAATCTACATCTTCTTTTATTTTAGTAATTAAAGTAAATACTCTCTTTTCTTCAGAATTTAATGAATCAATAAAATATGTTACAGTATGTGTACTTGCATCATAAACGCCACCCTCACTAGAAACAAATTCTAGATTTGTATCTAACGTATCTACAAGTACAATATCATTTGCTTCTACATCACCATCATTAGAAACAGTAATTATATAAGTTAATGTATCTCCTGGATTTGCTGTAGTTTTATCTACAGTCTTTGTCACTGTAAGAATTCTATGATTATTAACAATAGTAAAAGTATCAGAACTATAGGTAGTCTCATATCCTGCAATTTGACTAATTTCTGCTAACGTATAAAGAATTTCTGTACCATTCATAAACTTATCTAAATTATTTATGGTTGCCTTAAAGCCATTCGCAGTATTTAATCGAATTGTTTGATAAAATTCACCATTTGCTAATAATTGAACAAGAATCTCATCAGTTCGTAATCCATCTTTATTATTTAAATCATTCCAAATTTTTTCTGCTGTAATACTAGTTTTCTCAACTTCATGAGTATTGACAACTTTAAAGTCATTACCCTGATATTCATAATCTACATGATAACCATGCGCTATGTCTGCTTCTAGTAAAGTATAGTTAATTTCTTTACCATTTTCATATACTGGTAAATTTGAAACAGTATCATTCCAATGATTTGCATCACTTAAAACTACTTCAGAAACTTTCACACCATTAGCCATTACATAGATAGTAACAGAACCTGGTCGAATGCCATCTTGATTATTTGCATCAACCCATTCTTTACTAATATGAATATCTCTAACAGCTGGAATATGAGTATTTGTAACAGTTAAAGTATTTTGATCATAATTAGCAGTATAACCAAAAACACTTTCTTCAGAAATAGTATAGGTAATCTCTTCTCCATTTGCATAAATAGGTAAATCAGAAACAGTGAAACTATAACCATTTTCCCTAGTTAACGAATAAGTACCTACGACACTCTGATTTGCATAAAGGGTTACACGAACAGATTCAGGTCGAATGCCATCTTGATTATTATTATCTTTCCAAACTTTGGTAATAGTCTTATCTACTCTTGTAACTTCTTTAGTATTAGTAATAGTCAAAGTATTTTGATCATAACTAACTTGATAACCTGATAAAACATCTTTTTCTCTAACTGTATAAGTAATCTCTTTTCCATTTGCATTGACATCTAGACCTTCAAAAGTATAACTCCAATGATTGGCATCACTTAAAGTAACTGGTTTTACTACTTCACCATTAGCTAATAGTTCAACTTCTATAGAAGAAGGTCTAAATCCTTCTAAATTATTTTCATCTTTCCACACTTTAGTAACAGTTTTACTAGTAGTATAAGTATCATGAGTATTTGTAATCGTTAAATTTTCCTGATCATAAGTAGTAGTATATCCTTCTACTTGAGTAATCTCATTTACCGTATAATGAATTATATTCCCATTTTTATACTTATCTAGACCCTCGAAAGTATACTTCCAACGATTTGCATCGCTTAAAGTAACTGTTCTTACTGCTACGCCATCAGCTAATAGTTCAACTTCTATAGAAGAAGGTCTCAAGTTATCTTGATTTTCATTATCTTTCCATACTTTAATAACTGTTTTAGAAGTTTCTTCTGGAGTATAAGAATTCGTTAAAGTAATTGTATCATGAACAAATGTCGTATTCGTTAATCGATATCCATCAACAACACTTTCACGAACTGTATAATCAATCTCATCTCCATTAGCATTAACATCTAAACCTCTAAAAGTATAACTCCAATGATTAGCCTCATTTAAAGTTTCAGAAGCTTTTTCTTGACCATTTCCATAAAGAGTTACTACGATAGAATCTGGTCTTTTGCCATCTTGATTATTAGCATCATCCCAAGATTTTACAACTGTAATATTTCTAACAGCTGGAGTATGAGTATTTGTAATAGTCAAGCCATCATCACCATAAGTAGTAGTATATCCTTCTACTTGAGTAATTTCTTTCACAGTATATTTAATTTCTTTTCCATTACTATTTTTATCTAAATTCTCAAAAGTATATCTCCAAGAATTTTCTTCACTTAAAACAACACTCCTACCAGTTTCTTTTCCATCTGCCAATAACTCAACGGAAATAGAAGTAGGACGAATTCCATCTTGATTATTATTATCTTCCCATACCTTAGTAACTGTTTTAGCAACTTTATCCGTTTCATGAATATTAGTAATTGTAGTCTTTTCTTTATCAGTAGCAACCTCTTTTGTATAACCAAAAACAGTTTCTACTTCATCAGCTGTATAAACAATCTCTACTCCATCACTATTTTTATCTAAACCAGTAAAGGTATAAGTCCAACCATTCTCTTCATTTAATGTTGCCATTTTATCAGTCGCAACACCATTCGCATAAAGTTTTACCTCGATAGATTTTGGTCTTACATTATCCTGATTATTATTATCATCCCATACTTTAGTAACTGTATGAGAAGTCTTTTCTACTTCATGAGTATTAGTAACTGTCAAACCATCACTACTATAAGTAGTTGTGTAACCATCTACTTTACTTATTTCACGAACAGTATAACTTATTTCTCTATTATTTGTATATTTCTTTAAATTGGTAAACTCATAAGTCCAATGATTATCTTCATTCAATGTTGCCGTCTTACCTGTTTTTTCTCCGTTTGCTAATAACTCTACTTCAATAGATTCTGGTCGAATTCCATCTTGATCGTCACCATCTTGCCATACTTTAGTAACAGTCTTAGAAACTACTACATTAGGATCTTCTAAAACCACTTTACCATTATTTCCAAGAATTGTTGTTAAAATTCCTTGATCAAAAATAGTTTCATAATAATTTCCATTAGTATTAGTGATATTTTCACTTTTACTTAATGATTGATTTTTATATTTTGCACTACTATAAATAGTACCATCTGCACCATAGGAAATATTTTCATAATAATAAGAATTATCTTTAGCAGGAGTATATACTACGTTGGTCTTTTCATCAGAAAAGTTATTCGTATAGAATACATCTTCTGTCTTAGCATTTGCTACTGCTTCATCAGTTAATCCTACCTGAAACTTTAATCTAATAGGACTAATATTCGTATTATCTTTCCCTCTTGTAAGATATGGAAAAATACTATCAGGAATATCAAAAGAAACAGTTTCCGTACCATCTGCATGATGATATACACGAAGATCTATACTTGATAAATTAACTTCCTCTCCATTACTATTTGTAACAGTATGATCAAAAACATACTTCGTATAAGTATCTTCCAAAACAACACTAGTACTACTATAAGTAAATCCATTATAAACAATAGTAGGATTTCCTTTAACTTCCATTCCATTACCTAAAGTATCAGTAAATTGAACTAAGGAAGTAGCTGTTAATGGACTTACAAAGCTCTTAACAATATCCGAAGTTATCTCATCAAAGATTTCCTTTAAATCATCAGAAGTCATTTGTCCAGAATAAGACTTATCAACATATTGAAAATCTCCACGATAATTATTTAAAGATGCTTTTAAACTAAATTCTGCAATATATAATGAATCCCGCCAATTACTTGCTAAATTATTAATATTTGCATCAGATGGATCTAAAACCGTCTTTCCAAAGTTGCTAGTAACATCCATTCCAATTGTATAATACATACAATCTGTTTGATAATTAGATTCCACTTTATCCTTATAAGACTTTCCAGTTAAAATAGTATAATATCCCATATCACCAGTAATATCATAAGTATATCCTCTACCTATTTCAGCAGTACCTACATTACTGTAGTTAGCAGTAGCATAAGTTGGCTCACCATCAGATAACAAGATAATAACAGGAACTCTATCCGTTGTATCACTATTATTAATTAATAAATTAGCTCCTCTTGCCATACCGCTTTGTGTATAAGTACCACCAGTAACACTAACACGACCACTTTCTGTATTTCCATTACTATCTGTAACACCATTAGCAATAGAAACTCTACCATCACTTGCAGTTAAATAATCACCATTCTGATTACTCGAACTATAAGAATCAAGAGATAGTAATGTGCTACTAGAATCACTAAATGTTACAATCCCAATTCTATTCTCTTTGTTTGCATTCATAATAGTTTTCATCGCTGAATTAACAGCTTCAACCATACTAATATAGCGTCTTGTACCTCTTTGATTCATACTACCAGAAACGTCCAAAACAAAAACAACATCAAGTTTCTTATTATTCACAACATTTCTTGAAGTTTCAAACGCTTGACCCAATGCTGATAGAGTGATTTCAAACAGATCCTCTTCGATATGATTTACACTTTTATCAGTAACGACTTTTCCATCATCAGACAAAGAATTATTGAACGAATTCTCAATCGTAGATGTATCAGGATCAGAAACTGAAATAGCATCATAGTTAACACTATCTGCTAAAGCATAAACCATATAAGAAAAATTTGCTTGACTAAAGAAAGTAACAATAGCTAGAAAAGTATAGATAAACTTTTGAACTATCTTCTTGCATTTTTTTCTTTTCATTCTCACTTCTTCCTTTCTAAAAGATTGCTTCTTATTCTAATTATTTGACTATTTAAAGTCAACACTTTTTTAATATTTAAAAACTTTTAGAAAGGAAAAAAGAAATTTAAAGCAAAAACCCTTGCAAATTTTAAAAATTCACTTATAATAAATAGTTCATAGGTGATATTATGGAAAAACAAAAAAAGAGGAAAAAAATAGTTTTAAGTAGTATCCTCTTAATAATCATAATTTTAAATGTATATACCATATTTTTTATCATAGAAAGAACAAATGACAAAAAAGAAACTCTTAACATCTTACAACAGATAAATGACAAAATTGAAATTACTGAAGAGACAATCCCAACAACCACCTCTAAAACAGAAGAAGAAAATATCAAAGTAATGAATTTAAACTTAAATGATTTAAAAAACATAAATTCTGATACTGTTGCTTATTTAAAAGTAAATGGTACTAATATTAACTATCCAGTAGTACAATCAAATAATAATGATTACTATTTAAACCACTCTTTCAATAAAAATAAAAACCAAGAAGGTTGGATTTTCTTGGACTATAGAAATAATATAAACAATTTAGATAAAAACACAATTATCTATGGTCATAATAGACTAACTGGTACCATGTTTGGAACTTTGAAAAATCTTTTAAATTCATCTTATCAAAAAAATAATAATCACTACATTTATTTAACCACAACAAATAACCACTATGTATTTGAAGTATTTAGTACCTACATAACGACAAACGAAAGTTATTACTTAACAACCAATTTTCAAGAAAATAATGAATATTTAAACTTCCTAACAACTTTAAAATCGAGAAGTACATATAATTTTAATATAGACTTAACTGCTACAGATAAAATTATTACTCTATCTACTTGTAGTGGTTCCAATAATAGAATGGTAGTTCATGCAAAACTAATCTATCAAAACTAAATGATTTCTACAAGATCATGAGGATACTTTTCTAAAACATGATCATAAGGAACAATTTCTTTTATAAAACTAGATCTTTCCTTATAAGAATAAGGACATAAAATATAAACTTTATTTTTAGTTCTAGTCAAAGCAACATAGAAGAGTCTTCTTTCCTCTGGAAAAAGAATAGGCTCTTCTTTTTCGTCTGACAATAAAGAGATTACTTCCTCATCTTTGATCATACTAGGAAACCCTCTTTTATCATTCAAAGCATTAAGTAAAATTACTTGATCAAATCCCAATCCTTTTGCTTTATGAATCGTTAAGAAAGTAATATCTATATTCTTATTATCTTTTAAAACAACATGATCTCCATTCCCTTTTTTAAAAAGAGTAGTATCATAAAAATAATCAATATCTTTATTGTACCTACCTAACAAAAGTATTTTATGATTCGAATTTTCTCGATAAATCTCTAATATAATTTCTTTTAAAACCACTTCTATACTAGCATCCTCTAAATGATTATCATAATAATAGATAAGTACAGGATTTTCTAAATGCTTATCAGTAATTAATCTCTTATCGATCTGATAATCATTCTTAGAAATAAATTGATAAGCAATATCGACAAGTTCTTGACTATTTCTATAAGTATGAATGATCTTTAAAATATCAGCATATCCCATCAAATCATAAAAATTGGTAAATAAAGATAGATCTGCTAAAGAAAAAGAATAAATCGATTGATAATCATCTCCAACAGCTACAATCTTAGAATGAAATAAAGAAGATAATTCTTTAATAAAATGGTATCTTTGATAAGAAATATCTTGATATTCATCAATAAATATATAGTCATACTCTATTTTTTTATCTTTCAATAGAGCAAGTTTTTGATAAGCATAATGAATCATATCCTGAAAATCTATCTGATACCTACGATGGATATAATCATTATAATAAAGATAAGCTTTCCTAATAAATTTTAATTGTTTTACTACTAATTCATTCGTTGTAGTGTGAATTAATCGTTCAAAATCTTCCTCTGTAAAATTTCTAGCTTTAAACTTATTAATAAATATTCGAATTATCTTGGTAGCTTTAAAAAAACTAGAATCTGTAGAAGTTTCTAATAATTTAAAATAAATTTTATCTAAAGATCGTTCTATAAGTGATATATTTCTTTTGACTAATTCTTCTCTTAATTTGTCAATATAATCTACTCCATCTGTATATTCACTATATAATTCAATTAAATCTGTCTTATACTTGCGGTGAAGTTCACGTTTTTTCTCAATCAATCTATTATAATAATTAATATCATCCAAGGTATAATTACCATCTTCATTATATTTTGTTAAACCATAAAATTCTATATATATTTTTTTACCATGATAATCTATAGTAAAATCAGGAGAATAACTAGCTTTGGTAGATAAAGAATAAGGATATACTTCTTCATACTGATAAGTAATATGATTTCGATATAAAAAGTTAGCAATACGCACTTCTCCTAGTGATTTAACATATTCTCCACAAATCGTTCTATTGTATCTAATTCTACTCTCTATTTTATTCCGAACAATTTCTAATAAATCATCTTTATCTTTTAAATACTTACTATGCATATAAAACTTATAATAATCGTTAAAACTAGAATAAGAAAATGCTTCTTCTTGAAAATGAACTTTAGATGGAAAAGCATCAATCAATTCTTTTAATAATTTCTTATCTTCAAAAACAACATCCTTTACATAACTATTCAATATAGAAAGCATTTTATTATCATCAATAATTTGTAATGGCTTATTAACAAGTTCCCTTAATATATTCATTCCCAATTTATGAAAAGTTAAAACTTCGATATTTAATTTAAAATCATCATTAATTCTAAAAGATAGTTCATCTTTTGCCTTATTAGTATAAGCTAAAATAATGATTTTACGTGGATCTACATCAAGTTTTTCTACTAAATATTTAACTTTAGCAGCAATTACCGTAGTCTTTCCAGAACCAGCACCAGCAACTACCAAAGAATAATCCTCATCACTTACAATAGCTTTTCGCTGAGAATAATCTAAAACAATTTGTGAATCTATTTCTTTAAATAAGTTATCAAAATAGTCTTTATAATAAATTAAAGCATGAGTAATAAAACGATTATTATACTCTTTTATCATAGCATATCCATGATTCATAATTTGTTCCAACTTATTTTGAAAATCAAAAGACAACTTCTCTTTATAATTAGAATAAATTTTAAATAAATCCGAGTATTTATCTAAAAATTTTTCAAAAACTTTCCTAGAAATAAATCGATCCCTAGTAAATAAATAATCAAAATCACGAAAACAATCAGCAACTGCTATACTATAATAATCCTTATGATTCATAATACCACCTACTATAAACAATAGTATCACAAAATCAACATAAATACATTGAAAAACTCCCAAAGAGAAAATTAATAGTAGATTTTAGGATAAATTCTTGCTTTAGGATTTACCATTTCATGCTTTCTTGATAGAACATGATTTAAGAAAAGTCAAAATCCCTAATTATAAACTGTCCAATTTTTGGGGTTCAGTTCAAAAACCTACTACTTACTTTTTAGTATAGTAATTTATTTATCTGTTCTTACTGAACTTTTATAAGGCTTTTTTTCATCAGTAAGCCCAGTTAAATAATCAATGCTAGTATTAAAATATATTGCTAACTTAATTAAAGAGTCAACTGGTATATTTAGATCTCCTGTTTCATATCTTGAATAAGTTGTTTGCGAACAATTTAATATTTTAGCAATTTCATTTTGACTTAAATATCTATCTTCCTCAATCATTTTTAATTTGAAAATAACCGGTCTTACTCCATTATTACAACAAACTATACG